>JAFGNM010000093.1 GCA_016927015.1 Candidatus Bathyarchaeota archaeon | reverse complement strand
TGCTCGGTTTCCATCACAAAAGGCCTTCTGCAATATACTTTCTTTTTCTCATTTATCAGCGTTACCGCACTGCCTCGGCACGGTTAAAAGCCCGCTTTTATCGGGTTTTCAGGCTTCATTATCTCCCTGAGAAGCACTGTCGCGTAGGAACCGCGAAGCAGCATGAAACTCAGGTCCGCTTGGCTCTCGTTCTGGTCTGGGGCAACGGTTGAGGTGCCGTGCAACTTGAAGTCTTGAACAGGTGTGAGAACCGCGCGCAACCCGCCTCTTCCAGCCACCCGGGATATCTCGTTAACCCTGAAGTTTTCTGTTCGAATGCCTTCTTCCTCAAGGATTTGCCGCTCTATTTGTCCCATAGCGCCTTGGGAAGGTTTTTGCTTTATTCCGATGAGCGGCAGCGCAACCCGCATTCTTCCAGCCTTGATCGATTCGTTAACCTCCATGACAGTTTCTGCGCTTGCCACTTTAGCCACGTTAACCATAGGCAAGCCTGAACGTTCCACGTTCACCACGTAATCTCCCGCTTCCGCCCTGTTCAAAGAAAACCCGCTCTTGATTCTCTCGCTTAAGAAACGATTAAACAGGTATGACTGGCACGCTTGGACAAAAAGCGCCTGAAGCTTAACAGGCAACCGCGCAAATGCACCAACGAAATCATCAGGTTTATCAACCAAATGGCGAAGCATTAGCCTTTCGAAACGGAGTTGTCTGGGAAAGTTCTGCAGAGCTTGCTTGAAATCCCGCGTTGACTGCAGTTCTCCGCGGGCGTTTCTGGACGCTGGATGCTCGTGGACGCTTGGCTTAGCCAAAAAAAGCAGTGCAGCTTCTTCAAAGTCGCCTTCAAGAATGGCTTTTCCCACTAAATGCGTTATGGGGCGAGTTGTTCCGAAGCGTTGGTGCCCAAAAAAGTTCGGAATCCCACCGACTGCGCCAAGAGCGCTGGCGGTTTCGGCTATTCGTTTTGCAACGGTTGATTCTGAACGTTTAATCGCTTTGATTCTTATGGTGAAGTGGTTGCCTAGGAGATAATACGGTGAGAGTTTGTCATGAACGTATCCAACAGGGCGGATTTTGATGTCCTTTACGTTAACTTTTGCGGCGTCTTCCAAGGAACAGTTTTCAACCGTGATGTGTTGCGCCGTAACAGCCTTGGCGTCTTTTATGCCTGCGATGTGAATTTGCCCTTGACTTAGGTCCAACTGCTTAGCGATGTTTCTGAGGGCTATAAAAGTGTCCCAGTTGCGCTTGACCAAAACACACAACAAATACGGCTGCATAGACGGTGACGCTCCTAAAACGGTTTTCTCCGCGGCTTTTTCAATTTTGGCTTTGGAGCCGTCAACAAGAACTTCTTCAACCACAAAATCCTCTACAGACTCCCGAATAACCCCGCCGATACCAGCGGTTTCGGTGGCATAAACTTCAATGCCTAGTAACTTGTCAATTCTCGGAACAAGCAAGTTCCATACGCCTTTTCTTACAATAAGGAAAGCTTGCCAGTTACCCTGTCAACTTTCGCTGCTGGAGCGGGACCAATTCCCAAACAAGTAACCGTGCCCGGCGGAATCTCCGTGAGACCCCTGTCAACAATCAACGCGTTGGGCAAACCCAAATCGTTAGCCGCCTCTTCAAGCTCCAAAAGCTCTTTTTCATCCTTCACCTTAACCGCCACCTTGCGCTGCCCCTCGAAGAACCACGCGTCCCACCAGCCTCTGTGGCGATTATGGGCTTCCTGCGCCGCAGAAACCGCTGCGTGCCCAGCTTGAGCAGCAATTTTTCCCTTGCTAAGCTTCAAATCGCTACGAAAGACTATGACTTGCTTATACTCGAATTCACCCATGTTTGATTTTCCCGCCGTCTCCTATCAGGTTGTTCCCCCGAGATTTTAAGGGTTTGCTGACAAGTAAAGCTTAAGGAAATACGCCAAAGCAGCAAACATGGCAGGCTTCGTCAAGATTTTAAGAAGCAGCTGCCCCTGAAAATCTATCTCTTCCACGTTCTCCAACGTTTTATTCAAACCTATTCTTGCGCAGAACCGCAAAACCTCGTCTATCTTCTCGTCAGAAAGAGAATCAAGAAACCGCCTAATCCGGAGCATAACGCCAAAGTCGAAACCCAACGTGTCCGCGCAGCGTTTCTGGTACATCTGCAGGAAATGTGAGGACACATCATTTCGTCGCACTGCTTCATCGGCAACTTCCGCTGCGATTCCAGCGCATGTTAACCCGAAAACCACTCCGCCGCCCGTGGTTGGTTTCACCTGCGAAGCCACGTCGCCTACAGCTAGAAAACCGCTTGTGTAAGCCTTAGAGATTGGCCCGCCCAAGGTTATGGGGTGAAACGCCGTGCGCGTGATTTTCGCCTTGCTGAGTTGTTTCGAAGCCACTGGATGCTTTAGCATGAGCCTTTGCAAAAACTCTTTGGGGTTTCCAGTCTTCGTCGCAAGTCCAACCTTTGCTGTTCCGTCAAGCCTCGGCATAAGCCACGCGTAAAAGCCTGGAGCATACGCTTTTCCCAGAAACACTTCAACCGCGTCCGGCTCCATGTCTTTGACGTTTTCTACTTCCGCTTCCACGCCGTAAACAAGTCTTTCGCCGTTAAGCCCTGCTAAGCCTGTTTGCCTCAAAATTCTAGACGAAATTCCCTCTGCGTCAACCACAATATTCGCTCTAAAGCGCTCTGCCTTGTCTTCCTGCTTAACTGTCACGCCTTTAACGGCGCCATCTTCGATCAGTAGTGATTGAACCCTCGAGTTCAGACAGCAACGTGCTCCGGCTGCTTCGGCTTTATCAGCAATGTACCTATCGAAAGCTGCACGGTTGACGGAGCAAGTGACTGGCTTGGCAAGGTGGACAGAGAACTTGAAACCTGAGGGCGAATAAAAATTGGCTTGAGAAAACGTGTTTTCAACGATTTCCCTTGGAAGCGGATATAACCCCAGATTTCGTAGGCTTCGGATGCTCAAGTGCCCTGCGCAGTGCGATGGACTGCCAATCGCGTTGTGCTCCTCGAAAACCGCAACTTCGGCGCCTAGTTTAGCCAGTTTCAAAGCCGTGAAGGAACCGACAGGGCCGCCTCCGATAACGATGACGTCTGGCACGTCTTTCATTAACTGCACGCTGAGCATTAGTAACGTGGGCTTACTGTATAAGCTCGACGCGTCGTTTTCCGCGGGACATGGAAGTGGTGCGGATTTTGCCGCTGATTTCCAGCCGCAGCAGAATGTTGTTGAAGTCTTTGTACCCTAAATCGTCAAATTCCTCTTTCAACTGATTAAAGAGGTCATCGTCGACCATGTCGCCTTTCTTGTTCAAGATTTCCAATACAACAAAATAGGCGGGACGAATTTTCCAAGTTTTAACGGATGGCATATACTTCGCTTCCTAAGCAACGGGCGTTGCCGGTTTCTGTACCTGCCGAATATGCTGCATGAAGCTCTTGTACCATTTCTCCATGTCAGGCGTGACTGATGGACCTACTTCTTTTATGGCGTCCTGGAAATCTTTCATCGTAACTTCCCCAGCGTTGACGTCTCTTCTCAGCGTGTGCATAGCGGCTTCCCTGCATAGGGATTCAATGTCTGCGCCTGAATAATACTTAGTCAGTAAAGCAAGCTGGTTTAAGTCCACATCTTTTGTTACAGGCATCTCTTTCGTGTAGATTTTGAATATTTGAAGTCTGCTTTTTTCATCGGGCTCTGGCACGTAAATCAGCCTATCAAATCGTCCAGGTCTCAGCACTGCAGAGTCTACCATGTCTGGCCTGTTGGTGGCTGCAACAACAACTATGTCTTGAAGAGTTACAAGTCCATCCATTTCTGTAAGCAACTGGCTTATTACCCGCTCTGATACGCCACTGTCAGAGAAACCTA
>JAFGNM010000092.1 GCA_016927015.1 Candidatus Bathyarchaeota archaeon | reverse complement strand
TTCGGTCTCGCCGATGTCGCACATGACGATTGGCTTGCTGTATTTGCTTGAAATCTGCGCTACGCCGTCAATGTACTTTTCTTTTAGGGCAGGCAAATGATGCAGTCCAAGCAGAATTATGCCGTGGACTTCTGGGTCCTGAAACATTAGGTCTGCCGCAACCTCGAACATGTCATCCGTCACCGAACCCGTAAGGTCAACTGGGTTGGAGGTTGCCGCAAACTTGGGAAGCACCCCTTGGTCCTTGAGTTTCTGGAATTTCTGCAGAGTTTCTTCTGAAAAGCGGTTGACAGCCAAGCCGATACTTTCGCATTCGTCCACTGCCATTATGCCTGGACCGCCAGCGTCTGTTAGTACGCCTATGTTCTTGCCTAGCGCCGGCGGCTGCATGGCTAACGCTTTCCCCATATCAAAGAATTCTTCCATGTCCCTCGCACGGATTACTCCTGTCTGCTCGAAAGCCGCGTCGTAGATTTTGTCTGAGCCTGCGATGGCACCGGTGTGGGAAGCGGCGGCTCTGGCTCCTGCGGCACTTCTTCCTGCTTTGAGGGCTACAATAGGCTTTTTCGCGGTTACATTCTTTGCTATTTTGAGGAATCGCCGTCCATATTTTATGTCTTCCACGTAGAGAAGTATGACTTTCGTTTCGTTGTCGTAGAGCAGGTAATGCATCATCTCCGACTCGGTCACGTCGCTTTTGTTGCCGAAGCTCACGAACTTGCTGATGCCAATTTGGCGTCCAGCTAGAAAATCGAGGGCGGCAACGCCGAAGGCTCCGCTTTGAGTAACAATGGCTATGTCTCCGACCATCGGCCTCGGCGTGGCAATGACTTCATCTCCAGTGGTCAGAACCTTGGTTTCGGGAAGAAACAGCGTGTCCACACCTGTCTTTGAATAGTACACGCCTAAGCAGTTAGGTCCTAAGATTCGGATTCCTGCTTGTTTAGCCGTGGCTACTATTTGCTGTTCGAGTTCAATGTTTCCGATTTCCCTGAAGCCTGAGGTGATTATTATGGCAGTCTTGACTTTCTTGGCAACTGCTTCTTCCATGATTGTTGGCACGACTTTGGCTGGAACAACAATCACTATGAGGTCGAGGTCTCCTGGAATCTCGGTTATAGACGGGTAGCATTTGAAGCCAAGAATAGACTCTTCGTTTGGGTTTACTGGGTAAATTTCCCCTTTGAAAACTCCTCGCGTTTTGTTATAGGCGAAGTTTTTGAAGATTACGTTTCCCGCTTTGTCTATTTTTTTAGTGGCGCCGATAATCGCCGCTGAACGCGGATTAAAAAAGGCATTCAGCGTCTTAGTTTCTTCCATAAATTGTCCCAGCGTTCATTAAAGGAAAGGGCATGTTTATTCTTTACTCTTCAAAACGTGCGCCTTCAATGTTCGGCGCTTATCGGTTTTTTCGCGACAGCGCTTTTTCTGACGATAACGATGGGTTTATGCTTGACCTTCGAAAGCATGTCCCAACTTATCCCTGTTGCTGATACGTGGAATCTAGCAGCCATATCCCACACTGTTGCGCCTGAACCTGGACCGCGTGCTCTGTCAGCGATATTAGCGATTTTTAGCGCTTCTTTTGCCTGCAGCCTTCCTCCAGCCACGGCAAGTGGGGTAGGTCTCTTCCTGAACTTGAACATTCTGCCGATGATGTAGGCTGTTACGCCTCCGAGAGAGTGGATGCCCTTCATCGGTTTTGGGTGAGGAGTGAAATAGAAGTTCCTGAACGAATAGGTTTTGTCCGTGTCTACAATTATAACAAAGACTTTCTTCTTCAACTTAAGCCAGATTTGCTGGTGAATCTCCTCTGCCATCGCATACGGTTTGTTCAAAGTCAAGCTCACGTAAGAATATGGCAGGTTGGAGCCGTCAATGCCGCCTTCAGAACCCCACATTAACGCCTGCAAAAGCCCCGCGTGCTGCAGGGCGATTTGTTTGTGGCGGCTGCCAGCTTCAATCGGGTATTCTCGAAGTCTTTGCCTCAGCCTTGGCCCAAGACGGCATAATGCGCCTAGGAAGTATCCCCAAGTAATTCGCATCCAGAGGCTAGAAATCAGCTTCGCGTTGAAACCAGGGCTGACGGAGCTTTCGTCTATGATGTTACCCGTCGCGGTTGAAAGCGCCTTTTCAGATATAACTACAAAATCGCCGTTAACTACTCTTTTTTCTACAGCGCCAAGGATGCCGTTCAGGTATTTCTCGCCGGGCTTCCAGTATTCCGTGGCTACTGGTAACGCGTAATACTTGGTCATTTATACAGCATTTCCACAGAGGCACATTTCTGCTTATCTGATAAAAGGTTTAATTCCGCTCTTTACTCTGCGGTTAGGGGACTGAACTCAGTTTAGAACCAGAACTGGACCATTAGGCGGACAGCCTTGCGGCTGTGTTGCGCCTATCCTTTTCCTTACGCGTATTTTGAAAGCGGGTTTATTCTACTAGGCTCGATTTTATGGTTAGTTCTGCACCTGGAACCACATGAATCCACCAGTTAAGCGCTTTGAAAGAATCATCATAATACACCACAAGCCTCGCCACTGAATCAACGGTAGCGTTAACGGGAACAACACCGTTCCACACCAAAGTCTCCGTTTGCCCAGGCATAAGGGTCAAATTCTGCGGCGTTCCAACCTGAGACCAAGAACTGTCTTCGAAAGCAATGTTTACGCTCCAAGCGCCTTCGGTTTTTCCAGTGTTCTTGAAAGCTATTGTCACTGCGAAAGCGTCGCCTGCAGCTTTATCAACAGTAGAACAATCCTGATTGTGAGCGAAAACCAAAGAGCTGCCTGTGTCACTTACAGAGAAATTAATTATAACGACCGCCAGCACTGCAGTAAGGAATAGTAGGGCATACTTTTTCGCCATTCTCCTTTCAACTCCTCCCACTTTACTTTCGTTTGTTCCTCTTTATTATGGTTCTGAAGGAAAGTTCTATAAGAAAACTCGAGAACAAACAGCGCTACGGCGTTAATCTGTCTCTATCTCTAGGGTAAAATGTCACTTCGCGTATGTTCTTTTTGCCAGTCAGCATCATGGTGAGCCTTTCCAAGCCTATTGCCCAGCCCGCGTGAGGCGGCATTCCGTAATCAAACGCCTGAAGATGGTGCTTGAAAGCTTCCGGGTTTAACCCTTGCTCCTTCAATCTGGAAACTAAGAGGTCTTTTTCAGCAATTCTTGTTCCGCCTGACACTAGCTCTACCCACCGCCACATCAAGTCGAACCCCTCGCAAAGGTCGGGCTTGTCCTCCCGCGGTTTTATGTAAAACGCCTTGGAATGCGTGGGCCAGTCAGTTATGAAGTAGAAAGTTGGATATAACTTGCCTAAAACTCTGAAAGCCTCTGTCGGTATGTCTTCGCCCCACGGAACCTCAACGCCCTCCTTCTTCAAGTCTCTGAGAACCTCATCATAAGTTAAACGCTTGAAAGGAACCTCAGGGACCTGCAGTTTATACTTGAGCGCCGCTAACTCTTTCGGGCAGTTTTCCTTCACAGCCTTGCACGTGTGCTGCATCAACTGTTCAAGAAGAACCATGACTTCTTCGGCGTCGGCGAACGCCTGCTCGACATCCACCGAAACAAATTCGCTTAAATGCCGCCGCGTGTGAGACTCTTCCGCCCTGAAGAAAGGGCCAACCTCGAAAACCTTCTCGAGGCTCATCACTAACTGCTCTTTGTACAATTGTGGGCTCTGCGCGAGAAACGCTTTTTCGCCGAAGTAATCCACAGCGAATAATTCTGCACCGCCTTCGGTTGCTGAGGCGATGATTCGCGGTGTGTGAACCTCCAGAAAACCTTTTTCGAAGAGAAAACCTCGTATTGCTTCCACGGCGGAGTGCTGAATTTTGAATGCCGCAATGTTCGGTTCTTGGCAGAGGTCCAGTGCTCTTGCATCTAATCGAACTTCTATGTTCGCCGGGGTCTTGCCTGTGATGTCTATGGGCAGCTGTAATGCTGCTGTGCCTAAAATTTTGATTTCCTTCGGCAGCACTTCGAAGCCTCTGGGTGACATAGAGGTCTTTTTCACTGTGCCCTTCACGCCGATGCTGTACCGCTTTTGCAGTGCATCAGACTTCGACAACACTTCGGGGCTCACTTTCTTCTTGGGGACAGTAACTTGTATCGTGCCTTCCCTATCCTGCAGTATGATGAAGCGGATGCCGCCCAAATCACGTATCTCTTGAACCCAGCCAAAAAGCGTAACTTCTTCGCCGTCCATTTCCGGCGTTACATTCAAAGAGTAGCCTGTTCTAACCCAATCGCCAATGGAGTCCAACTTCATGAATCAAGCGCTCCTTAATCAGCAAACTCTACGCGTAACGACATTTTCCGTACTTTATGGG
>JAFGNM010000091.1 GCA_016927015.1 Candidatus Bathyarchaeota archaeon | reverse complement strand
CGGAGCCGAGTGGCTGCAAACAGAAGCGCAAATACGCGGCTTAAAAACCGTGAACAACCCAGTTGACGTAGGCGTAAGAGTTGAAGTCCTAGCGTCTGTTATGGAAGAGTTGACTAAGGCGCTTTACGAGCCGAAGCTTGTGTATTACTCGCGGCTTTTTGACGATCAAGTTCGCACTTTCTGCGTTTCACCTTACGGCGAAGTCACAACAGAATCCTACGATGGCGTGTTAACTGTTAACGGGCAGAGCTATGCTGAAAGAAAAACGGAAAACACGAACTTCGCCATTCTCGTAAGCACGTCGTTCACGGAGCCTTTCAGGGAGCCCATAGCTTACGGAAAATACGTGGCTAGGCTTTCGAACCTGCTCAGCGGAGGCGTAATGGTGCAGCGTCTGGGCGACCTGGTTTCTGGACGGCGGTCAACACCTGAACGTTTAGCCCGCAGCGTGGTGGAGCCAACGTTGAAGAACGCCACGCCTGGAGACCTAAGCTTCGTGTTGCCTTACCGTTATCTATCCGACATAAGGGAAATGCTTCAAGCGCTAGACGTGATCGCGCCTGGAATACATTCCAGAGACACGCTCCTTTACGGTATAGAAGTGAAATTCTACTCTTCACACTTGCAGCTGAACAACGTCTTGGAAAGCAAAATCCAGAACATGTTCACCATAGGCGACGGCGCCGGCGTCACCAGAGGATTAATTCAAGCTTCAGCTTCAGGCGTAATAGTAGCTAGAGAAATCATCAAGAGGGAAAAACTGAAGGCATAGAAAAATGGCAGTGGCTCAGAACATCAGGTGCTCGCACTGCGGCGCGCCAGTGGAGTTCAAGCCTGGCGAGCTAATAGCCACCTGCAAATACTGTGGCTTCACAACAGTGGTCGAGACTGGGGCCCCCTTCAATTTTGAGCATTCAGTGTTGCCGAATAAGTATGATCTAACTCAAGTAGACGAGTTGATAAAAAATTGGATGCGCTCGGGCTTCATGAAACCAAGCGACCTTGCCAAAAAATCCAAAGTTCTTGAGAAAAACTTGGTTTACCTGCCTTTCTGGGTTGTTTCTGTCGAAGCCAAAACCAGCTATAAAGGAATATTCGAGCGCATAGCGCCGCCGATTGTGAAGGAAGGGGAAATCCAGAAAGAGTACAATTGGCTTGTACTGGCGCGGGAGGCGGCAGGTTTTCCAACAAGAGAATATGATGTTCCTTTGGAGGGCAAGGTTCCCTTTGACTTTCGGAAAATCGAGGGGTTCGCAAAGGTTTTGAACAGTGAAATCGAGAGAGATGAAGCGTTGGAGCTTGCCAAACAGCAAATCGAGGCGCATCACCGTTATCTGCTTAAGAAGGATTTGGACAAAATCGTTGAAATGAAAAACGATTTTAACGTGAAACAGGCAGTCTATTTGCACGCTCCAGTATGGTTCGTAAGATATGATTACAGAGGCAGAAGTTACCAACTACTACTAGATGGCGCAACAGGCGAAACCATAAAAGGTGAAATACCGCAAAAAGGCTTCGGAATATTTAGCTAAAATCTTAAAAGAGAGCCAACTCCATACTAGAATTAGCATGCGCGTACGAGGGATGCAATGAAAACTGATCAGAAAGCGCCTTCCAAGTCTTTAGATTATGGTGCAGGCGCCCTTGTTGTTCTTATTGCGTCTCTCGGTGTTGCCGCGATAGCTTACAGTTTGTCACTACTTACTTTTGATCTTTTTAACCTTCCAGCATGGCTTTTTGGCCCTCTCGGAATCTACACATTAGCCTACTCGTTTGTAGCTGGGAAGGATTCCACTTACTATTTGGTTTGGGGCAGCATAATGTTTGCCATTGCCCTTGTATCCGCGCTTTACACTGTAGTCAGCCCCGTTGTCATCTTGGGCATTCTGGCAATCGTTATAGCCATCATAGGTATTGTTGCATACCAGAGGAGTAAAAAATGAGTGAAAAAGACTATTTAGGAAAGGTTCGTGGCGAACGAGGTCTTCTTGAAAAAATCATGGGCTACATTCCAGGATACAGAGGATACAAAGAGAAAGAGCTGCGAAGAGAAAGCGACCGCCTCATCAGGATGGAAGTCGTGAACAGGCTTAAAGCCGCAAAAACCGCTTTCCGAAGAACCTTTGCCAATCCTTTATTGGTTCAGAAGCTTTCAGGAGACGACACCTACAGATACGAAGCGCTTAACTCCAGACTCGACAGGGTTACTCAACGCATAGACAGAGCCGTCGCGGGGTACGCTGGCATGTTCGACGCAATAAAAGTCAAGGAGGACAAACTGGATTCCGTTCTTAAGCATGACTTGAGCCTCATAGAGCAAGCAGAATCAGTAAAAGCTGATGTTGAGAAAGCTGTTGGCATTGACCCAGCAACAGACGAGTGGAGAGCAGCAATGGACGCACTTATAGCTAAGGTTGAGGTGCTCGACAAGCTCGTTGATGAACGTACGAGTCTTCTCAGAGGACTATAAGGATGACCTCAGCGCGCTACCGCGAAATCGGAGCCCGGCTGGAGAATCTCCAAGGAACGCTGCCCGAATACATCAAACAAGCAGGTTGGAGTGTTAAGAAACTAATTCCTGGGCAGAACAGTTTCATGTTTGAATTGAAAAAAGGCTTCTTCGAAAAGGCAGTAATCAAAGTCAGAGGCATACCAGAGGACGTTTACATCGAGGTTGACGGATCACAAGGGCTCATGGACATTGTTGAACAAGCTTTAGCAAACTCATGCGCAAACCCCGCTGCACTCATTGGATGGAAAGAACAGGCAAAACAGCAAGCCATGGAGTTTGCTAAGGCTTCAGCGGCAGCGCAACCTTCCCCTTCAGCACCTGCGCCAACTCCGCCAACGTCTGCACCCAAACCAGCTGCCCCAAAACTTGAGGCGTGTATGCACTGTGCTGCTCCGCTTACTTACGATCCAGAGGAAGTTCTTGTCATCTGCAACTACTGCGG
>JAFGNM010000008.1 GCA_016927015.1 Candidatus Bathyarchaeota archaeon | reverse complement strand
TGCTGGGCTTCCCGCGGCCTCCACGATGCCAACGTGGCGATCATACCAAGCTGATCTACCAGCCCTCAAACACAGTAAGCATAAACAAAAACCATTTAAGCATTATGCCCACTTTTCAGGAATGACCTGTTGTAGGATACTGCGGTTCGAATCCCGCCCCGTCCACCAACCCCTCTTTCTGAAATAGGCTTTACCGAGAAAACTGAGTTTTCGATTGATTTGCGCTTTGAATATTCTGAAATGAATACCTGTTGTTGGCGTCTGCTTCTATATTATGTAGTACCTCAAGACTTTTTGGAGGCTCTTTGGGGTTTCCATTGTTTGTCTTAGCAACCTCAGAATCTCAGGTTGAAGGCGGCAAATATCCTGTAAAGTGATTAAGCCTATCAAACGATTTTCATGTGTAGCTGGGAGGTTCTTTATTTTTTCTCAAACATAAGGCGTGCAGCTTCCTCCAAATTAGTGCTGGGCTCAATAGTCACTAAAGGGCTTGACATTATCTCCTTCACTTTTGTCTTCCTAGCATTCTTATCCTCCACAACTATACGCTTCAGGATGTCTCTCTCAGTAACGATTCCTTTTGCTTTCTCTTCAACCGTGACTATTATGGCGCTTACGCCTTCTTGAGCCATGACTTCTGCAGCTTTCTTCACGGAGACATCTTCGTCCATAACAGCTACTTCCGTGGCCATTACATCCTCAGCTTTGATAGGACTTACGAATTTTTCTTCCGCTTTATCCCCAGATTCATCGTTAGACACAATCACACCACACCAGATTATTGACTTGTCTTTAATAAAAACCGTATAGTCCCATTAGTGGCGCTACCTTGAAAAATGTCAATAAATTTATCAGCAGCACCTAACGCACCCATTTCAGTGAAAAGTATGGTGAAAAAGGATTGTAGCGGTTGTGGTTATTCTTCGGGCGTAAAGTCCTGCGTTTCCAGTGGTTGGTCAACTGGTTGATCCTCTACAGGTTCAGGCTGCTTTCGCCTTTTGCGCATTATGACAATTATTATGGATACAGCTATAATGACCGCAATTGCTGCAATTGCCCCATAGAACAGTAATGTTTGCAAATCTCCTGCTTGTTCTTCACTTCTTTGCTCTGCTGCACTTGCTTGATCCAAAATATTAGTGGCGTTCTGTACATGTAATAGTGCTTCCGACCATTTCTCTTCAGTCGTTAAGGAACGCGAGAGAGCATATTCAAATTGTGCTTGCTGAAGGAGTGATTTCGCTTCCGCGCTCTCAAAATTGGCGCTACTAGCATTGTCTAGTTTGCTATCAAACTGAGCTGCTAAATCACTGTAGATTCTTCCAATGGCAGAATGAACTTGTATCGTTAATGCGGGCGAATCCCAAGAGAAATCGGTAAGTGAGTATCCCTGTGCTCCGTCAACCCCAACAAAATAACTGTGCGCCCCAATGCTTGCATTTACTGGAATTTGAATAGTTATTGGATCAAAAATGTGCGTGCCATAACTTGGAATAGTCACGGGATTAGCGGATATATCAGGCCCATAAAATTTATCGGGATCCCAGTCAAATTGCAAACCATAGCCAACTATTGTGAGTTGGTCAGTGGAACTGCTTGTAAAAGTTATTTTGACAGTAATAACGTCGCCCTGATAAACTGTCTGGACCGACCAAAACAGCGATACTGAGGCTTCATCGGATTCAAGAGCAGACACGAAGCCAATGCTAAGAACACAAATTATACTAATGGAAACAGCCATTAGCTTAATTGGAAACGCCTTCATTCAATCCCCCTGATATGTTGTTTACAAATGTGCTTAATATGTTTTAAGCATGTCTTTTACTGGGTTGGTAACTTTTTTATGTGACAAAGCAGCATATTTTCTTGATCATTTTGAGAAGGTTAAACTTGTGAAAAACTTGTTGGTAAAGAGCCCTGCGTTTGAAAACAACAAGCTTATTCCTTCAAAATACACCTGCGACGGAGCCAACGTAAATCCCCCTTTAACAATTGAAGGCGTACCTGAAGAAACAAAAACCATAGCCCTGATAGTTGATGACCCCGACGCGCCCATGGGAACATTTGACCACTGGATCGTCTGGAATATTCCGCCTACCACTCATAAAATAGAAGAAAACACGGTTCCAGGGACAGAAGGAATAAGCAGCTACAGAAAACATGCGTATGGCGGACCTTGTCCCCCGTATGGAACACACAGGTATTTCTTCAAAGTCTATGCTTTAGACGTGCAACTAGAGTTAAGCCCGCCCTCAAAGAAGAAGGACGTAGAAAAAGCGATGCAAGGTCACATACTCGCCAAAGGCGAACTCGTAGGTCTTTACCGCAGGTCTCGATAGATTTTGTGGGCTAAATGGCAACGCGAAACGAGCCAACTTACCCAAAGAATTTACCTCTACTGGAGCGAATCTGCAAAAGTTTTAAAGAAGAACCCTGAATAACGGTTAGTTCGTAAAAGCTGAATGGAAAATGGGTCAAAGAGCCATTTTTGTGTTGGGAATCGTTCTTATCGCGGTTCTTTCAGTTTCTATTATCGCAACAGTTGACTGGCTAGGCAGCGTCAATTTACCCCCAGAATTTTTTGTAGGTGTAGAATTTGCCTACAGTGACAACGTAGTTGACTTGAAGGCTCTGGTGGACAAGGTGAAGAATTACACGAACCTTTTCGTGATTGGCTCAATTGAGATATCTTTTAATCAGACTGCGCTTGATGAGGCATGTGATTACATTGTGGACTCTGAGCTACACTTTATTGTATTATTCACGGATAGTATGCAGTACAGTTACGTAATCTTTGATTGGATGGTCGAAGCGAAGCAGAAGTATGGTGACCTGTTCTTAGGCGTCTACCGCTATGATGAACCTGGAGGAAACCAGTTGGATAAGGGTGCTTCCATGCTGGTTGAGAACGCGACAGATTACGCTGATGCGGCTGCAAAATATGCTACAGGCTTGGGAATAATCGTAGAATATTATTCAAACTATACGACTCGGATGTTCACTGCGGATTACGGGCTTTACTGGTTTGATTACAAGGCTGGATACAGCGCTGTTTTCGCCGAGTTCGGATGGAATCACAGCAGACCATTGCACATAGCGCTTTGCAGAGGCGCAGCAAAAGCCTACAACAAGGACTGGGGCGCCATAATCACTTGGGAGTACACCGATGATCCGTACATCGAGTCTAAAGAAGAACTTTACGACGACATGGTTTTGGCTTACAAAACTGGGGCAAAGTACCTTGTGGTTTTTGATTACCCAAAAATTGGGCAGTATGGGATATTGACTGAGGACCATTTTGGCGCGTTGAAGGATTTTTGGAGCTACGTTCACAGTAACCCGCAAGAACACGGCGTTATTCAGGGAGAAGCGGCTTATGTTCTTCCAAAGGATTACGGCTTTGGTTTCCGAAACCCCGAAGATAAAATCTGGGGCCTTTGGGAAGCTGATAATTTATCACAGAAAGTTTGGGGTGACGTGAACACGCTGTTAGACCAGTATGGCTCCCGCTTGGACATCGTTTATGATGAGCCGGCAGTTATGGACGCCGTGAAAAGCCGCTATGACAAGCTGGTTTTCTGGAACGAAACGGTTACATAGCAAGTAAGAAACGGAACGGAAAAAAGAAAAAGAATGGTTTAGTAGTTTTCGCACCAAACCTCAAAGTAGCTTCTTGCGTGGCTGCACACGGGGCATTTATCTGGTACTTCGCTACCTTCAAAGACGAAACCGCAGTTTCTGCACTTCCACTTGATCGGCGTGTTTTTCTTGAACACTTTGCCCTGTTTCACATTTTCCATGAGTTTCAGGTATCTGCGCTCGTGGTATGCTTCTACTTTGGCGACGTTGCGGAAGGTTTTAGCCACTTCTCTGAAGCCTTCTTGCTCTGCTACGTCTGCGAAGTTAGGGTAGATTGTTCCCCACTCCATCTTTTCTCCTTCAGCCGCAGCCGCCAAGTTTTCCGCTGTTGACGCGATTACGCCTGCAGGGTAAGCAGCGTTTAGCTCCACAATTCCGCCTTTGAGATGCTTGAAAAACAGTTCCGCATGCTCCTTCTCGTTGTCAGCAGTCTCTTGAAAGATAGCGGCGATTTGCTCATAACCTTCTTTTTTGGCCACGCTGGCAAAGAAAGTATATCGGTTTCTAGCTTGGGATTCGCCTGCAAAAGCAGCTAAAAGGTTCTTTTCTGTTTTACTACCTTTAAAATCCATAAACACTTCTCCTATGCCATACCGTATCTAGCCCTAAAATAAAAACAGTTCCCCGCGCATCACCCTAATTCTCAAATTAACTCTCTATGTTGCAAGTGGTTGAGTTGGCAATGACTAACCCGTATTCCTTGGTAATCTGCACCTAATTTCATTGATTACACGAAGGAACTGCCG
This sequence comes from Candidatus Bathyarchaeota archaeon, assembly GCA_016927015.1. GTDB lineage: Archaea > Thermoproteota > Bathyarchaeia > Bathyarchaeales > Bathycorpusculaceae > SG8-32-3. The sequence goes on along the minus strand of JAFGNM010000008.1, from coordinate 14,450 downwards.
TCGGGCTCTATGAAGGATGCCCAACTGCAGAACCACTCAAGGCATAGACCGTATTGTCTACACTAAAGAATACCATGTCATTGGCAACAGTTAGAAACAGCCAATTGCTGACCGCTGTGTAGTTCCAAAGGCTTTTACCGTTCGAAGCATCCAAGGCGAAAAGTGTTTTGCCTGAATAATAGTATAGTGCGCCTTCATTAATGACGGCGTTTGGCTGTATGTAATTAAAACGGGATACTCTGCCATCGTAGATGGCGAGAGGCGCATCGCCTTCTGTGTTGCAGCTCCATAGTTGCGCACCGTTCGCAGGATTTAAGGCGGTTAAGGTTTCGTTGGTGCAAAAGTAGATTACGTTGTCGATAAGGCTAAGTGATGAAATTATTGTTTCGTTGGCAGAAAATTTCCAAATTTGGTTGCCGTTAGAAGCATTGAGTGCGTAGACGTTCTCGCCAGCTTTAAAGTAGCTGATGCCAGCATCACCTATCTGATATTGAGTTATAGGATAACTCCAGAGTTTTTCACCTGTCTGAGCATTTAAGGCGTAAGTTGTATCGTCTGAATTAAAGTAGACTATGCCGTCAAATAGCGTAGAAGACCCGCTAACCCTGCCATCAACAGCAACGTTCCAGAGCTCGGAGCCATTCTTGGCGCTTACAGCATAATAGTTTCCACGATATGTGCCGAAATAGATTGCGTCATCATCGAATGCGGGAGACGAGAAATAAGTATGATAGCCAGCGTTATATCTCCAAAGTTGCCTACCATTGGACGCGTTCACAGCACAAACGTAAGAATCAAGCGTAAAAGAAGCGTGAAAGAAGACATATACCACGCCATCGCTGATTATAGACGACAAAACGTCACCGTCAATTTTGTATACCCATTTTTGAGAGCCAGTTCCAGCGTCTAGGGCAAAAATGTTGCCGCCTCCGTATTGTCCATTGTGATATCTCCCGTCGCTTGCTGAGATGTAGGTGACCCCATCAATGACAGTGAGATAGCGGATGTTTCCTTGGGCGGTAAGATTCCATAGTTTGACGCCGTTAGATTTGTTTAAGGCGTAAATTGTTCCAAGCTGACGTGATGGGGTAATATTCGCGGGATGAATAGGTGGTTCGCTTGGTATGACATAGGTCTCAGCGGCGCATAGGTATACTATCCCGTTGGAAACCAGAGGGTTTCCCCAATCTAAGCTGATAGTGTTAGCAGTGCTGTTGGAGGCGGTGAAATCCCAGAGGTCTGTCGGAGGCTGCGGCAACTTGGGAGCGATTGGAGGGGTAGGTAGAAGTGAACCTGAAGATATCAGGAAGAATGAAACAAGCAAAACTGCAGTAGTGATCAGGACGGCAAAGGTCGAAGTATGACGTCTAATCATCACAGAAACCGTGTTTGCTGGTCTTTGACACCAGCCAAGAAGTCTTTTACGTATGCCCATCTTTTTTTCCTCCTGTGATTTCTGAAAACAAGATTTCAGCCAGTTTGGAAGGTAGCATTTGGCTTGACTGGTCTGGCAAAGTTAGCTTGCGGGCTCTTATCTCTTCCAGCAGAACTTCTTTGCATTTCTTCAGCCTTTTGCATTTTTCACAGTTGCCTTCATGTTTATACCAAATTTGGATGCCATTCTTTGCTGAAAAAGTGATGAACGCTTGGCTTTTGAAATGTGCGCTGTACCCAATTAAGAAACCTTTGGCCAGGTCTACGGTTTCGATTTCAATCTTATTTATATTCGCTGTTTCTTGCAGAGATTCGCCGATTTTTTGGTTCGCGGCGTTGAGGGCATGATGAACCGTTTGACGAGTTACAAAAAGTTTTCTGGCTATGCTTGCTTCAGTTAACCCGTTACTGTTAAGGGTCCAGATAAGGCTTTGTTTTGGAGTGAGGTAGCCCATGCGTAAATTCATGATTGTACCCTCATCCTTTGTAAGTACTCAAATACTTACAAACTTATTATGCGACAAGGCGTATTTGAGGTTTTTGATATCTAGATTAAAGCTACTGTCTCTTACAGAATAGGCAGGTTTTGATGTTTTGCTTGCGTGCTCTGCGGAGACTACCCCCTCCCCTACAAATACTTGAACTTTTAGCTTAACTATCGCTTAACGGCTTTTCGGCTCTCCGCACAATTCTCTTACGGGATCATGTTTAACGCTTATATGCTCTTGGAAGGGAATAAGAATGTTGAGGACGTTCTGCAGATGGACCTTGCCATTGAAACTAACGGCTTAACCAAAAAGTACGGCTCACTAACTGCAGTAAACAAGCTGGACCTAAAGGTGCAGCGAAACACGATTCACGGGTTTTTAGGTCCAAACGGCGCTGGAAAGACCACCACAATGAAAATTCTCGTAGGGCTGTTAAAGCCTAATGAAGGCACCGTTAAAGTTCTCGGACAGGAACTGCACGGTAGCAAAAACGGTGGAGTTCTCAAATGGTTTTACGAGCAAGCAGATTCAAGGTTAAGTATCGGCTACATGCCTGAGCTCCCTAAGTTCCCGAAGCACTTGAAAGGCGCAGAACTGCTGGATATTTACGGGCAAATGTACGGCATGACCCAGCAACAGCGAAAAGAGCAGATACCGAAACTTGTCGAGTTAGTTGGGCTCAAAGGCAGAGAAAACGACCTCATAGGCAAATACAGCAAAGGAATGCAGCAGCGCATAGGCATCGCACAGACGCTTCTGAATAATCCTGAACTGGTCATTTTAGACGAGCCAAGCCTCGGTTTAGACCCTGTCGGCATGGTGGAAGTAAGAGAAGTCGTAAAGGAAATAGCAAAAGAAGGCAGAACAGTTCTTGTCTCTTCCCACCTGCTTTTTGAGGTCGAACAAATCTGCACCCACGTCACAATAATCAACCGTGGCACCGCGTTGGTTTCAGACACGCTCCAAAACGTTTCAGGGTTACTTTCAGGACCCGCAATGCTCCATGTGGAAGTCGCCAAAATATCAAACACCATCGTCAACGCCGTAAAGAAATTACCTTGTGTTACAAGCGTGGTGCAGACAGGCGACACTTTGAGAATCCAGATGGAGACACACGAAGATATGCGAGCTCAAGTGTCCCAAGAAATAACACGGTCAGGAGGAATCATTGTAGCTATGAGCCAGAAAACGTCAAACCTCGAAGACGTCTTCATACAACTCGTCAGCAAAGACCAAGGAGGAAAACCACAATGACCGCAACCCGTACAAGCACTGGAAGACCACACCCCAGCTGGTTCACCCGCTTCTGGGCGGTAGTAAGATACGAAATGCTCTGGAACATACGCAAGAAAAAATTCTTAGGCTTAGTTATAGTCGCATTCATTTTCGCCACCTTATCATGGGTTTTGCCTGTCGTCCTCAGCGCCACCACTGACCAAGCTATCAACGCAAATCCAGAATACGCCGTCACCTTCACAATCCCCGGTATCGGCATTTTCCTGTTCGCACTCATAACAGCAATGAACAGCATCTCAAGCGAATTCGAAAGCGGCACAATTGTTCCCCTACTCACGAAACCCGTTTCAAGAAGCATGATTTTCCTAGGTAAGCTACTCGCAACTTTCATGATAATCCTAGTCACCTACACGATACTCTTCGTGTACGTCGTCATCGGCGGAGCAGTGGTCTACGGTCCCCAAAACAACCTCCACCTTGTACCTCTTGGGCTCTTCGGAAACATACTCAGCACTTTCGTTTGGATAGCCATAATCCTAGCCGCAGGAGCGCTCTCAAAAAGCACTATCGTATCAACCCTTGTAGCTTTAGGCGTCTTCATAGGCCTCTTCTTAGCCGTGCCAATAATAGCCGTCTTCGCTGGTCCCTCACCAGTCCTGAATTACTTGCCTGGAAGCGGCGCCTCAGGAACCATGATGACCACGCAAGGACCAATAACCGTAGGCGCCGGAACGGACGGCATCGGCGCTAACCTGATAAACTACGCGCTTTACTCTTCAGCCAACGTCGATTTCAACACGACAAACATTGAGCTTCAAGACGGTCAGCCGCTCATAACTCAAGCACTTGCCTACTCAGAACCAATATCCGTGATAACATCAAGGTCTGTCGCCACAGCAGTAGTTTACACAATCGTTTTCTTGTTCATCGCGTGGATCGCGTTTAAATGGGCACAAATACTCGAATAGCACATCAGCTTCACAGAAGCTTCAAATCCTTTTCCCATTTTCCTGCTCTTGCCGAAAGACTGAAGTGTTTTGAAACCTCTATTTATGTGGAGGTGTAGAGATTATGGTTGTGAAAATAATCCAGTTAATCGGCAGTTCAAAAGAGGGCTGGCAAGAGGCAACCCAAAACGCTATTGATGAAGCAGCTCGAACAGTCAAAAACATCCAGAGCGTGCATGTAAAACGTTGCACCGCAAAAGTGAAAGATAACAAGATTGTGGAGTACCGCGCTGTCGTCAACATTGCTTTCGTGGTGTCAAGATAAAAAAACGGTGCATGTCACAACGGCGCCAGCGTAAGCTCTTTCTGGCGAATGTAAAACTTCTTTCAAGTAGGTCCGATAACCGCAGGATACATTAGCGAAGTTTCTTCAGTTGCTTTCCGTTTACTCTAGCGGCTGGCGCTCCAGTGTTTTTACTCGTCATGCACTTTTTCCACTGTCTCTGCCTCAGGATAATGGCTGCTGTCACAGAAAGGCTTATTCTTAGATTTGCCACAACGGCAAAGAGTAACCCTGTTGCGCACTCTATAGGTTTTGCCATCAGCAGATTCAACTGGAACTCCACCGCGCACCCAAATAGGACCGCTCACGCCCATCGCGGGGTCTTCAATCAACCCGATTGACTTAGTGAATTTTGGCTCAATAATCTTTCCAGTTTGTTTATCCAAAACCACAAGACGCCCAGAAGGGCAATCGCAAGTTTCTTCGATGGCTATTCGCTTTTTTTCGGGGTCGTCCGATGCTGGGACAAGTTTCCAGATTCCGCCAGCCCTGTGGCAGAAGCGCGCCGAAGCACATAGGTCTTCGATATCCGCCAGTTTTAACGCTGGACCATCAATCTCTTTAGGGTGACTAAGGTACGCTTCTTCGCCTGCGGTTTCGGTTCCGTCAAAACCGACCTTAACGTGGGTTCCGTCGCAGAACGGTTTATTCTTAGAGTGCCCGCAACGGCAAAGGGCATATTTTTCTTGCGGCGCATACTTGGTGCTTGGCTGCCATTCAATAGCGGTTCCATCGGAGTCCGCGATGATTACCTGTTTTTGGAGGGGAATCTTGCCTGAAACGAGGTAGGGACCGTTTTTGCTTACTTTAATCTTCGCCACGTTTTTCGGCGGCGTCTCAGCGTTTTCTTTTTGTGGTTCCATGCTTAACAGTTCCTGCCAATCAAAATAGAGTTTGGGTTGATAAGCGTATTATCGAGTGGGTTTTTTGTTAGTTAATTGTTTCGCCAGCGCCTCAAAGAATAATTCAACACGGTCCCGTGTTCGTCCAAAATCAGCAACCGAGGTAATAGTGGTAACAGGCGTCTCCGCTGTAACCTTGACTCTTGCAGTTTTCTCGTCCACCGCCACCCCATCGATTATGAGCACTGAAGGATATGACATGAAGCCCCCTTGCGTCTTGGCTTTAACATGGTGCGCTGTGTCATCAATTTCTTTTACAATCCATTCTAGGCTGGCAAGCGCCTTTGGAACAGCCGCCCACACCTTGCCTAAAGGGTAGTCAATTTCAACCGTTTCCGTCTCTTTCCGTAAATAAGCCATCTCGCGCACTCCTTTCCTCTAGGTGGCTTCTGTTTAAACTATTTATCTTTTTCAAGTAATTTGAAACTTTTTTTGAAAAGTATTAAGGAGGGATGAAAGATGAAGGCTAAGCCCCGTTTGAAGCCTTCCCCTTTCTCCATTAACTTATATGAATAGCGGTATTAGATAAAAGCCGTATTTCGGTGTCGCAATATATCAGACGCCGTTTTAAGCGGTGCCAACCCTGTTCTTGCTCAAGAACGCAATAGCTAAAATCAAGACCATCAGAACAGGCAAAACAACAAGCTCAGAAAATTCAGGAATTACTTGAGAACCGCTGTACAAGTTATTCAGAAGCGGCGCAAACTCGGTTGTGGCTTTTTCATTTCCCGCTTTGCTTGGATGATTATCACCAGTTGGATACTCCAAGACGTTCGGGGTTGCGTCGTCGTCTCCATCTGTTTTATGTTGGACGCCTCCGTTCCACCAGCGATGGTGATTGCCCGATTCTAAGCCTGCGTCGTTGGTGTTTGCGTCTCCGCCATTCGTGGTTAGCACGTTGTAAAAGTCAAATACTAAAACGTTGCCAACATCGTAGCCTGTAAGCCACTCGTTCACGAGCCAATTGTTGAAAGCACGTGCGTTATCAGCGTACGTGGCATCTGTCAACGGCGGCGCTGTGACAACTACAAACAGCTTATCCGACCGCGTCTTGAAGTACTCAAGTAAGTCAATGTAAATTCCCTTAGCGTTCGCCACAGTGTGATATTGAGAACCACAGCTTTGTCCGCGCAGAGGGTTGCTGTCAATCGCCGGCACTGCGTCGTTAACATCGCCCTTCAAAGCAGAATTCGGATAGCAAGATTTGAACATGATGACTTCGTTTTCGCCGCTGACAGCTGTTGACATGCGAGAATACGAGGAGTGCTGCTCGCTTTCAGCATAAAGCGCGTTCAGGTATTCTGTGCTGTCGGGACCTCGGAACCAGAGCCACCAATGTCCAATGTCTGTGCTGCTGCCGATGCTGTCAGGACCCCAACCGTAGTTTGTGTCGCTTACAAAGTAATTGTTGTCCCGCAAGGCAATGCCTAAACCGCCGTTGCTGTCACTTAACCAGTTAGAGCCGCATGAATGATGAATAAATATCAAGCGAACCGGATCTGCAGGCGGATTTATGGACGCGGATACTTCACCGAGGCTGGCGGTAGTTAACATAAATAGAATTGCAGCAATGCTCAGTATTTGCCATCGACGACTAAGCATAACCAAGTCACCCGCGCATTTCTGGCTATTTAGTTTCCACAATATATTTGATTTATGAACTACCGGTTCATGTTGCTTCACAGGAGAGCGCATTAGCAAAAGAAACTGTGGTTCCTGAATTACGCGGTCTTTCAAGGGGTCAATCGAAAGTAAAGGTTATAAGAAATTTCCGCCCTAACGAAGAAACGAGGAAAAAACGTGAATATAAATTTTGCAGCTTTGTTTTTCGCGGCTTCCGGGTTGACTGGCTATTTTCTCATATTGAAGTATTTTCCAACGTTAACCTTTGAACGACTTTTGTTTCTGGTGAGTTTTGAGCTTCCAGCCGTGTTCCTGTATTATTGGGATCGGCGCCAGAAGCGGAAAAGGGAACTGGAAGCGAGAAGTAGATAGTTAAAAACCAGAAGTCTTCTGAAACGTGTTGCTTGCTAAGCGTAAATAAACTTATAAAAAAATCTGCGTTAACATAGTTTTCATGATTCATTTCCCTAGAAAAGAGACTGTGGCTTCACTCTTGCTGGTGGTCGGTATTTTCTACTTTTCCTTCATGATCCTTGACAGAGTGTTGTCTTTAATCTACGGTTTCAACTTCCAGCCCTATGGACCTTACATGCCGCCGGGTTTCACAGTATATGGGCACCTCTTTAACGGTTCTGCATCAGCGTTTGGGTTGTTTCTCACGTTGAAGCTGTATAGCTATGGCGAAAAAAGGGGCAAGCTGTTTCTGCAGGTTTTAGCTCTTGGCATATTCTTTGCTGTTGGCGCCTTTATACCGTTCATGAACGACGCAGAACATCTTACCAACCATGGGCAAGCAGCCACCATTCCCCTATATGTCCTCGCGAATGACCTGTACGTGTTTTTCTGGGGACTATTAACATACAGGCTGGCAAGGTCTCTCAAGACGAAAGCGATAGTGCTTGGTACGCTATTTTTCGTGTTCTTGATAGTGCACTTCGTCTTTTACGCGCCCATGTTCCCAGAATTCTACTGGAGCTAAGCGGCTTACCTAGCTCTACCTGAAGTTTTCTATCAAGAAAACATGTCATATTGGTCTGAACAGGCTAAAGCTTGCGAATCAAAAGCATGTAAGTCTAGTGAAAACCGTGGAATTTTCAAGGTTGATGAGGCGGCAAAGAATTATTAGCGTGGAATACCCTACTGTTTTTGAGTGGAGTGGCGTTTGTATGGGCGATCTTGATGATTGTCCGAAGTGTGGGAAGCACGAAAAAAGAGAAGTGTTGAGTATTTTCCGAGAGATGTGGCGGAAAGCAGATTCGCCTTTACATCGAATATATTCTTCATGGGAAGAGTTAGAGCAACACGTGGAAATTGAAACAGGAAAGAAAGCAAAATCCAAGATGCATCCATGCCCTAACTGTGGCGTGAAACAGGAAATAACAACACCGTTAGAAGGGTTCTTTCCGTATCAAAACTGTAATTCATGTAAAAACGCCTTTTATGTCAACAAAGACTTGACGGTGAGGAAATTAACTGAAGAAGAAAAGAGAGAAATACCTAAAGCTTGGATTCAAATCGTCGAAGATTTAAGCAAGAAGAAATGTGCAATAGTTTTCAGACTAGAATAAACGGCTATCAATTTCCTGCTTTGCTCCTGTTTTTCGCAGCTCTTTTGAGAAGCGAAAAGAAGACAGAAGCCAAAGTTGATTTTTAAACGAAATTCAAACAGAGGTATGTGTAAAAATTAGGGGGTTGTTGAGTTTGTTGGAATCAGCACTGGAGTGCCATCTGCGCCGACTATTAGTATGTCTATGTCTGGCGCAATTCTTTGTAATGCTTGAACCCATAGGTAAAGCTCGGCAATTCTCGTCTCGTTTCCGCTTTGACCAGTTGACTCTAAAACTAGCGCAATCGCCTCTTTCGTCGCATTCGCTTCTATCACTTTAGCTTCAGCTTCACCTGCCGCTTTAATGATGACTTCTTGAGCCGTAGCGTCAGCCAATATCAATATCCGTTGCTTCTCAAAGTCCGCTTGAATCTTCTGCTGTTCAGCCACAAGCTTATCCTCTATAGCCGCAGTGTATTTCGTTGGATAGCCAATGTTTCTCAGGTCAAACTCGAAACTCGTCAAGGCTCCCGCCAACGACGATTCTACTTGCACTTCTTGACGCACAGCCGTTTCTATCTGATTTCTCACAACGTCCCTGAACTCTATTGTCTGCAACGCCGTGAAGTTCTTAGTTACCAACCGTATTGTCTCAGCCATAATCGATTCGATAGCTGCTTCCTTGTAGTTCAATCGCGGATAGTTTTGGTAAAGAGCTCTCAGCTTACCAGGATCTAAAGACCACCTTAGTAGAATTTGAATCTGCATCTCAAGCTGATCTGAAGAGAAACAGCCGATTGTATCTTCAAAGGACTCAGTAGCATAGTACACATCAACAGCAGTAACCCAAGGCGCCTTCACTACATAGGTCGGTCCAACTATAGGGTCGCTTGTTGACTTCGTAAGCGGGTCAACGAGCAGTACAGCATGCCCCACGCCGACTGAGATTACCATGGTGAAACCAAACATTATCGATACTACCAGTATTAGTATAAGCGCGAATGTCAACCCCTGGATTTTTCGGGATGGTTTCCAATTAATTTCTCTTGGCTCCATTTTTTCACCTCCTCACAGTTTTTTTCTCTTGTGAGAAATACTCGCAAGTATAGATAAACTTTGTCTCATTTTCGTGGGAATAATTTGCATAAACGTTTATTAAATTGAGAATATTTCTCATAACTGGGAACGCGATGGACAAGAAAAACGAAGCCATACTCAGAATTTTAAGCAGAAACGCAGGCTTACCCAGCAGAACCCTCTCAAAAATGCTCAAGATACCCCTATCTACCGTGCATAGACGCGTGAAGAAGTTAGAACACGAAGGAATAATCCGTGGCTACAAGGCTTCAATCAACTTTGAAAAAACACCTTGGCCCATAGGAACATTGCTGATGGTGAATTTGGCTGAAGTAGTTCCTGGAAAAGGGCACATCCCGAAGAAGGACATTGTGGAGTCTTTAAGCCGTTTCAAAGAGGTCGAGGAGATAATTGAGGTTCAAGCAGCTGACTTCGACTTAATTATAAAAGCTAGATTTGAAAGCCTCAAGGATCAGTCTAACTTCGTTGAAGATTTACGGTGTATAGTCGGCATAGAGGAAATATCATCCGCTATAATCATTGAAGAAAACGTTCTGCCTGTTCCAAAAATATTCGGATAGTTCTGCTGTGGCGCAAAAATGGTCCTGCACTAAAACATAAATAACCTGAAAAGGGAATTATTAATCACTCAAGCCGAATCGTTTCGGAGAGTACCAAAGCATGAAAAAACTATACTTGTTCTTGATAGTGCTACTGGGCTTTTTGATAACGGCGTGCGCGACAATGACCCCTGTTTCGGCTCAGCACGACTTTGACGCGTTTTTAGGCAACCCAATAAGCGATAACGAAGTTGACGGCGCCATTGGAAGCGAGTGGGATGACGCAGGCAACTACACAGGCGTTGCCATTAGCCCGCAGGGAACAGCTGAAGTCTGGACAAAACATGATGGAACCTACCTGTACATGGCTGTTAGGTTCACAGCAGACTCTGATAATCCATGGGTGGCGTTTCTGTTTGGCGGAACTACCTGCATGGCTACGGGCGCGGATGGTGCCCTTTTTGGGCACGACAGTTACGCCGCAAACGGTTACCGAGACATACTCTTCAACGGGTTCACGTCGATTTCTGTAGATACTTCGCAAGATGGAACAGGAGCTATGACTATAGATTCCTCAAACCTCGTTACCGTCGAGTTGAAGAAACCGCTCAGTAGCGGAGATTTCGATGGAAAAGATGTAGCGTGGACGGAAAACAGCACTTATGCGCTGATTATCATGTGGAATTCGAACCTCTACGGAGCCAGCGGCGGTAGCGTAACCCACTCAGACGGACCGCTAGCAGACAGAACTATGTTAATCAATTCAAATGTGATACCTGAATTTCCAGGTTTAATGTTCACAGTCCTCTTAGTCGCTACAACAATCTCTGCGTTTTTGCTCAGAAGAAGAATTACCGCAAAGCCAATGGCAAACGTAACTTCCTAAGCTCCTTCCTTTTTTCTATAGTCAAAACTCAATACTAGTAGTTTTAGCGTCAAGCTTAGTGCACAGCAGGAAAGTTTTTCATTGTGGGATGTTAAAAATTAATTAGCAAGTTAAGCGCTAGCAAAGCTCGGTGTGAAAAAGATGAACGGAAAAGCCATAGTACTAATGGGTTCCGAGAGAGATTTAGAATTCTGCCGTGAAATAGCAAAATGCCTGAAGCTTTTAGGAGTAGAATACGCGTTCCGCGTTGCTTCTGCGCATAAAACTCCCGAGCAAGTACTTGCAATCCTGAAAGAGTTCGAAAAAGACAAAATCGTTTACGTAACAGTTGCTGGCCGATCTAACGCCTTAAGCGCCTTCGTCGATGCCAACACGTCGAAACCCGTTATCGCGTGCCCGCCTTACTCGGAAAAATATGGCGGCGCAGACATCTACTCATCGCTCAGAGTGCCAAGCGGCATAGGCTCCACGGTAACTATTGAGCCTGAAGGCGCGGCTATTGCTGCGGCAAAAATTCTCGCGTTAGAAGACAAAGCGCTGGAGAAACGCGTGAAAGATTACCAATCTGCGAAGAAAAAAGAGCTTGAAAAAGCTGATGGCTCCGTGAAAAAACTGAAATAGCCAGTTCACACTTGTGCAAAGGTTCTTGAGCGAAATACCTAGAGAGGGTAGTTTATGAAACGTGACACTGAGGAAGAAACGAGAATACCCCGTACAATGTCTACTCAGCACCCTGACAACATAAACGTTCCAGAATGGAGTTCTGACGAAGTCATTGACGGTAACGCGGAGATTTTTGAGGCATACTTTGCCTACGAAACTCTCGGTTGCCAAGAAGTGATGTGGGACTCTGAAGGAAAAGACGTTGACACACGTGTTGTAAGGAAACTGCTGAACAAGTACTGGGAGTACTTCCTCAGCCACACGTTAGGCAAAGACGTTTTCCTCACTTACAGAATTCCTAATCCAAACGTTGAACTTGTAGAACGCAAAGTAGTCATCGAAACGCTCCAGAACATACCCGTAGCCTACGACGTAGCCTCAACTTTCTACAAGAAAGATGTAGCACCCATCTTTGAGGTAATCCTGCCTTTCACAACAGACAGCAAAGAACTCACCCTGCTCTTCAACTACTACGCGAAAGCCATAATCGGCGACTCAGAAGTTATGCTGGACGAGTCCACAAAAGTCAAAGACTGGGTGGGCGCCTTCAAACCAACAAGCATAAGGATAATCCCTCTGGTTGAAGACTTCAACAGCCTCTGGAACATCGACAAAATAGTCACACCCTACATCAAAGCGGTGAAGCCTAAGTACCTGCGCGTTTTCATCGCAAGGTCCGACCCCGCCCTGAACTACGGGCTTTTATGCGCGGTTTTGCTCTCCAAAATGGCGCTGTCAAAACTGAAAAAAATAGAAAAAGAACAAGACGTGATGGTGCACCCCATACTGGGCGTAGGGTCAAAACCGTTCAGAGGACACTTATCACCTGACAACGTTGAACCCTTCCTGCAAGAATACAAGGGCGTAGCCACAGCCACAATACAATCCGCCTTAAGATACGATTACCCCCTCGAACAGGTTAAAGAATGTGTTAGAATCCTTAACGAAAGGCTTCCAAACGGCGAGCCAACAATAATACCGCCTCGAGAAGAAACCCTGCTTCTGAACGCGCTCCAAAAGTGCAAACAGCAACACGAAAGCGTGATTGAGCCGTTAGCTCCGCTGGTGAACAGCGTGGCAGCTTATGTTCCGCCGAGGAGAGCCAGAAAACTTCACATAGGCTTATTCGGTTACAGCAGAAACGTGGCAGGCGTCAACCTTCCCCGAGCGATTACGTTCGCGGCATCACTCTACGCCATTGGGATACCACCAGAATTCATAGGTTGCAGTGCCCTAGACGACTTAACTGAAGAGGAACTGAACCTTGTCCTGAAGCACTACGTTAACGTCAAGCACGACCTCAACACAGTCGGCGGCTTCCTATCATGGCAAAACGTGAACATGCTCATGGAAATGCACCAGCAAGCCGCGGAACGGGCAGGCACAAGCCGTGAAAAAATCAAAACTGCCCTAACCAGAATCTTGGGCGACTTGCAAACCGCTGAAGAAAAACTTGACATCAAACTTGGACCGCGAACTCCAACCCAGAAGCGCCACGAGAACTTCGCCAACAACTTCCTAATTGCCTGCATGGAACGCGAGGATGACGAAGCCAGAAAGGCTCTTGTTGAAGCCGCCAAGCTTAGAAGATGCTTAGGATAAAGAACAAAAAAGCGAAAATAGGTTTATGAACGTAAAACTCGAGCGTTAATTGCCTAATAGGCGAATACGTTGGCTAGGGCTTTTGCGTTTTCTTCTTCCAGACGTAAACAACAGTTACAACTACCCCGATTATAACTGCCGTAGAAACTAGCAATAAAGGTACATCTGGAAAAGTTGGCGAAGGTGGCTGCGTGGGCTCTATGTCTACATCTGTGATTATTGCTGTGGCGTAAACAATGTTTGCAATAACTTGAGATGTAGTGCCTTGAAGGTAGCTTACATGAGGGTTATCATTAGAGTCGAGGGCTAAGTAAACCTGGTTGTTGGCGTAGGTTCGGGTTTTGAAGCTCCATTCGCTGCCTGTCCAGACGGCGTATTCTCCTGATGAGGTAAAGATGTGTGGGTAATCACGCGAGTCCAACGCGAGGCTCATTGAGTTTAAACTGATGTTTGAAACCACTGGTTGCGTGTCCCAAGCGGTTCCGTTCCAGCTGGCGTACAGTAATGTGCTGCGAATCGTATTTTCGGAACTGACGTAGTGTTGTGTGAAGATGGAGTGTAGACTGCTCTTGGAATCCACTACTAGGTTTCCGTAGTCGCCTGTTGGAGTCGGCAAAGAAAGCGGCTGAAACTTCCAGCTAGAGTTTTGGTACGTGGCGAGCGTGACGTTCATTCCTATAATGCCAACGCCTTGAATGCCAACATCTTGACTGTAATCCACGTAGGAAGAAGGACTGTACATTATGTAGGGCGTGTCGTTTTTGTCTAACACAAAAGATAACCTGAAGGCAAGAGCGCCCTTTTCGTATTGAGCTACTGTTTGAATACTCCAGTCTTCACCGTTCGAAACGGCGTATTTAATCGTTGTTCCGTCGGTATAGGCGACATGCGGGTTGCCATGCGAATCCAACGCGACCATCCCGAAGCCTGTATCGCTTGGGTCTACTGTTTGGCTATTCCAGCTTGAACCCGTCCAACTTGCATACATTAAACCTCTTGGCGAAGGATAAACAGGCGCGTAGTAGGAGTATAATATGTGGGGGTTGTCGTTGGCATCGAATATAAGGCTGTATGCGGTGCCGTTGGATACTTTTTGGGTTTTCCAGCCTGATTCATTCCCGCTTGCATACATTACAAAAATCC
>JAFGNM010000090.1 GCA_016927015.1 Candidatus Bathyarchaeota archaeon | reverse complement strand
GTGTGCAAGGAGGAATTGGCTTACGCTGATGGGTCTGGGATAGACTTTTTCACTTCTCAGCAGATACGGGAGGAAGGCGCAGCGCAAATCATTCAGAAGCTTAAGGAAGAGCTTGCTCCATACGAGAACGTTTATTTGACGATAGATATGGATGTTCTTGATCCTGCTTTTGCGCCTGCAGTGCAGAATCCAGAGCCAGAGGGATTAGACACTCACACCCTTTTGGACATTGCATGCGGGTTATGTGATCGTCGCGTTGTCGGATTTGACGTTTTGGAAGTTGCGCCTGCGTATGATCAGGGGATTTCGGCGGTTGCTGCGGCTAAAGTGATTTTTCAGATGCTTTGCCAGCTTGAAAGGGCACGTAAAGGGCAATCTGAATGGAAGAAATAGAATCGTATTATGACGAAAAGTCTGAAAGTTACGATGAAGTTTTTGGCGCTTTGTACTTCAGGGTCTATGATGCAGTTACGTGGAAGTATCTGGAGCCGTATGTTCCCGTGGATCCTAATGCTGTGGTTTTTGATGCTGGGGGAGGAACTGGTCGCTGGGCAACTCGCATGGCGGAGAAAGGCTGCAAAGTGGTTTTGATGGATTCTTCCGAAAAAATGTTAAACGCTGCTGCCAAAAAAGTGAAAGCCAAGGGTCTTCAGCACAGAATTACCTTGCAGAAGGGTGACATTGCAGAAACAGGCTATGGGGATGAAACTTTTGACATGGTTCTTTGTGAGCACGCGCTTTTTGTTTTCAAGGAACCTGACGTTGCGATTAAAGAGTTGAAGCGCGTTATGAAAAAGAATGCTCCGTTAATAATTTCGGCGCAAAACCGCTACGTTCAAGCTTTATCGTCGCTCGCAGTCAAACCGCGTGTAGACAACGTGGAGCGAGCGTTCAAGGTCTTAGTCAGCCAAGAACACGAGTGCATAACTAAAGACGGAAAAGTCAAAATTTACACGTGGACTCCGCAAGAGTTTCGAGAGATGCTGGAGCGGAATGGCTTACGTGTGGAAAAGATTGTGGGAAAAGTGGCGACTATGCCTTTACGCGTAAGACAGGAGTTCTTCATGGAAAAGAAGCATCCTGAAGAATTATTCAACAAGATACTTCAATTTGAATTTGCGTTATGCGAAAAAACCGATGCGCTTGCACTGGCAGGACACCTGCAGGCAACAGCCTTCAAGCTCTGATGTGCTCGGAACAGTCTATAGCCCCCTTAAATAGAAACTATAAATAGCTCTGAGCCGCGACTGCGCGGATAGACCCCTCTCTACGTTTTCTGCATTGATTGGCTAATAGGCGGCAAACAGGTTTGGCTTGGGTTTTTCAACATGCTATTGACTGTGAAAACAAGCAATACGGACCTACCCCCTACTGGTTTCTGCATACTATTTCTATTAGGATCCAAATATGATTGGCTTGGTCAAGAAATCTTGACTAACGCTAAGCCTTTTGGTCAAGGAATCTTGACAAAAACGCTTTAATTGCGGGAACACCCTCGTGTAACATTAGGGATGCGCATGAAAAGAACCGCCGCCCTGCTGCTCGCTATATTCTTAACAGTGTCATGCGTAATGGTAGCAAAGCCTGTGTTTTCCGCCGCTGACGCAGCCGAAGGCACATGGGTAGCGAAAGAGCCTATGCATGTGGCGAGGAGAAACTTGGGCGTTGCTGTGGTTAACGGTAAGATCTATGCTATCGGAGGCTTGCTAGAAAACGGAGTTGCTACAGGCGCAAACGAGGAGTATGATCCGACAACGGACACATGGACTTTCAGGAAGCCCATGCCGACCCCGCGAGCAAACTTCGGCGTAGAAGTCTATCAGAACAAGATCTACTGCATTGGCGGAGCGGGTGAAATGAACAAGGTCCACGAGGGAGTAAACGAGGGTTTACGACCCAGCAACGGACACGTGGGAAACCCGCGCGTCTCTACCTACCCCTAGAGAGTCTTTTACCACGATAGTTTTCAAGAACAGAATATACGTTATAGGCGGAATAGTGGGGCGTGATTTCTCAAAAGAGTCTTTGGGGGCTTACACGGGAATCACTGAGGTTTACGATCCTGCCTTGAATAAGTGGGAAAAAAGGGCTTCAATTGTTAACGCCAAGTTTCCAGAGGCTTGTGTTGTTATAAACGGTAAAATCTACGTTATAAGTGGCTCTACTACTTATGCTGAGAGCGTGTCGTTTACTTCTGTTTATGACGAAGACTCGGATTCGTGGACTAGGAAGGCGTCCATGCCTGTTGTGCAGTATGGTGCTGCTGTTGTCTACGATGATAAGATTTACTTTATGGGCGGCGACGGGCTGCTTCAGATTTATGATCCTTTAATTGATTCTTGGAGTGAGGGAGCTCGGCTTCCTGTTGAGGGCGTTAGCCATGGGGCTGCGTTTATGACGACGGGTGATGTGGCGCCGCAGCGCATCTACGTGGTGGAGGATCCTCTTCGCATTTATGATCCTGAGAAGAACGAGTGGCCCCTTGGTCCCAGCAAAGCACTTAACCGCGGCTACATGGGTGTGGCTGTTTTGGATGATAAAATCTACGCCATCGGAGGCTTTACGAGTGTTTTTTTGGGTTTTGCTTCGCATCCGCAATTTGCTGAAACGATTCACGCTACTAATGAGGTGTATACGCCTGTTGGCTACGGTACTGTTCCGCCCGTTGTTGATGTTGTTTCGCCTTTAAGCCAGACGTACAATGCGAGCAGTGTTTCATTGAATTTCACGGTGAATAAGCCTGCTGTGTGGATGGGCTACAGTCTTGACGGTCAAAACAACGTAACCATCACGGGCAACACCACTCTGGACGGTTTGCCAAACGGTTTGCATAATGTGACGGTGTATGCTAGGGATGAGCGGGGTAACACTGGTGTTTCAGGGTCAATAGTTTTCAGCGTGGAGGTGCCCTTTCCGACTGTGTTGGTGGTGGCTTCCACGGCGTCAGCCGCGTTAATCGGCGTGGGTTTGCTCGTTTACTTCAAAAAACGTCGCCGTTAAGCTGGAACCGTGCTTCAACGTGGAAACTCCAAAATTGCCATTATGCTCTGTTTTTCGCTTTTTGGTTGCCTTGACATGCTTGTTGGGTTGCGGGGAAAGGAAGGTTTAAATAAATTATGACTCACTTTCGTAGTTAGCTTCAAGCTTGAACGGATGAAAAATAGGAATGTCACAGGAATATCGTCATATACTTCGTATAATGGGTACAGATGTTCAGGGTACCCTAAAGACTGTTTACGCTGTAACAAAAATTAAAGGAATAAGCCTGAGCATCTCCAACGCCATACTGAAGAAGGCAGGGGTAAACCCTGACGTGAGAGTAGGCTTCCTTTCAGAAACAGAAATCGACAAAATAGAAGAAATAATTAAAGACCCAACAAAATACAGCCTGCCAATCTGGCTTTTTAACAAAAGAAAAAATGCGGAAACAGGAAAAGACATCCATCTCATAAGCGCCGACCTCGTGTTAAGGACAAAAACGGACATTGACGAAGCGAAAGAAATCAGGTCTTGGCGCGGATACCGCCACGCCTACGGCTTGAAAGTGCGTGGTCAACATACCAAAACTACTGGAAGAGCAGGAAAAGCCTTAGGCGTCAAGAAAAAGACGCTCCAGCAGAAACCTGGAGGCTCATAAGCAGGTAGGTTATCATGGGCGACCCGAAAAAACAACGTAAAAAATACGAAACTCCGCGTTTTCGCTGGCGCAAAGACATCCTGCAAGAGGAACTCAAACTCATAGGTCAGTACGGCTTAAGAAACAAACACGAACTGTGGCGCCACAAAACAACGCTGTCGAACGCCCGAGGCATAGCCCGCTCGCTTATAGGCAAAACGCCCGAAGAACGCACAAAAATGGAAAATGAACTCCTAACACGTCTGAAAAAACTCGGCATACTAGCGGAAACCTCAGCCCTAGACAACGTTTTAGACTTATCCATAGAAGACCTGCTGGAACGCAGGCTCCAAACAATCGTCTTCCGAAAAGGCTTAACAAGAACAATTTTCCAAGCCCGCCAACTGATAACTCATGGGCACGTGACCATAGGAAACCGACGCGTAACAGTGCCCGGCTATACTGTATCAAAAGCGGAAGAAGAACAAGTAATGTACTCTCCCCAAAGCGCCATAGTAAGCGAGGCGCACCCGCTACGACAATCACTATCATTCGTAGCCAAACAGCCAGAAATAAGGCCTCCACCTAGAGGCCGAAGAGGTGGAAGAGGAGGACGCAGATAAATGAGCAGCAGAAGAACCGAGAAGTGGGGCGTCGTCCACATCTTCAGCAGCTACAACAACACGCTAATTCACATAACTGACATTTCGGGCGCAGAAACAATCGCCCGCACAACCGGAGGCATGTTCGTTAAAGCAGACCGCATGGAATCTTCGCCTTACGCAGCCATGCGCGCCGCAACAGCAGCAGCCGAAATGGCCCGAGACAAAGGAATAACTGCCATTCACATCAAAGTCCGCGCTCCAGGCGGGTCAGGTCCAAGGACTCCTGGTCCAGGCGCTCAAGCCGCTATACGGGCATTCGCGAGATTCGGCTTCCGCATTGAACGCATCGAAGAAGTCACACCGGTTCCCCATGATGGAACAAGAAGGCCAGGCGGCAGAAGAGGAAGGCGCGTATAGTTTTCCACTTTCCACGTTTATTAACAGAAATATTGAAATAATGCACTTATACTTCTATTGAACCGCAAAGTCATTATTCATAACCCATTGTGGAGTGTCCCTGTCAAGTGAAAATAGAAGTACTTGAAAAAGACGAAACAAACCTTCGCCTATCCATAAAAGAAGCAGACGTGCCGTTGATGAATGCTCTGCGGCGAATAGCACTTGCTGAGGTTCCCAGCATGGCTATAGACGAAGTCGTCATGATTGAAAACTCATCTATTCTGCAGGATGAAATGATAGCCCACAGGCTTGGGCTCACCCCGTTAAAAACAGACTTGGACGGCTACAACCTTCCTGAAGAGTGCAAGTGCCAAAGCGAGTTCGGCTGCAGTCTATGCCGCGTAACGCTCACCATGGACGCGGACTCAACGGAAGGCACACGAACGGTCTATTCAGGAGAACTTGTTTCCGAAAACCCGCAAATAATCCCCGTCTCCGATAAAGTGCCCCTCCTAAAACTGGCTAAAGGACAAAAACTAAAGCTTGAAGCCTACGCCAGACTTGGAAAGGGTAAAAACCACGCAAAATGGCAACCAGTCTCCGTGTGCGCTTACAAGTACTTCCCCAAAATAGAGTTACTAAGCGAACAATGCAAAGATTGCGCAAAATGCGTTGATATATGCCCAAAAAAGGTGCTTGCAATGAAAGAGAACAAAGTAGAAGTTCGAGACCTTCTGGCGTGTAATCTCTGCATGGACTGCGTTGATGCGTGCCCGCAAAAGCCGTCAGCCATAAAGGTGGAGTGGGAAAAGGACGCCTTCATAATGAATATAGAATCATCAGGTGCGCTTCCTCCAGAGAGGATAATCCAGGAAGCCACCAAAATATTGGACAAGCAATTGAAAGAATTCGAAGAACAGTTGAAGGTGGGAGTAAAGTGAAAGAATCCAAGTCCACAAACCCTGAACTTATCCAGCTTATCCGCTTCTTGAAAAAGCAAAGCAACGAAAAAGACGCTAAAATTTGGCGAGACGTAGCGAAACACTTAGCTAAGACAAGGCAGCAACGCGCAGCCGTCAACCTGAGTAGAATAAACAGGCACACGCAAAAAAGCGACATGATAGTGGTGCCTGGCAAAATCCTAGGCGCAGGAGTCCTAGACCATTCAGTAACGGTAGCAGCCTTGAACGCGTCTGAAAAGGCGAAAGAGAAACTTGCAGCGGCGAAAGCAAAGTACTTGTCCATTCCAGAGCTTGTGGAAAAAAACCCGAAAGGTGCAAACGTCAAGATAATTCGGTGAAAAGAACATGCAAACCACAAAAAACCCAGTTACTCTGATAAACGCTGACGGGCTTATCCTCGGCAGAATGGCCAGCAAAGTCGCCAAAAAACTATTGAACGGAGAAAAAGTAATCATAGTTAACGCTGAGAAAGCCATTATCTCGGGAAAAAAGAAAAGCAAAATTGCAGAAGCCAAAGAGTTTCTTGAAGTCGGAGCTCCGATGAGAGGCCCATTCCATTACCGGCGACCAGATAGAATACTGCGGAAAACGGTGCGGGGAATGCTGCCGTTCAAGCAGCCGAAGGGAAAGAACGCCCTAAAGAAACTGAAGGTATTTATTAGCGTACCCGAAGACCTAAAAGACCAGCAGATGGTCACTCTTGAAGAAGCCCAAGCCGCAAAACTGAAAGGACCATACTTCACCCTTGCGGAATTGGCGAAAGAAATAGGATGGAACCAAGGTGAATAAACATGCCAGCCAAGAAAGTTTTGGTTGTTAGTGGAAAACGAAAGACAGCCGTAGCCCGCGCTGTTGTCAAACCCGGTGTCGGCAGAGTAAGAATAAACATGACTCCTGTGGAAATTTTTGAGCCAGAAATCGCCCGCGAAAAAATCATGGAACCCCTTCTGCAAGTGGGCGAAGACATTTGGAAACAGTTGGACATGGACGTTAAAACCTCAGGAGGCGGCTACATGGGGCAGGCGGAAGCCGCTCGCATGGCAGTTGCAAACGCGCTGTTGAAATGGACAAAAAGCAGTCACGTACGCACAGTCTTCACCGAATACGATAGAACCATGATTGCCGGAGATTCCCGAAGAAAAGAACCGAAAAAGTTCGGCGGTCCTGGTGCACGCGCGAAAGAGCAGAAGAGCTACAGGTAAGGAGAAAAAGTAAATGATAATCCCCGTAAGATGCTTCACCTGCGGCAAGCTGATCGGAGACCGCTGGGAAGAATTCGCCCGAAGAATAAGAACAGGCGAAAACGCCAGCGACATCCTTGACAGCCTAGGCATTAAGCGATACTGCTGCAGGCGAATGATACTTTCCAACGTGGAAATCATAGACGAAATTTTACGCTTCTATGAAGAGGCGGAAAAAAGAAGAGAAGCCCGCAACATGTACTGAGCTCTACGAGCCCTTTTTTTATTCGTACCATTGTCCAACAAAGTAGATTTCTGAATCGTCTAGAGAAAATTTGGGCGAATAGCAGAGAAAGTTGGAGGCAAAGTATTCAGGGGTTACATTGTGGTTATCGGACCCGTCTGCTTCCATCATGTACATGTCGTATTTCCCCTCGCTATTAATGGCGGACACAACGTAGACCAGGCTGTCGCCTGAATGCGACCAGCTTGCCAGCCCTTGCGAATAGTTAGTGTTTGTCAAACGAGTTTCTTGTGTACCGTCAGAATTAACCGTGAAGATGTTGTAGCTACCATGTGTGGTTGATGGGTCTTCGAGCTTCTCAAAAACAATTTTAGCCCCGTCGGGTCGCAGTCGCGGGTCGTAGTCTCCTATGGGCAGGTTAGCTTGCCCCCATTGTCCAGCGTTGGCGGGGTTTGTGATTTGCGTTAGCCCTGCGCCATCGTCTTTTATGCTCCATATCTTATGGCCAGAGGTGAAAACTATCGTATTGCCTGCCCAGTCAATGTCAGCGTCATGCGAGCCAGAATCATAGAACATGTGTTGATTGCTTCCGTCCGCGTTCATCATGTAAATGTCAAGGTCGTTATTCCGCTTTGAAAGAAAAGCTATGCGCATGCCGTCCGGCGACCAAGCCGGATAAAGATCCCAATAACTGTTATCAGTGACTCCCTCTAGATTTTGGCCGTCGACATTTATCGTGAAGATTTCTGTGCTTTCGTCATTTGCACCTGTTTTCTGAGCGAAGACAAGCTTTTCTCCCTGACTGTTCAGCCTCAAGGCAGAAGTGTAACCCTCGTTGTCCGTGCTGTAGAGCAGTTCCACTTTTTCCGTGGCAAGGTCCAAAACGTAAATCCCATATTTTCCCTCATGAGGCACGGTATCTTGAGCATCGGGCGTGTTGTTGTTTGCGTCCATGTTTAACAACGTGCTGGCTGCCACTATGGCAAGTACAATAATCAAAGCCAAAACTGCTATAGCTACCCATGCTCTTTTTGCCACTTTAATCTCCTGTTCTTAGTTAGTTGTTCTGCTTAGATAAATTTTAAGGGCTGGCGACAGGGGCGCGGGATTTGAATCCACGGCATAGGCATCGATAGTCGTTTGTGATTTCTGCAACTTCCTTGGGTGTTTCACAATATAGATATGCGGCTACTGGAGGCTAAATATTTGCTTCAAGAGGGGTTCCAGCACGTAACGAACGCTAATGTTTTCTTTGTCGGAAAATCCGTGGGCGCCTCCTTCTACCTTCACAAAATGTGTTTCAACACCTACCACGTCAAGTTTTGATATGAAAGACTCAGAGATAGCTATGGGAACGATGGCATCATTGGTTCCGTGGACAATAACAAATATAGGATCATCCGCTGTGATGTATGTTGCAGGCGAAGCTTCAATCCATCTGCTTTGATTCATTTCATATGTTACATCACCGAGAAACTTCTCTACGAGGCCATACGGATTACAGTTCGGACCGCATTCTCCAATTAACTGGAAGTTTGTAGGGCCATAATATTCTATTACGAGACTAACTCGGCTGCTTATCGACAAGTTGCCCGCGGTTCCTGCCAGAAACGACTCGTTTCCTGAGAGTGTGCCCACAAGTGAAGCCAGATGCCCACCAGCGCTGTCTCCCATCACAGCAACTCTTTCTGGGTCAATTCTATATTGTGCAGAATTCTCCCTAATATGACGAATTGCAAGTATAACATCTTGGATAGCTTGTGGCCAAGACGATTTGTCTTGAACGGTGAGCGTGTAATCAATAGAGAACCCTGCGATCCCTCTTCTAGCGTAGAATGGTCCCACAATATCGTAGCTATCTCGGTGTCCGCTTGTCCATCCGCCGCCGTGTATGTAAACGAGAACTGGAAATGGACCTTCACCTTCTGGAATGTACACGTTCATTAAGTGATATGGGTTTGAGTCCTGAGCGTACGGTATGTCCCTCTGAATTGTATAACTTGTGATTTCCGGAAGAAGGTTGCCCTCAGGGTTTTCGTCTGCGAGCTTGAGGTTCTCTAGACTTATGTAGATGACCGGAATGCTTATGCATAAAAGAAATACCACGAGCAGTACCCAGATTTTCCTCAATCTATTTCCCTTTGCCAATGTGTGCATTTTTGCCTCCTGTTGCGCCAATGCGCCTTTAGTCTTTAGGTTTGTATTCTGCTGCGGCGTGCCAAATTGTTTCAAAGAATCCTTGAACTATTTCTACGAAGCCGATGTTGGTTGCCCACAGCGCTGGTGACTCTAGAGCATGGCGAGTTGGAAAGGACGCCATGAACACGTCTTTCTTGTCGTATATTCCTAATCTCACGTTGGGCGGGTACGAAACAATCTTAAGCTCGAAATTGGGATTTTTTGCGAGAGTTTGCAAAACTTCTGGCAATGGGTTTGCATCTTCAGGTTCATCTATAACCCATCGAATCTTCACATCCTTCTCCAAGGCTTTCTCAAACTCTTCAGAGAGAACAAAAAATGACCGCGCAAACGCCTTCAATGAAGAAACCGCGTCTATGCTCCTTTTACTATCACCAATTGCTTTCTTAAGCCTGCGAGTAAGCGCCTCTCTTTCAGGAACCAACACAAATTGCGCTTTTTCCTCAAGTGTCTTTTTTTGTTTCTGTTCTTTGAACTTTAGGATTAGCTTGTCAGCCTCTTTTTGCAAACTGAAAAGGGATTTGGCTTTGCGTTCAAGCAAAATTGCGACACTGTCTTCCATTGGAACGGCTTTGAACTCGGTTGGTGCTTCTAATATTTTTTCAAGTATCCCAATTTCTCGCAGCTCTGTGAGTATTCGGTAGATGTCTTGCCGAGCAACCTTTGAAGCCTTCCACAGTGCTCTCGCGTTTGCTTTATCCAGCTTGACAAGAGCAAGGTAAACTCTTGCCTGAGAACCTGAAAGTCCTAATTTCTGTAAGATTTGCGTGTCTTCTTGCTTCACCAGCATTTTCTCTCCGGAAACGCCGCTTTACTACAGTGGTAAGAATTTACTGATTTGAGTTTTTCGGTTTGTCAGCAGAGACACTTACGGCTAGCATTCAAAAGGGTATCTGTGCTGTTTGTCCAAAAAGGCGCACACCCTGTGCTACCTCTGGAGTAGCAGCATTCATGGAAAGAATCGTAGAGTTCGATTGGTTGAAGCTGTTAGCAATTTTTTTGCTGATTTTTGTTCACAGCGATCTTTATTTTGTTTTTCCAGAGATTATTTATCCAGTTCAATGGTTCCTTTTGGGCTGTTTTTTCTTTGTCAGCGGGTTTTTGGTCTTTGACTCATTCCAGAAATGTGGCGCAAGTATTCGAAATTTTTGGAAATCAAAATTTTTGTCGCTGTATATTCCGTTTGCTGCCGCAGCTGCATTCTACTTTATTTTACAAACGGCAATTGGAGCGGCAACAGCAGATCCCTTGCGTTTATTCGCTCATGTTTCTTTGCTTAACGTTTTTGATGGTTTGAATTCAGTGTATAATTGGGGTTCTTTGTGGTTCATTCCTTATTTGATAGCTTTCATGTTAATTTTCTGTTTAATCAAGAAATACGTTAAGAATATAAAAATCCAAGTTTCACTATTTTCCATTCTGTGGTTCTGTTCTATTCTGGCCTGGGTATTTGACACGCCAATGAAACTCGGTCAAGTGTTTAGCCAATACTTCCTGGTTTTTATGATTGGAACGTGGTTTAATGAATTTAAAATGTATGCGAAAGTCATGGACTTCAAAGCTGCGTACGTTGCAGTTCCTCTCGTCGCCTTATTTTTACCGAACTTCTCTAACTTGTTCACTGCTAATAATGCAACTGGAGCCCTAGAGTTTCTGGTCTATTCGCATGGAAGAAGCATCGTCCTCAGTCTATCAGCAATTTTGCTGGTTTTACTGCTCTTGCGAAAACTGGTGGTTCCTCGTAATCGCTTTGTCGAGTTGATCGCCGCAACAAGTGTTCTCATTTATCTTATGGAACCATTCTGTAGCTATCTACTGCGTAGTTACGTCTTTGGACAAACCACAATTTATTTTGCTTCTGGCACGGAATTCTATCTTTACCAAATAACGCGCATCGCAGTTTTGCTTATTCTTTTGCCACTTGCGGTAAAAGCGGCTAAAAGCACCTATCAAAAACAACTTTCGCTGTTGAGTCCCCGTTTCAAGTTTTTTAACGTTCTGAAAAGCAAGTTTGCTGATTGGAATAGCGATTCGGAACGGACATGAAACATTAAACATTAATTGCGGCACAAAATTCGCGTTAGACTGAAATTACAGGAATCCTTCATAAAATGCAAACAGCTAACACAATCTCCAAACCGTGCGCGGTGTGTCTGTAACGGGCGGGGTGGGATTTGAACCCACGACCCCCACCTTAGGAGGGTGATGCTCTATCCGTACTGAGCTACCCGCCCACATATTTTTAGAAATAAGGCTTGAATCAGGCTGACCAAATTCATGTTGAACAACCTTACTTCTTTGACCACAGTGACCCAAGTTTTCACATTGCTCTGCTGCTGTAGTTGTTGGGAATTGAAACTTAAGCGTTTTTAATAAAGTTTCTAACTGCTGCAAGTCCTCTAGCTTGCAATAGTTGAATTGTGGTTTTTTACTTTCAGATAAGCCTGTGTAGTGTCTCACTCTTCCGTATTTGATTTTATTCTGATTATTGAAGAATACTTGAATGCTTCCCTTATCTTCACATACTGGGCAATACTGAATCTTTACGCATTTAATCTTCATCTTAATGTTTCACCTCGCTACCTAAATGTAGGCAGAGCCCTTGGAGCAGTCCATGCTTATAATGACCATTAAAGAACAATTCTGGAAGGTCTAGAAAACTTTGGTGAACATGCACAGTCATAACAAAAAATGAAATAAAAAAAGGAAAAGAGAATTATGGTTTCTCTACTTACCTACGAAAACCTGATGGAAGTATACCCCTTCAGGAGTATTTGCCATCGCCCATGCTAACCAAACAGGATATGGTAGCATTGGAATTTTTTCATAGAGCCAAGTAGCCCACAGTTCCATAGAGAAGTACATCCACTTGTTTTCAATTTCAGCAGCTTCAGAAGTAGAATCAACTACAATTACATTTCTTCTTTTGAAATCTCTTGCATCTATCCACATAATATGTATTGGAACTGGGGCTGCATTTACCCATTCATGATGAATCCCGCTTGGTGCATCAAGTCCTACTCCATAAACAGGAAAAAAAACATTTGGATTGTTCTCTGAATTCTGAGGTCCAATAGCCATCACTGGAGTCGCCAGCATAGCTACAGCCAACAAGAAAACAGCAATTCCTAAGACTTTATTCTTCACTTATATCCCCTCCGCTAAAACGTAATGAACCCAAGTATGTACCGTATATACTCTTAATATCTATGGTAGATACCTCTAGAACTATTTCTATTTGTTCTATGCCTTTTCAGTGGCAAATTCATTAAAGAACAATTTTGGAACGTAAAGAAAACTTTACTAAAAAATAAAATAGAAAAAGGGTGAATTAGAAGAAAAGTCCCCAGATTCCGATTACTATGGCTACCATGCCAATAATTGTTTGGAAACTGCCCAGCACTTTAACAACTTTAGCTAAGTCTTTTCCTATGGCAGGTATGCTTGGCAATAGACCCATAGCCAGTATCAATCCAGCCACAATTGCCACTATTCCTTGCAACCCAAAGTACAGAATTCCAACTATTATTGCTACTATGCCAATTATTGTTTGGAATCCTCCTAGCCATTTAGCAACTTTCTCTAAGCTCTTTCCAACAGCAGGAATATTCGGCAGAACACCCATTGCCAGCACCAGTCCAGCTATAATATTCATTAATTCCACTATCATATAATTCGCCAGCTAGCTTTTGTTGTATGGCTGAATTTATAAGGCTTTCAAAGGCTGATTTGACTAAGTTAAATTTCAAAGTTTTGTATATTGATAATTAAGGCAAATAAAGGGTATACAACTTTCGCAATTAATTTTGGAACGTGGAAAAAACTCTACTGCAACTGAAAAAAGAAAAAGAGAGATTAGAATAGACAGCCTTTTTACTTCTTGCTCAGGTAACTGTTTAATGCTTTGAATCCTTTCTCCATAATGTCTCTATGATTTTTTTCATAGTTCACGAATGGAGCAAAAATAGAATATACTATTCCATTGGTTCTGGCGTTAATTCGAAATTGCACTTTTGTCTTCCCATCTATTGGTTCAAATGTCCATTTCCCTGTTCCTATAAAGCAACCTGTAATATCATCTTCCAACAATTTGCCCTCCACAATCTTTGTCACTTTAGAAGAAAACTTGGCGTTCATTCTACTTGTAGGATTAATGATTGCGTCAAAAACTGCACCCTCATGGTCGATTGGTATGTCCTCTCTAAGCTTATATTGCATATGAGGCATCCACCAATTTGTGACCCCTGCTATTTCATCTAGAAAAGCCTTATAGACTTCCATAGGCGAACTGTCTATAACTGCTTCACTAACAACATCAATTTTTGGCATAAAACATCACCTCCTCCCAGTTTAAAAGGCTAAAACTATACTTTATTGTTCTTAGCTTAAATCACTTGCGTTAAAAATCAATTCTTTTTTTTCATCTCAGCAATTATGACGAATAAGGTGTATATGCCTTTCAAAAACTCAATAAGTGATAAAATGCTTTATTCAGCTACTCAAAGAAGACAAAAACACCATTAAACTGTTTAAACAGCTTAGAACTATGATGTTTCTTTCTATAGTTTACTTCTATAATTTTTTTCTATAATTTATCTCCAAGTTTTCTCTCTGCCCGCAGGGTTATTTCTTATCTATGGCTTTTGCATTGATGGAAACTTTGAGTATTCAACCATTGAGATGGGGTCAATATTGTTTCATGGAAAAACATGGGTCATCATCTGTTTAGGATAGTGTTCTAGGTCAATGGATAAAATACCCTTGGCACATTCAACGGAGAAATATATGGATATGCATTTTACTTTTTAGTACTGTCAGAGTTTTTATCTGTGTGTTGTTTATGGTTTATTCCTTCAACTTTTTTTACTTTTGAGCCTTCCCAACCTAATTCCTCTTCCAAATCACCAAACATCCCAAGTACTAAACGAGTTGCAAGCAAGAATGTATCACCATTATCATAAAGAGTGTCTGTAATGCCTTTTCCCTTTATAGTAATCTTGTTCTTATCTACTCTAAATTTGAAATGCGCAATATCGTTTCTCAGTTTGCTATCAATTATTTTTGGATAAGTCTTAATACCATAATAATCTAGAAAGTCTATTTTCATTTTCAATGGCACATACGTTTTCTGTAAGTCATCAAGAGAATATAAATGCCTTATTCTAGGTGCATGGATAGATTCTACATGGAAATCTTTACCATTTGCAACTAGAAGCAAAACAAGTAAATCTAGTACCAAATTTCCTAAACTCTCAACCATGCCAAGATATAGGTAAAGGTTGAAAATTTGCTCTTTAAATGAAGTGTCTAGTTTTTTGAAATCAGTCTTAAACAAATCTAAGATTTCTATTGAATCATCGCAATGTTTATAAAATTTAAGGTAATCTTCTCTGAAATCCTCTAAATCTTCATCCGACAATGATAAAAGATTATCTATGAAAGGCTGTATCTCATGCTTTATTTTTTCCTGTATCTTTTTAAAAGCCATATCAAATGATTCTCTATCCAAAGTTTCCAACTCATGTTTCCGCTATTTATTGCCATGTGGTACTCTATAAGTTTTTGACAAAGACTCATTCTACTTCCCCTATAGTCATTCTTCTCATCTCTCCTAGCTCTCCATAGAGCCATTTCCCCATCATGCTTCTCTCTAGCTTCAGCACCTAGCAAGTCATAATCCATATAGTAAGGATGAGTTTCACTCTTGTGTTCTTATGATATTTATTTGTCGTGACAACTTTTTATCATAAGAACGTAACCTACTCTCCAGACCTTCCAGCCTACGATACTTACTTTTAAAGCCATTTTCATCTTTAAACCTCTTCATAAACAGCTTAAAACAATTAATTTGAGCTAGCACAAGCCTACACTATAGTTAACTAATAGTTCTAGTCTTTGACCAAAGTCAAAGCTAACTTACATTAGTCAATGTGGCTAATGCCTCAACTACTGTATGCAGCCTCACACTAGGTTTTAAGTGCCTCAACTCTCAATTGAGAGACCTAGCCATCATGAGCTTATCCCACAACTGCATATCTCATTGAGGATTTTTTGCCAATGCTGTCAACTACGCAAAAAACTAAATTGTTGCTACATCATTGACTTCATTTACGAGAAGATAATGCTAGTACTATGCGATTGCTTGTCAGGTCTCTGGTCTAGTTTTTATTAATAAACCTTGCCTAGAAATTGTAAATTTATTAACTCTGGGAATGTTCGTGAAGTGATTGTAAAGTTACTATTTTGCTCTAAAGATAGAAAGGTCTATTTTTGGAATTATTATCTTAAAGTCTTTCCTAGTGAAATCAAACCTTATTGAATTCACAAGATTGCAAAAAACCTCTAACATGCATTCTACAACAACACTGTGCAGACCAAGTTGTGAGAAAATGATGTTTGCTAAATCGTCAAGCCTATCTATATTCATATTTCTTGACTTTGTATAGGATGCTATTGTACTTACAAGTGACAGTATTGTTGTTATTTTCTTCTTAAATTCAGCCTGGTTTTGTGAGATGGGCGCATTGTCTAAAATCCACAAAGTCAATTCACATATTTCTTCCTTCTTCTGTACAAGCATTAATCTTTCAGTCTCAGTCAGTTCCATTATTAACCCTGACACTATGTCGGAGAAATGAAAATATAAGTTGTCTGTCATTTGTAACATTCGTATTGTTTTTAATTCTTTGGAATGTTTGTGAAGTGAAAAAGCATAGAGCAAAATGATGGCCCAAATTCTCAACTATACTATTGTAACTGGTGCAATAACTGAAGTGTATTTCTGCAAGTGATTTAGAATTCACAAACCTTAGATTAACGTCCAACTAAAGCCTAAGACGAATCAGTGATAACTTTGTCACAAAAACTAAGAAAAATAATGATTGAGAAAGTCAGAACTGCAGGGTTGGATGCCCCAGTGCAAGATGTAGCGAATCTTATGAATAAGTATCAAATAGGTTGTGTTATTATTGTTGATGATTGCAAACCTGTGGGCATAATAACTGAGAGGGATATGATAAAACGGGTTATTTGTAAAGAAATAGCTGCAGAAAGCCTGAGAGCTATGGACGTCATGTCAAAGCCTTTGGTTAATGCTTCTCCTAATATGCGGGCTGGTGATGCCTGTAAAATCATGCTAGAGTGGAACATTAAGAAGTTGCCAGTGGTTGATGAGGGCAAACTTGTGGGCTTAGTAACGTTGACAGATCTCTTGCGCACTGAGGGTGTGATTGAAGCTCTTAACGGTTGTGCTCTAAATGGAGTTTCTAGGCGTTTGAAGAAAACTCTTGAAATTTATTTTGATGATGGTATAAAGAAGAAAACGCGAAGGTGTCCACTGATGTATAAAGATGGCATGTCAGTTGGGTGTCAGCTAAATAAGTGCATGTGGTGGGCAGGCGATGAATGTGCTGTTACAAAAATATCCCAGAAGATAGAGCTTGAACAGTTTAACGATGAAGTTAGTTGCACAGCAGAATAGCAAAGAGCTTTAGAGAAACCACGTCGACTGCTAAGAAACCAAAGAAGAAAATTACGTAACACATGTTCTGTAAACCTCTTCGTTCTTTTTTATTAACTCTTGAATGTTTGTTAAATGAATAAAAGTTAAACTATGTCGAGACTCTTACAAGTACAATATTGTTTATGTTGTATTTTTGTTAGACAAGTATACAGTTGTTGATTTTCAATATTTATGACGGCTTATCAAGGTCTAAATAATTGCTTTGCGAAGTAAATTGACATTACACGAAGATGCAGGAAATGGTTAGGGCCAAAACAAAAGAGAAAAAGGAATTTCACTGTTCTAATCCTGACTGCGGGAAAGCTTTTGATAAACCCAAAATAATGAAGTTTTGTCCTCATTGCTATGCTGAGATAAAAGAAGAGAAGACGGCAGATTGCCCGCACTGGTTTGGCTATCTTGGGGAAAAAGAGGATGGTAAAGGAGTACCTACTGAATGCGTTGAATGTGAAAAGACTATAGCTTGCCTGCTTAGAAAAAGAGCTTCAGGCAAAGCAGTTAAGGAAATAAAGAAATGGTTTTGACTGAAACACAAACGTTAGTTACTAAACATTTTCTCATAAGGCAATTTTTCATATTTTGTAGCCTTTAGCACTATACTTTTAAATTCTGATATCTAAGACCACAATAATACCTTAAGAAAAAGGTGGAAATTAGGATTGTAGTGTTTTATCCAAGTTATCTGTTACAGCCAACACCTGCCCCACTAGCTCTTTTACATCTTCAACTTTTAGGTAATGCCTAGCAAAAACTGATTTAGGAATCCTACCCTGAAGTAAGTCAATGTATTCGGTAAGTATTCCATGAGTTCTTAAGTATGTGGCAAAGTATGACCTCAGCTCTTTAATTCTGATGTTATGTTTAGCTCTACTGATTCGTTTTCTAATTGCCGAGTAAGAAACTTTGTTGCTCTGCACTATTTCATCAATTAAAGCCTTAGAAACAATTGAGATGTAGAGCTTCTTAGTAGCTCTCAGAAATTCAAAGTCTCCGTCTTTATCCTTCTGCTTATAATGCTCTAAAATGCCTAGCTCAGAATTGTAGTAGGTATCTAACTTATCCTCTTTGGCTAAATCAATCATGAGGTTAAAACTCTTTATAGCTTCATTCTTACGAATGCCTGTAACTAATGTATATTTCAGTAATAGCTTCTCATTGTCTCTTAGAATATTTTGCATTGCTTTGTACCATTCACCTAGGCTAGAGTGGTTATTGTTGGTTATGCGTAGAAAAGAGTTGAAGGCATCATCAGTTGAGAGCCATTTTATTCCACTGTTTTTTAATCGCTTCTGGTAGTCACTGTAAACACCTAGAAACTTTGATAAATTCACCATAGCCTTAAGCACATTGCCTCTAGTGCTGGCTGGAATAGCTGAGATATTCTGTGGATTCTCTAAGCAGTCAAAATGTTTTACTCCATTATTGAAAACCTGCAAAGCATAACTGCGTGAAAACTTTGATAAAAGGTATTTTCTGTATTCTGCTAAGTTTATGTGAGGGTCAATATTCTTTGGGTCCTTAGGAGGGTGATGCTCTATCCGTACTGAGCTACCCGCCCATGTTTCATCTCCAATAAAGTAGCCAGATTCTTTAAGTTTTAGGTCAACGAGTAAACGCGACTGGACTCTGGAAAGGTAGAGTTCACGTTGTTATTGTCAGTTCATAAGTCTTTTAGCATTATTTTCGCTAGGTATTAGTTGCTGGTGAACATTACAGTGAAGGTTTTACCCAAGAAGCGCAAGCACCAAATGACGCGAAACCTACTCGTTAACCTATCAAAAGCCAGCATGCTCAAGTACCAAGCTTTCTGGTACTCCGCCTGTATTGCCGTGTACATATGGTTTCTGTATTGGGTGTGCTACGACTTTTTCGTTTGGCACAAGCCAATTGCTGAAGTAAACGCGGTGAATTACATCGGGGCGATTGCGTCAATAGCGTTCATCTGGGCAGGGACTAAAATTTTGAAGCGCGACCGAGTCAAAGCGGCAAGTCCGCAACAGACATTGCTGCCGCAAAAACCGACACCGCAACCGAAACCACAACAACCGTCGCAACAAATACCGCTGCAAAAAGCCGCCCCCGCCAATTCTGCATGCGCCCACTATCTGGGGTATTTGAACCAGCGCCAAAAGCAGCAGGAAATACCTGCCGAATGCCTCACGTGCGAACACTTAATCCGATGTATGGGTTCCACAAACTAACAGCGTTTACGCTTTTCGTTTTGTCACTGTTTACTCGGCAGCCTGCCCAAGTGATGCCTGCTTTTCCATGCAAAAACCTTAAACTGCACTAAGCGTGAAGTGTAAAGGGTTGGTGCGGGGGTACCCGAGCCAGGTCTAAATAGGCGGCCAGATCCGAAGCCTAAGACAAGGGG
>JAFGNM010000089.1 GCA_016927015.1 Candidatus Bathyarchaeota archaeon | reverse complement strand
TGCGCCATCTGGAATGCCATCGCCGTTTGGAAGGCTATCACCATCTCGCAGGGGATCACTGTTCACATGCGCTAAAAGAACGACTATTATTGAGGCTGTTAGGAAAACGAGAACAAGCAGCAGCGCGACGCTTTTCCTCACGTTTACCCCCATAATACCACGTTGCATCCACAATTAAAGCGTTTTTGTCAACGTTTCTTGACTAACCGCATATTTGGAGCCTAATAGAAATAGTATGCAGAAACCAGTAGAGTGGGTCTATCTCGCAGCGCTTCTTTTGAGGCTATTTATAGTTCCTTTAAATAAGGGGGGTATAGTCTTTTCCGAGCACTAGAGAACACGTAGCATCGCCTCGAAAAGTCAAGGGTAACATTGGCTCACTTAAAATACAAAACAGCTAAGCCAGCAGAACCTAAATAAGCTACTGCTTAAATATTAAAACGTTACATGAGTAAGCAAGAAAAGGAGAATCTCGATGGACTTAAGCTCATACTTCCTGACTTTAGAATACATCCTCATGGCGTCAACGTTTATTGCTCTAGTTCTGATATTCCTATACTCATATTACGGCAAAGAAGAAGAGCAAGTAAACGAGAGAAGCTAACCTTCAAACCTTTCTCATCTTTCTGTTCATAACCAAAAACAACACTACACTTAGAACAGCCAAGATTATGCTGAACAAAACTATCCATGCAGCATCTGAACCCGCACCAATCACTATCGGAAACGGACCAATGAAAATAACCACGCCACCACTCGCTGAACCACCCCCATAAAACACTGCCGCAACCAAAATGAAGGCTACACCAACGACAACTAGTGCAAAACCCAAAATCAACAACAAAAAGAAGCTGCCCGAAACAGTTACACCTTCCTCAACAGTTTCACGGTTTTCTTCCTCAGCACTCCTCATCACGCCCACCCTTTCACCCCAGCAACAAATAATACACAACCATGGCAACCACAAGCATCACTGTAAGCGCCAAAGAAAGCAGCAAAACGGTTTTAAGCGATTTCTCACCTGTCCCAAAAATAATCGGAACAGGACCAATTATGACAGCTCCTCCGCCTTTGGCTTTCCCTTTTCCACCACCTGAAACAGAAAGCAAGACAACAGCAACCACGATTACGAGTACCCCAACGAAAATCAACGCTACACCCAGCGCATAAAGAACCGCAGAGTCAATCACTTTCTTATTCCCAGCGCCACCCTAAAAATGAATAACGATTTTAATAAACTTAGCCAACACCCATACTCGCCGCAAAATAAACACAAAAATTTAAAACTCGCGTATCCTATATCGGTGCTGGCACCCGAAAATGACCGCTGAAGAGATAATTCAACAGATTCTGTCGAAGCAGCCTGAAGTCAGCCGAGACCAAATTCTAAAAAACTTGGAGACCGCGAAGAACAAGACTGCTGGTTTAATAGCGGAAGAGACGCTTCTACGGTTGATTGCCGCCAGATACGGAATTGAAACTATTCAGCGCAGAGCTATTCGCAAGTTGCCCATAAGCCACTTGGTTGCAGGCTTGAACGATGTCACGGTAACAGGGCGTGTGATAGTGGTTTATCCTCCAAGAGCCTTCAGTGGCGAAAGGTCTGGGAAAGTTGCAAACTTGATGATTGGCGATAAAGATGCTACAATCCGTGTCGTGTTGTGGAACGATAAAGTCGATTTGGTAGAGTCAGGTGAACTGAAAACTGGACAGGTTGTCCGTTTCTCTCATGGGTACACGCGCAAAGACTGGAAAGGTAAAGTGGAATTACATCTTGGCGGCAAGAGCCAAATTGAAGTTGAGCCTAAAAACGTGAAAGCTGATAAATACCCTTCCATCGGCAAATTCGCCACTAAAATCAATGAGATAACCGCAGCGCACGACAATATTCATCTTGCAGGCACCGTAAAAGCGGTTTTTCCCCCATCAAAATTCACAAAAAGCGACATGAGCACGGGAACAGTGATGCGGCTTACGCTGGCGGATGAAACAGGCGAAATCCCAATCGTAATCTGGAACGAAAAAGCAGAAGAACTAGAAAAAACCGTCAAAATAAACGCGAATTTACAGTTGGCAAACGCAAAAGTCAAGGAAAACGGAAGCGGCGAACTTGAAGTCCACGTTAACTCATACACTTACGTTGAAGTTTCAGAGCGCCTTGACCTTTGACGCTATGGCGTCGCTCATCTCGCTTGTAGTGGAAGAACCACCCAAATCCTTCGTTCGCACTTTCCCTTCGTTCAGCACTTTCATAACCGCTTTTTCGATTTTGGCTGCTGCGTCCTTTTCACCTAAGTAATCCAGCATCATCTGCGCTGCCATTATGGTAGCCGTGGGGTTAACCCGGTTCTGCCCAGTGTACTTAGGCGCTGAACCGTGGACGGGTTCAAACATGCCGTACGAGTCACCTATGTTTGCTCCTGCTGCTAAACCTAGGCTTCCAGTGACTTGAGCGGCTTCGTCCGAGATTACGTCGCCGAAGAGGTTGGTGGTGACGATGACATCGTAGGTTTCGGGTTTTTTAATGAGATGCATGGCCATGGCGTCTATGTGGACGTCGTCAACTGTTACGTCTGGGTGGTTTTTGGCTGCGGCTTTAACAGCGTCGTTGAATACTCCGTCAGTTACCCTTAAGATGTTGGCTTTGTGGACGTAGGTCAAGTGTTTTCTGCGTTTTTCAGCGAGCTTGAAGGCATATTCCGCAACAAGCGCTGAGGCTTCTTGGGTGATTATGCGCATTGCCACTGCTACGCCAGGCGAGACTTCGTATTCTACACCTGAGTACATGCCTTCAGTGTTTTCACGCACCACAACGAGGTCAATGTCTGGCTTTAATGCGTCTACGTTTGGGTAGGAACGGCAAGGTCTGACGTTGGCGTAGAGGTTGAACCTTTTCCTGATTTTCACGGCTGCACTGACTGGTGCACCTGGCTCCTCAGGCGTGGTCATGGGACCTTTAAGGCAAGCGTCTGTTTGTTTCAGGAGCGCGATTGTCTCTTCAGGCAGGTTAGTGCCGTATTCTGCTATGCAGTGGTAACCTGCTTCTCCATAGAGAAAAACGAGCTTAAGGTCAGAAGTGTCTCGGATGGCTTCCAAGACTTTCACCGCAGAATCGGTTACTTCGGGTCCTATGCCATCGCCTTTTAACACTGCAATACTGCAAGTTTTAGACATGAAACATTCGCCTTCTGTCTAAATATACACTTCAACTTATCAGTATTCCTATTTACACTGTTGAGTGTTTTGTGAGGGTTCGTGGGACCGATATGCTTAGATCGTGTTCTCTAGTGCTCGGAAAAGTCTATACCCCCTTATATAAAGGAACTATAGGCTCTGTGAAGTCCTTGTCACTTGACTGAAAATTTTCTCCATGTGAAAAATCGTCACCTACACTCCATTATGTCAAATAGACGCCTCTTCCACAATTTTCAAAAGTGCAACGGGATATAGTACCGCCCCTACCAACAGTCAAACCGGTACGAGTTGCAACAATTGGAAAAACACTTCCCTCAACATAGAAAATTCCGTTTACCTCAATGTCTGTAGGGCTATGAACTATCAACTCAAACACTACACGTGAATCCTTTTTTCTTTTTAAAACCAGCTTTTTAACTTCGCTTCCTTCTCTAACTTCCTCGCTTTTATACATAGAATCAACATGAACAAATGAAGTGGATTTATGGACTTTTCCTATAAGTGTCCATACATTATCTCTAATTTCAACACTAATCAAAGGTTTCAAGTCGGATGTTCGTAACTCATATTTCAGAAGTTCTTTATCTGTTCCAGTTGGAGTTCTGTAAACTATGATGCCATTTGTGTTGATGTATTTGTTGCTTCCAAAAGTGATATTGACCATGTTCACTCGCACTCTCTACTTTTAATTGGTTTAACTTGGATTACTAATTCTCCACCTTCCGCTTTCAAAATCCATTCTAGCTTGTCATTATATGTTAAGCCGAACTGGTTTACTATGCTTCTTGGAATGGTTGTTCTGAGTGAAGCGTTTGTGCTTGTGGCTTTGTTTATGCTTGTGATTTCTCCCATGATTTTTACCTCTCTACAGGTAACCTATGGGGCGTTTCAGGTATTTATAGTTACCTCATAAATTACCTCAAAGTTTATAAGTTAGTGTGTAGTAAGGTAACTGTAGAGGTAATCTAAATGGTAACCCAACCAACCACAAGAGAACAACGCGGTCAACATATCGCACAGATAGACGGACAAATCAAGCGGATAGACGCAAACACTTACGAAGTTCTCTCACAGTCAGGACACGGCAAATACGAAGTTTTGAATGGTTCGTTGGGTTGGATGTGCCAGTGTCCCGACCACATCTACAGAGGAGTAACCTGTAAGCATATTCACGCCGTACTCTTCTCACAAGCAGTCAGAGCAGAAGTTGCAGTAAGACGCATCGAACCAATAACAAGCGTTACAGAGTGCATCTACTGCGGTTCGACTAATTTCATGAAGAAAGGAATACGTAAAAACAAATCGGGCAACTTGCAGAAGTTCTATTGTCGGGATTGCCACAAATACTTCACTTTCAACATAGGCTTTGAACGCATGAAACACAATCCTAAAGCCGTCACGGTAGCCATGCAACTCTACTTCTCAGGAGAATCCCTACGAAACACCGCTAAATCGCTAAGGCTAATCGGTGTTGAAGTCTCATACAGAACTGTTCTGAACTGGATAAAGAAGTACACGCGACTAATGGAAAAT
Organism: Candidatus Bathyarchaeota archaeon; assembly: GCA_016927015.1. Lineage (GTDB taxonomy): Archaea > Thermoproteota > Bathyarchaeia > Bathyarchaeales > Bathycorpusculaceae > SG8-32-3. The sequence goes on along the minus strand of JAFGNM010000089.1, from coordinate 3,623 downwards.
TACGTTGAAAAAATCACACCAAACGTTTCGGACACTTGGAGAGCAGACGAAGTTTACGTCAAAATCAAAGGCGATATGAAATACCTATTCGCAATGATGGACGATGAAACACGCTACTGGATAGCCCAAGAAGTAGCCGAAACTAAACAAAAACACGACGCACGAACACTTTTCATGCGAGCAAAACGGTTAATGGGTAAAAAGCCTAAGATGCTAATTACCGATGGTTTACCCTCTTATTCTAAGGCTTGTGAGTGGGCTTTCGACGGAACAAAACACATACGCAAAATCACTTTGAAAGGAACGGTACACAACAATAACAAGATGGAACGCCTAAACGGTGAAATTAGAGACAGAGAGAAAACAATGCGAGGGCTCAAAAAGAGACGCACAACCATACTCAGAGGTATGCAAATCTACCACAACTACATACGACCACATGAAAACCTAAACGGAAGAACCCCTGCGGAAGCATGCGGAATAAAAGTCGAAGGTAAAAACAAATGGAAAACTCTGATACAACATGCAACCAAAGACGCAAGAACCACAAATTTTAAGGCAACTTTGTTTAACTAATGACTGAATACTATGCACTCCTTTCACAATTTAAAAATAAAGTTGAAGGAACAAAAAGAAAAATTCGAGTGGACGAGAAGAAAAATTGGTTTGATTGTGCTTGTTGCATTTCTTATAGTGTTTCTATTAATCTCTGCTTTTCCTGAGAGTCATTTTGTTGGAGCTCCACCAATACAATACTTCGCTGTTGGAACTGTTGAAGTTAACTATCATCTTTCAGGTTATCCAAGCGTTCATTTTGACCAAGACATTATTTTTTCGGCAATAGGAAGCTTTAGCGTGAATAATCCTGTTCATGTAAAGATATTAATTAGCAACGTTAATGTAACTGATTTTCTGTCCTATTATGATTCTGTCACTTTTACGAATGGTTATCCTAATCCTATTGAGTGGGACTCGCAATATGTAACGCCATTCCCTATGAAAATAAAATTAGAAAAGGACACTACAAATACGGCATATTTTATAGGTGAAGGCGATCTTGTTTGGTTAACTGAAGGTCCGACTTATTGCTTATTGTATCCAAATACTGACCAGTATTTTAACATCCCTTATACCAATATTACTGAAAGCAAATCAGTTATAACGATTACAGGGGTATCTGATACATTGTCTACTCATTTTAGTGAAGCCACGGCTAAAATTGCATGGCAAATAGGTTCATTCAGCATTATTATTCTTCAACCTGTCTTTGAGGCAATCCTTCTGAAGGAGCCAAAGCCACCAACAAAACTCCAAAAATAACCATAACGAAGCTCAGTATTATCCATAAAAGAGAAAAGAAGCGTAAATCAGTCCATTCGTTAACCCAATAAGCAGTATATCGCGTGGAATAGTTAAATCCAGCAACAACTGATGAAGCGGTTCCAAATATTATTAGCAACCCACCTATAAGAACCATCAGGTGATGATTTTTCACAAAAAAGTCAAGTCACCCCCTTTTTCGGTTCGGGTGACGGAGACTTCCCAGAACCGAACTATAAATAGTCCTGAGATCAGGCTTGAGCGCTCACTTCTTTGTAGTGGAGCCTCGGGCGGGCTTCGGTCCCGCGACCATTACCTTACCAAGGTAACGCCCCACCTGGCTAGGCTACCGAGGCGCAACGAATTCTCTCTGAACAAAACGTGCGCTATGAAATAAAGAGCTTACGGTTTAGCGCCAAACTCTTCTTCCTTAAACAGCACTCTTTTCTCGCATTTAGTATTCAGCGATTCTGCTAATTCAAAAAATGCTGAAGCAATCAGTTCTTTTCGTCTATTATGGTTGCGAACGTTTATTAGATGCCGAATGGTAAAGCGGACAGTGAATCGAGCTTACTGCCTTTTAGGATTATTGGTCAGGGCTATAATACTTGGGTTTTAAGCTTGCAGAAATTTAACTTAAAAACGCTACGATTAAGGAGGTGGAATCGTGCCTACTCATGGTTCGCTGTCAAAAGCGGGTAAAGTTAGAATGCAAACTCCGAAGATAGAAACAACAGCAAAAAAGAACTCCGCGGGTCCAAGGGTTAAAAACCGTAAGTTATATCATAACCGTGTAGAGTTATGCAGAAATATCGGTCAATTCAAGATGGATAGTTACCGTCGCCGATGAAACCCGCGTAAAAATCCGAGATGGCTGCTTAACGCCTTCTTCTTTTTCATTTTGTCTGGAAACGCATGGTCGTTATTCCTTGTTTAAGCATGCCTGTGATGTTGTCTTTCAGGTCTTCGTAGCATGCGCTCAGCCGTTGCGCGTCTTGCTTGGACATGCCTTGCTGTATGAGCTGCTTCTCAAAGGCTTTCCTGGTCTTGCGCACTCTTCTGCCTAGAGTAAGATACATCCAGAGCAGATTAAGGACCACTATCGCCAAGTGTGGAATCGACTTGAACACCGTGGTAAATATTGAAACTGCACTCATGGTTAATCAACCACCCTTTTTTGGGAAAGAGGATGCTACTCCTCTTCCTCACGCATTTTGCTGTGGATGCGTTTTTCGATGTGTCTGCCTATTTCGTCTCCGCTGTGAGGACCCCAACCGCCTTTTCCAGCGCTTCTAAGCATGTCGCCGAGGCTTGTGAAAGTCCGCATGTACTCTTCAGTCATCTTCACGGCTACTGGCTCAGGCAACCCGCCTGCTGTCAGTTCCTTGTAGTATGCTGCCGCAGCTTTACCCATGTTTCTGCCCGCCTCTTCAGAGAACACTGAAGACAAGATGCTTTTGATCATCGCGGGGATTTCAGTAGAGACGACGCTGAGTATTTCTTTGATGTTTTCTGGGTCAACTTCTTCATGTTTTCCTTCATGGTTTGTCATATTATTCACCTCAAACACATTATAGACTGGTCACCATAGTTAGGTATTCTGCGCAAAAGTGACCACCTTACTGGTCAGCCTGCTTAATCAACTCGTAAGTCGGAACCTTACCGGCATTCCTAGACAGGACACCTTGCGCTTGCAGCTTCTTCACTCTTTCACGCACTATACGCCTGCTGGCTTTCCCCCGCATACCAGTTACCTGCCGCGTAATCGCCGAAATATTCAAAGCGCCCTTAACCGCTAACGCTTGGATTATACACCGCGAAATCTCATCCTGAGCAATAGGCTTTCGACGCAAGTAGCGCTCCGCGTTCTTCAAACGTTCAGCAAGCTTCAAAGGCTCACCATACACGCCTAAGCCAAACTTGGCTAGGCTCACCGCGGCAGCCACTCCCCTGTTTTCTGGGTTCTCAACAATCATCTTTTCAAGAAGGTCAAGCCTGCTGATTATCTCATCAAGTTTCTTACTCAGGTTTTCCACGTTGGAAGCAGTTTTTTCTTTTCGGCTTGAAGCAGGCAAACTTTCTCGTACTAGAATAGCCGTTTCCGTTTAAATGGTTGACTACCCACAAGTTAACTCGCAACCTCCAAACATGGAAAAGGACTTACTCACCGTTAACAAAATATTAAAGGCGGACAACGTACTTTCAAGTCGTACAGACTTGACAGCGGGGGTCTCCCAGTCTGGTCAAAGGAGCAGGGCTTAGGACCCTGTCGCGTAGGCGTTCGTGGGTTCGAATCCCACCCC
>JAFGNM010000088.1 GCA_016927015.1 Candidatus Bathyarchaeota archaeon | reverse complement strand
TCCCCTTTCAACAGAAGAGTGCCCTTGTCAAACCACAGGCGAACCATAAAGAAAAATAGACAAACACTTCTTAATGCTTTTTCTTCATCTTTTATTCTCGAACCTCTGATTTTTGTTAGTTAAAAATTTTTGCGTCAAGAATTCTTTACAAGAACGCTTTTAATGCGGCAACATGTCTAGTTATTGTAAGGGACTAGCATGAATAAACGTGCAACCATACTACTCTTCGTCGTCTTAACGTTGTCAAGCCTGCTTACGGTTAATCTTGCACTCGCAGCTATACCCAAGCCGTCTGTTCCAGAATTCACTGTGAAGCTTGTAGCCCATCCTTATGATGTACCACCGACCACAACCACTACAATTGATCAATACACAGGAAAAGAAATCGTGACCACGACACCGGGTTATCATGTGGAAAACAAGTCGATAGAGGTCACGATTAAGAACCAACCTTTTACTCCTTACACTGATGCGGATGGTAATGAGGTTAATATATACTATAATGTTCGTTTCAAGGGTCATTTTACGACGGTTTGGACTGAGCTTTATCCAGAGACTCAACATAGGGACGTTTTTGGTTATGACTCTACGGGTCCAGTTCAGTCAAGTTCTGGATACACCATCACATCATGTCCAGCAGATTTTCCTGACGGTGCAAAAGTGGATTTTCAGGTAGAGGCACGTGAGGGGTATCATACTCAATGTTACCCATTCATGGCTATACTCTTTTTTACGTGGGTTTTCACTGGCGAATACAGCGGTTGGAGTGAAACGCAAACATTAACTATTGGCGAGACGCCAACGCCTTCACCTGCAACAACACCGACACAAACTCCTTCACCTGTAATAACGCCTACACCAACCTCCACATCTTACAATGAACTTCAACAAACAGAACAAGAAATGATTATAGGTGTAGCTATTGCAGCTGCAGTAATTATTGCTGGCTTGGGGTTGCTAATCTACCTCATAAAGAGAAAATAACAGAAAAAAACCCGAACTATTTCTCTCTCTGAATGTCTTACGTGCAGTTCACTCTGGGCTTCAAGCTATATATAAAGGGGGGTATAGTCTGTTCCGAGCACTAGAGTCAGACTCACCCTCAATCGAAAATGCACAGTGAAAAATGTTCGCCGAATTGTCTAATGCTTATATAGTTTCTCGCGGATTCAAACGCTGAGTGGATAATGCCGTGTCTTTCCAATCAGAGATTGTTTTGAAACCAATTGGCGTTGTCAGGACAACCGCAGTCGGCGATGAAGTTAGAGACAAAACCCGTACCTCACAAGTTGTCATACGCAAAGAGTTAACCGACGCCTTAGATGGTATTGATGGCTTTTCCCATTTGTTTGTGCTGTTCTGGCTGCATAAAACTTCAGCTGAAGAGCGGAAACTCTTGAAGGTTCACCCACGACGCAGAAAAGACTTGCCGTTGCTGGGCATATTTGCCACGCGAACCATGACTCGACCAAACCCTGTTGGGTTGACACTGGTTGAGCTTGTCAAAGTTGAAGGCAACGTTTTAACAGTTCGCGGTCTCGACGCATTCGACGGAACCCCTGTTCTCGACATAAAACCCTTCGACTCATGGGACAACGCTGAAACCGCCAAAGTTCCCGAATGGTGGACCAAAATGAAAAAAGAAAAAACGCAAAAACGCTAGACGCAAAACCACGCGTACTGCGTTAAAACCCGTATCTCGTTGCTATTGCCTTCTGGATTCTTTGCCTAAGCTCTTCTCCCTTCCACATTTCAATTTTCAGGTTGGTAAGCTCATCGGCTAAAACCACGTCTTTTAACGCGTTTTTAATCCAGTTTTCAAAATCTCCACGGTAAAGATGAAAATCCAAGGCTTCTGCAGCTACGCGTTTAACTATTTCGTAGAAGTCTTTGAGGCTTTCCGCTGAGAAGCCAGTGGGTTGCCCAATTGCCGTGTAAAAGTGAAACGCGGTGTCCTTTGGAACTGGCGTGATGGCTTTGAGAATGGCTTTACCTTTTTCCGTTATGCCGTATCCGCCGCCTACTTTCCTGATGAAGCCTGAGTTAACGAGGTCTTGCATGCGTTCCACCGTCTGGCTTGGGTTTAAGCCAACCATCTGCGCGAAAGCGTTCATGTCTATACGGCTGGTAACCTCGCTCATAACCTTCAAAACTTTCAGTTGTTCCTCAATCAAGCAAAGTTCACCTCGGCTACACTTCTATTACCTCATGGAATCTTAAATGTGTTGATGTGTCCCAAACTAGGACACTGCAGAGTCAGCAAAAGTTTTTAGAAAAGAAACTATTAGCGTTAAGTTGCAGGTGAAAGACTTGCAGAACACGTACGTTATCGTGCTGGTTACAACAGCCAGCAAGCAGGAAGCGGAAAACATAGCGCAACGCCTCCTAAAGGAACGGCTTATTGCCTGCGCCAACATAACTGGTCCAGTTTCTTCGCTTTTTCACTGGGCTGGAAAACTGGAGAAAGCTGGGGAATACCTGATTTTCATGAAATCGCGCAAGGACTTGTTCGAGAAGCTGGCGGAAACCGTGAAGGCTTTGCATAGTTATGAAGTGCCGGAAATCATTGCTCTTCCAATTGTTGAAGGCTCAAAAGCGTATTTGGATTGGCTGGACAGCTGCTTGGCTGAGTCAAAAAAAAGTTAATGTACATTTTTGTTCACAAAAGCCTTAAATAACACATCGAGGTAGGGTTCAGAACCTTAGAAGGTGCTATAATGGGGTATCGTATTTGGCTCAGACCAACAACAAGCGCTACTAGAAGCGCACAAACTAAACTATAAAAAATTCCCTTTCAACAAATCACCCCTCGAAATCTTTTCTAAACTTCAAAAACGTTATGAAACAGCCTACCTCCTCGAATCCATCGAAGGCCCAAGAAAACTGGCACAATACTCCTTCATAGGCTTCGCCCCCAGATTAACAATCGAAATAAAAAACGGCGACACAGAAATCCGCAACGAGAAAACCGGAGAAACCGCCAGAGAAAAAACCAACGACCCGCTACACGCCATCGAAAAACTCGTTAAAGGCAAAGCCGTTCCCAACAGCGAATTCAGATTCGTCGGCGGCGCAGTCGGCTACATCTCTTACGACGCAGTTCGCTACTGGGAAAAACTCCCCCAGCAAACCCGCGACGACCTGAACTTTCCAGACGCCCAAATGGGATTTTTCGACGACGGCATCGTGTTCGACCACAAGCAAAAACGCGCATTCTACTATTACTCAAGCGACAATCGCCTCGCCGAAGTTGAAAATCTAATCAAACAACCCAGCAACCCAGAAGCTTTAGCGTACGACCAGCCGAAAGTGAACATCACGAAAAAACGGTTTGAGGAAGCCGTGGAAAAAGCCAAAGAATACATAGTTTCCGGTGACATCTTCCAAGTTGTCCTCTCTAAACGCTACGACTTCCAAGTTAAAGGCGACTTAATGGCGTTCTACCGTTCTTTACGCGAGATAAACCCGTCGCCGTACATGTACTTCTTTAAAGCAGGCGACAGGCAAATCGTTGGGTCCAGCCCAGAAATGCTCGTCAGAGTCGACAACCGCGTTGTGGAAACGTTTCCGATAGCTGGAACAAGACCGTGCGTGGAAAACCCCTGCGAAAACAAGCGGCTATCCGAAGAGTTGCTGGCTGACCCTAAGGAACGAGCTGAACACGTGATGCTGGTTGACTTAGCCAGAAACGATGTGGGAAAAATCGCCAAGTTCGGAAGCGTGCACGTTCCAGAGTTCATGAAAGTCCACCGCTACAGCCACGTGCAGCACATAGTCTCGCAGGTTGTAGGCGACCTAAAAGACGACAAGGAATGCTACGACGCGTTACGCGCGGTTTTTCCAGCAGGCACGGTTTCAGGAGCACCCAAAGTCCGCGCCATGGAAATCATCGAAGAACTTGAACCGACAAAAAGAGGACCCTACGCGGGAGCCGTCGGCTACTTCTCCTATAACGGCAACGCGGACTTCGCCATAACCATCCGAACCCTATTCGCAGACAAAGACAAAGCCTATATTCAAGTAGGCGCGGGTATAGTGGCTGATTCCGTTCCAGAACGCGAGTGGTTCGAAACCGACCAGAAAGCTGAGGCGCTTATGAAGGCGCTTAAAAAAGCTGGAGGCGAAACAACGTGAAAGTTTTGGTAATTGACAACTATGATTCTTTCGTTTACAACCTTGTCCAGTACATCGGAGAGCTCGGCGCGGAAGTCGTCGTCTACAGAAACGACCAAGTAACTTTGGAGCAGGTTAAGAAGCTGAAGCCCGACAGGATAGTGATTTCTCCAGGTCCAGGCACTCCTGAAGATGAGCGGTACTTCGGTATCTGCACAGCCATCCTGCAAGATGTAAGTCGCAAGGTTCCTACATTGGGCGTCTGCCTTGGTCACCAAGGGATAATCTATGCTTTCGGCGGAAAAATTGTCTCTGCAAAAAAGCTGATGCATGGAAAAACCTGCGCAATAAAACATGACGAAAAAGGCATTTTCAATGGCGTCCGCAACCCGTTCACCGCGACGCGCTATCACTCGCTGGCTGGTGATGAATTTTCAATTCCGCCGTGTCTTCAAGTAACCGCCGTAGCCATTGACGACGGAGAAATCATGGGTGTCCGCCACGCTGAATACCCAATTGAAGGCGTGCAGTTTCACCCTGAATCCATACTGTGCGAGGATGGAAAAATCATTATGAAAAATTTTCTGGAAGGCAGATGAAGAATGATCAGAGAAGGAATACAGAAACTGATTGACGGCGCAAGCCTGTCTTTTGAGGAATCGCAGGAAATCATGAGAGAAGTGATGTCGGGAAAGGCGACAAACGCGCAGATCGCCGCGTTTTTGACAGCCCTGCGGATGAAGGGCGAGACGGTTGAAGAGCTCATAGCTTTCGCTACGGTCATGAGGGAACGTTGCCGCCGAATTCACCCCCGTGTGGAGGGCCGTCTCGTGGACACTTGCGGAACAGGCGGCGACAAAACAAAAACTTTCAACATCAGTACAGCCGCGGCTTTTGTGGTCGCTGGCGCTGGCGTTGCCATAGCGAAGCACGGAAACAGGTCAGTTACCAGCAAGAGCGGCAGCGCCGATGTTCTGGAGAAGCTTGGGCTCAACCTTAAAATGACGCCTGAAGAGGTTCAGAACGCAATTGAACAGATAGGAGTGGGTTTCATGTTTGCGCCTGCCTTTCATCCTGCCATGAAGTACGCTGTTGAGCCGCGAAGAGAGATAGGCGTCCGCACGGTGTTCAACGTTCTCGGTCCACTGACGAATCCAGCCTCTGCTAACGCGCAGCTGCTCGGTGTTTACGACCCAAAACTGACGGTGCCAATGGCTTATGCCTTGAAACGGCTTGGATGCGAAGAAGCAATGGTTGTTCACGGGCTGGACGGGTTAGATGAAGTATCTACGTTAGGCAAAACTGCCATTGCGTGGTTAAAGGAAGGCGAGGTTGCAACCATGGAGACCTTGCCAAAGGACTTCGGCGTCAAACAGGCCCGAATAGCAGACATTAAAGGAACAGCACCAGAAGAAAGCGCTGAAATTCTATTCAAGATTCTGAACGGCAACTGCGCTGTTGATGACCCAAAAACAGAGATAGTGCTTGTCAACAGCGCCGCGGGAATAATAGTGGGTGGAAAAGCAGAAGACTTCCGTTACGGCATGGCAGTAGCCCGCGAATCAATTGAAAGCGGAGCCGCCTGCAAAAAACTCAAAGCGTTAATCAGTGCTTCTGGTGGAGACCTGTCAAAACTTGAGGAGTTAGAACTGAAGTATGGCTGATTTTCTTGATACTCTAGCGCAGAGCGCAAAAGCAACCATAGATAGTGGCTACTATGAAGCGTTAGCTGAGGCAGCAACTTCTCACGTCAGTTTGAAAAAGGCTATTCTCGAAGCCAAAAATGCGCCTGTCATCACTGAAATTAAAGCTGCTTCGCCGTCGGCAGGCACAATAAGAGAAAACGTTGAGGCACGCAGCATAGCGGAAAGTATGGAGAAAGGCGGAGCCGTCGGCATTTCCGTTTTGACTGAACCAAAACATTTCAACGGTTCTCTGCGTTCGCTTGTTGAGGCGCGGAGGACAGTGAAGGTGCCGATTCTCATGAAAGACATAATCCTAAGCCCTGTTCAGCTGGAAGCGGCTTCAAAATTAGGGGCTAACGTTGCGTTGTTGATTGTGGCTCTTTTTGACAGAGGATACTGTGAATGTAACCTGAGTGCCATGATGGCGACTGCGCATTCGAAAGGTCTTGAGGTTCTGCTGGAAACGCATACGGCTGAGGAGTTTCGGGTTGCCGTGAGCACCCACGCTGACTTGGTAGGCATCAACAACCGAGATTTGGCAACGTTGAAGGTGGATTTGGGCGTGACCAAGAAAATTCTGGAGCGAAATAGTGCGGAAGGCAAGATTGTGGTGAGTGAGAGTGGAGTTAGCACGCCTGCGGACCTGCGTTTTCTGCGCGAATGCGGCGCTCAAGCGTTTCTCGTAGGGTCAGCTGTCATGTTAGCCGATAACATTGAAGAGAAGGTTAAGGAGTTTGTGTCCGCCTTATGACTGTGGTTAGAGTGAAAATCTGCGGGATAACCCGGAAAGAAGATTTGGACGTTGCTGCCGCGGCTGGAGCCGATGCGGTTGGGTTTGTGGTGGGCGTAGCGTCTTCGCCGAGGAACCTGTCGCTGAATGAAGCTGAAAGGCTGATTAAGCAAGTTCCGCCTTTCGTGAAAAGCGTTCTAGTCACGGTTCCGCGAAGCATCGACGACTTTGCGGCGTATGAAAAGCTGAATCCAGATGCCATTCAAATTCATGGAGAAAACCTGCACGCCGCAGCGTCTGTTAGACTGAAACTTCCAAACACCCTGTTGATAGGAGCTGTTAACGCGCAGCTCGCTAACGACCTTGACGCCGTCTCAAGAGCGTCAAAACTGTTCGACGCAGTTCTCCTCGACTCCTTTGCTGATGGGCGGTATGGCGGAACAGGCGTCGTTCATGACTGGGAACTGAGCAAACGCGTTAAGCAAGCTATTCAGCCGAAACCGTTAATTCTGGCTGGAGGACTGAACCCTGAGAACGTTGCTGAGGCGGTGCGTACTGTTGACCCCTACGCGGTGGATGTGTCAAGCGGCGTGGAACAGCAACCCGGAATTAAAGATCACCAAAAAATAATTGAGTTCATCAAAAACGCTAAGGATGTTAGAACATGAAAAAACTAGGTAGCTACCCAATTGACGGAAAATTTGGCAAGTACGGCGGACGCTTCGTTCCAGAGGTGTTGATGGCGGCGATTGGCGAGTTGGAAGAAGCTTATGCGCAGGTTAAGCAAGACCCGAGCTTCAACAAAGAACTGGAGTATTACCTGTCAGAGTACGCTGGAAGACCCACGCCGCTGTACTACGCGGAAAATCTAACGAAGAAAATCGGCGGAGCAAAGATTTACCTGAAACGGGAAGACCTTGCGCACGGAGGCGCCCACAAAATTAACAATACGCTTGGGCAGGCTTTGCTGGCTAAGCGGATGGGCAAGAAACGTATTATTGCTGAGACTGGTGCTGGTCAGCACGGGGTTGCCACGGCTATAGCTTGCGCTGCTTTGGGCTTGAAGGCTGAAGTTTACATGGGTTCTGAGGACATGAGGCGGCAGAGGCTTAACGTGTTCAGGATGAAACTTTTGGGCGCGGAGGTTCATCCTGTGGAGTCTGGCTCTAAAACGTTGAAGGACTCCATAAACGAGGCGTTCAGGGACTGGGTTACCAACATTGAAAGCACCTACTACTTGGTAGGCTCGGTTGTGGGTCCTCACCCGTACCCCATGCTTGTCCGCGACTTCCAGAGCGTCATTGGCAACGAGTTGAAAGAGCAGTTCCTGCGGAAAGAGACGCGGTTTCCAAATGCGCTGGTTGCGTGCGTCGGCGGAGGCAGCAACGCTATAGGCACGTTCTACCCGTTTGAAGACCACCCAGAAGTGCAGTTGTACGGGGTTGAAGCCGCAGGGGAAGGCATCGAATCCAACAAGCACGCTGCTGCCTTGGGCGCGGGGTCGGAAGGTGTCTTCCACGGCATGTTAACTTATGTTCTCCAAGACACTGAGGGGCAGATACAGACAACTCACAGCATTTCTGCAGGCTTGGATTATCCTGGTGTTGGACCAGAACATTCTTTCCTGAAAACTCTTCGGAGGGCTAAGTACTCTTCAGCTACGGATGAGGAAACAGTGGCGGCTTTCTGTGCGCTGTCAGAAGAGGAGGGCATAATTCCAGCGTTGGAGTCTTCGCATGCCGTAGCGTTTGCTATGAAGTTGGCGCGGAAAATGAAGCGGGATGAAACTATTGTGGTTACTTTGTCTGGGCGTGGAGACAAGGATGTTGAAGTTGTAGCTGATTTCTTGGGAGTGAAAATATGAGCGATATGGCAGAGGTTTTCCAGAAGCTGAAGGCGCAGGGCGACGGCGCGCTTATAGGCTACGTGACTGGGGGCGACCCCAAACCCGAATTTACGCCTAGGATCTCTGAGGCATTAATCAAAGGCGGCGTAGACATACTTGAGCTGGGCATTCCGTTTTCTGACCCGATAGCTGACGGACCGACGATTCAAGCGGCTAGTGTACGCGCATTGCAAGCGGGAACGACGCCGCAAATGGTGCTGGGCATGGCTGGGGAAGTCAAAAAGAAGCACCGCGTGCCCGTAGTGATTTTGACGTATTTTAATCCTGTTTTCCGTATGGGCGTGGAGCGGTTTTTCAGGTTGGCAAAAAGCTTCGGTGTTGACGGCGTCGTGGTTCCTGACCTTCCAGTGGAGGAGGCAGAAGCGTACCGCGAAGCCGCGAAGAGTTGCGGGGTGGACACGGTTTTTCTTGCGGCGCCCTCCACCTCGAACGAGCGCTTACGCAAGATTGTCGAGTGCACCTCGGGCTTTCTCTACGTTGTTTCCCATTTCGGGGTTACAGGGGCGCGCGAGGCTTTGGAGGGTTCGACTGTGCAGTTGATTCAGCGGTTTCTGCCTTACACGTCTGGGCGGGTTCCGTTGGCTGTGGGTTTTGGGGTTTCAAAACCCGAGCATGCGAAGGGCATTATAGAGGCTGGTGCTGACGGCGTTATCGTGGGGAGCGCTTTCGTCAACATCGTTCGTGAACATCAAAGTGACGTTGGCAGGATGCTCGAGGAGTTGGAGGCGCTGGCGCGTAAACTTAAAGAGGCTACAAAAAGTCACGCGTAAAACTGGATAGAAAAAAAGTGTTTTTGGTTAGGCTTAGGTTTTTCTTCTCGCTATGAAGACTGCGATGCCTATGCCGACGACGACTATGATTACGGCGATTATTATTAATCCTCCTGCGCCTGTTGTTGGGGGCGGGGTATCTGAAGTGTCTGCGTTTGTGGCTATGTACGCGGTGAACGTTGGGTCATGCTCGACTCTGTATCCGCTGTATTCTGGGTAAGCGGTTATGTAGAAGAAGTTGGCTCGACTCATGTTTGCGATTGTCGCCGCGGCTTTGACAGCGAGTCCCGGATACATGTGTACGACAACTGCTGGCAGGAACTTCATTAAGCCTATGTGGTATGCGAATAAGCCGCCGTTGCCTGCGTAGCCTGCTATCTTGGCGGTTCGCGCTGTTGAATCGTAAGTGTCAAACGCGGTTTCGGTTGGGTCAGCCGTGTAATTGTAGAGGTTGTAGGTTTTTTTGGTGCCGAAGTCAGCGTTGAAGATTTTCTCTCCGTCATCCGCGTAAGTGTCTATTGATGTGTTTGTGACTTCTGTTTCCGTGTCTGTCACGTTTTGTCCTGATGGTGTTTGGCTGTAGGTTTCGTGGTCAGCCATCACTGATGTTTGGAAGTTTATGATGCTCATCTTGAGCCCGTTGTCTTGGATGAAGTCGTGGATGGTATCATCGTCGAGTTTAATTCTCCCGAACGTGCCGTAGTGTCCTGTGCTGTTATAGTATGTGCAGAGGAGTGGAACTGGGATTATGCCGACGAAGAGGTGGCGCATTCTTCCGATTACGTGGTTTTCCTGTAGCGTGGCGGTACCTGCGTCTGGGTCTATTGTAAGCGTGTACGTGAACGTAAGTTCATCGTAGACTGTTAAGGCAACTGGCCAGCTGTTGTCGAATCGTGGATTGTTGGGGTCTATCCATGTTCTCCACCAGAGAGCGGTGAGGTTGGTGTATTTCATGCCCCATGTCCACTCGTTGCCTTCATGCGTTAGCGGGATGGTTTCAGTTTCGCTATTCAGCACTGGCAATGTTTCGCCTAGGTCGCTGAGGTCAAAGCCTAGGCTGAACGAAGCGTAGAGCACGTCGTTTCTGTCGGGTGAGTCAGGGTAAAGCGAAGTTGCGGTTTCGTTGAACGCCATGAGCATGAGGAACGTGGAGGCTAGGATGACGTCGCGGTTGTTTTCGTTGGTTTTGTAGTGCATTATGAACGACTGCATCGGTATGCGCAGGTAGGTTGATTCGTCTGTGGTTATATCTTCGAGTCCTGCGTAGAGCAGCTTTAAGCCGCTGGTGTTTACGTATGTCATGTACATGTTGGCGTGCCACTTGTCGAAGTTAGCTGGTTCTGGTATGCCGTGGAGTGTGGCGTAGGCGCGGACATAGTCGCAGAAGTCAACTGTTTTTGCGAAGCTTTCTTCTTCAAAATCTGTTCTGTTGAGTGTGTCGGCTTTTGCGAGCGGTGCCATTAAGCCTATGAGGATTGTGCTGATAAGTAAGGTTCCAAGCGCGATCTTGGCTTTCATTTGATTGGTCCTTCTTTATGTTGCTATCGGTTTATAAGGGATGTATCGCGTATATAAAGAGTTATGAATTCAGAATATGAACACCACTCAACCCGAACCATTTAGAAAAGTTTTATAGTTTTGTGTTTGCTCTAGTCCTTGGCGGTGGGTCTTAGGCGGGGGGGTAGGGGTCCCTTGCACCGTAAACC
>JAFGNM010000087.1 GCA_016927015.1 Candidatus Bathyarchaeota archaeon | reverse complement strand
TGTTACAGGGAGAAAACGGTGAGAACCCAGACATTCACACGGGCATCTTTATCCTTGAACTGAATTTAGGAACACGCATGCGCGCTAACAGTTGCTAAGCCTCGTTGGATGTGGTGGAAGAGGGAGAACTTTGGTTTTTACGTCGAAATATAAGGATTAAAGCTGTTAGAACTATGGCAGACACCACTGATATTGCTATGAAGATAGCTATGCCTTGATTATCCGTTAGGAGAGTCGTGCTTGGGCTTTCAGGCGCTCTTAACGCGTACAGTTGTCCATCGCTAAAGCCCGCATAAATAATGTCGTTATCAATGACTGGCTTTGAGTTAGGTGATAGTTGGGCATTTGTATAGTTCCAAATTAATGATCCGTTTTGAGAGTTGAAACCCAAGATTCTGTTTCCAACGTCAGTATACACTATCCCATTAGCCACAGCGACCGGAGAACCTAACGCGCCAATATCGTCTGTGTAATTCCAAACTTTTTTTCCGCTAGCAGCATTTAATGCATAAACTGAACTCATAGTCGACATTTGACAAATATCCTGTGCACCATTGACACCTGTGATGTGGATATGCCGGAACGAAAGACAGGTGAAATACAGCACGCCCTGATAGTAGACGGGAGTGGTGTGACTTGTATAATTTACCCAAGCAATAAATTCTGGGGCGGTCGTGTCATGTCTCCAGAGTTCATCGCCTGTTGCAGCGTTAAAAGCATAAATGTTGCCATCACCCGAAGCCGCGTATACAACGTCATTAGCTACTGTAGCACTTGAGAATCCACCGTTTGTCTCGTGACTCCAAAGCTTGCTGCCATTTTCTGTGTTTAACGCGTAAAGCCCTTCGTCTGAAGGTTCGTAAAGAACGCCTTTGGCAACGGTTGTGGCGCGGTTAGTTATGCGAGCGTCAGTCGTATAATTCCATGCTGAGCTACCGTCAGCTCCGTTGAAAGCAAGTATTGAATATAAGCTATTAATGTAGATTCTATCATTTTCTGCAACTGGTGTGGAATAGAAAATTTTGCAGGGTGTGCTCCACAAGAAACTTCCGTTAGATGCGTTCAACGCGTTGAGAGAAGACATTGAATCAGCCTCTAATGCAAAATAGACTCTGCCGTCTGCCACTGCAAGATTTGTTATTGAACCATAGTCTGTTTGGTAATTCCAGATTTGTCTGCCGGTTTGGGCGTCGAAAGCATATACATTAATCCATCTCAGCTTAGGTTGCCAATATTTATTTAGGGTAACAACTGAATTGGCCCCTGCATAAATCACGCCGTTAACCTTCACTGGTTCAGTCCAAGATCTACCTTTTCTGAGTATGTCTGTATCCCATAACTCTTGGGCGGGAGTTCCTGTTAGATTCCAGGGAATGTCTGTTTTCCACAGGATGCCTGACTCAGGGCTGTAGGTTGGAGTTGGAGTTGCTGGTGGGGGGTTAGCGATTGTGAAGTTTAAAGTTGATGAGCCGTCTGCCGTAAATATCCAGTATGTTCCGATAGTCGTAGGGTATGCAAATCCCTTGGCAGTTACTTGAATTTGGTGAGTTCCCAATGGTGCGTCTGTTAGGTTTAGCGTATAGGAGACGCTTCCTGTGGGGTTTGGTTCGTCATCTTTAAGATCGGCGGGGTTGTTATAACTCCAGTTATAAATTATTACTGGTGAGTTTTGCCAGCTTGCTTTATAGGAGACCTGAGTTAATGAACCCCCAAGGCATAAAAAATTTGAGAATCCTGCGCCTTGACTGACCGTAAACTTGATGTTCAAATGGTCGGAATCAGAATATAAAATGGCGTCGTTTTTTATGGAAAATTTTATGTTGGGTGGGTTATCGATGCTTGTAATTCTGCCTGTAAAAGTTGGATTGAGGCTTGCAGTCGCAGTTTCGGTTGCTGCTAGGCTTGACGCCGTTAGGATGACGATGAGCAGCAGAGTTACACGTTTACCCATGCTGTTTCCCTATATGATACGTAGGCTGTTTGCGCAGTAAAAGCTTTTTTGTAAAAACTTCTTGACTCAAATTTTCTTGACAAGCGCTAAAACTGCGCGTTTATGTTTACCTCTGTCTGTAGAGTACGAGTTAAAGTATAATACCTATGCTTTTTCTATTAGGAAAGAGAAATTGAACGAGCTTTGGATTCAAAGATTATTGATTAAATAAATCCTTTACCGTCAAGCCTCTTTTTTCCATAGACACTAGGGTCTGTTGGAGTCGTTAAGCTAATCCAGTTCAACGCTTTTCCGCCTTCGTTTTTGTCGGGCACAGGGGATTGAAACATAGATTCCAAGGGCGATTGCCTTTAATCCAGATTCGCACGGTGTTCCAGCCGCAGCTTCTGCAAACAGTGCCTGTTGGATTCGCTAAGCCTTTTTGTGGCAGGGGAAAAGAGGTTTTGCATGTGCCTTTGAAATAGTTTGTGCAGCCGATGAAGCGTTTGCCTGATGTTCTTGAGCGCAAAATCACTAGTTTTCCATTCTTGCAGACGGGGCACGCGCCGATTACCCGTTCTTCAAGCCGCGCCTTCATCAAAGCTTGGCTTAAGCACTCTCCGATTACCCTTTCTTTTTCTTTCAGTTGCTCAGTCACGGGCTTCAGAATCTCAATTGTATCCCGCAAGACGTTTTCTCTTGTTTCGTTCCCTTGTTGGATATCGTTCATTCTTTCCTCAAGCTTTCGGGTCAGCTCTAGCGACACAACCGCTGGGCAGTACTCGTTGAGGACATCAACAACTTCGAAGCCGAGGTCCGTAACCACGATTCTTTCCTCGCGGGTATACTTCCTGTTGTTCAAGGTTTGAATGATTCCCGCGCGGGTTGCTTTGGTTCCTATCTCTTCCTTCTCCATCCTTCGGAGGAGACTGCTGGGATTGTACCTTGACGGCGGAGTAGTGAACTTGTCTTCCAACAAGACTCGTTTAACACTGACTTTTTGTCCTTCCTCCATAGGCGGCAACGCAGCATCCGCAGACTTGAAGTAGGGCTTGTAGAAGCGAAGCCAGCCTTCCTCTAAGGTGTGTCTTCCGTTCATTTGGAACTTGTTTCCGTTAATGTTGATGGCGACTTTTATGCTCTGCATTAGGGCGGGTTCGCCGAAAACCGCCATGAACCTTCGGACAACGAGGTCCCAAATGTTTCTTTCAGCGCTGTTCAAGCTTCTTTCAGGAAGGTTTCCAGTTGGGTAAATAGCCGGGTGCGCAGGGTCTATCTTTTTTCCCTCGGTTGGCTTCAACGCTGGCTTGGCGAGAAGCTCCATTGCCTCTTGCCTGTACTCGGGGGTTCTGCCCAGCTTCTTCAAAATTGCTTCGTAGCCGATTTCGGGCGGCAGTTTTTGGCTGCTTGTTCGGGGATACGAGATTAACGCAGCTAAGTACAGGCGTTGAGCGATGCTTGAAGTACGCATCGGCGTGTACCTGAAAAGGCGGTAGGCTTCACTTTGCAGCGAACCCAAATCAAAAGGCAAAGGAGGCAACTGTTGGAACTCTTTAAGCTCTATTTTTTCTGTTTCGCCGTCTTTACCTTTGCAACTATCAATTATCGCTTCTGCTTCTGCCCTAGTTTCCACGGGGTTTTTTTCGTACTCCACTTCAAGAACCCTGCGGCCAAATTTGGCTTTTATGTTCCAGTACGGCGTTGGCACAAAACACTTTATGCTTTTTTCCCGTGTTTCAAGAAACTTAAGCGTGGGCCCCTGCACCCTGCCCGTGCTGAGCGTCGCGTATCTTCCACTGTAGTTTTTCGCTGCCGTCGTCAAAGCTCTAGAAAGGTTTATACCGTACAGCCAATCCACTTCATGCCTTGTCAAACCCGCCTCTATAAGCGCAAAATCCAAGCTGGACAGCGGTTCAGAGTAAGACTTTTCAAGCGCTTCTTTTGTCAGCGTAGAATACTTCATACGTTGTGCAGTGTTTTCTTTGCCGCCGCAAGCGTACTTTAGAATGGAGTAGCCGATTATGCTTCCTTCGATATCGTAGTCGCATGCATCTATGAACTTGTCTGCGTTCTCTGCTAGTTTCGAAATAACCTTAAGCCAAGTGCGAATTCGCGAGGCTCCACGTTCAGCCATGTATCTTGGAACCCAGCGGAAATCGAAAACTGGATAGCCCCTTTCACCTCTTTTTTTGCTCGCGACCGTGTATAAGTGCCCTAAAGCTGGAACCACAACTATGTCCCCGCTTCTCTTCGCTACGTAGTAGGGGACGCCGTTCTCCACCAGTTTTTTGGCTTTTCCCTCAGCGTCTAAAGCCGAGGCTATTCTGCTAGCCGCATCAGGCTTCTCCGTTATTATCAACGTATAGCTTCTCAACAGCCGTAAACCACACCTCAGCATTGAAAACCTAGCCTCAAAAAGTTACCGCTTGCCAACTCCTTTCGTTTTAAACTTAATTGCAACTCAAAAATGTTTAATAACCAATTGCGGAGAACTGTTCACACCGTTTGCTGGGAAGCAAGACGGAGGGTGGAATAAGTGCTCGAGGAGTTGGGTCTACTAGCTAACATAGGCATTCTTCTTGCAGCGTTGGCTGCTTTGAGCAAAGCCAGTGACTTAACGATAACTCATTCTATAAACGTGGCAAGCGTAACGGGATTGGGAAAAACAACAGTAGGCTTTGTCCTTGTTGCTTTTTCAACGTCCCTGCCGGAACTTTTCGTCGCTGTTTTTTCAGTATTAAACCCAGAAAACATAGGTGTGTCGATAGGAAACGTCTTAGGTTCTAACATAGTTAACATCTGCTTGATACTTGGCGTCTGTTTCCTTCTAATATCTTTGAAGTACCCTGAGAAATCGCGGGTTTTGCCCAAAATGGCGAAAGAGGAGTTAGGAAGCCTTTATTTTGGTCTTTTCATAGCTTCAATTGTCCCGTTGGCTCTGATTTACATCGGATATGCAAGCCGATTCGTCGGGGTCATACTCTTAGTAATCTTCGTTTACTATATGTTCCAGCTTTCAAAGGCTCGAACTCCAACTGAGAAGTCACTTTCAGGAACAGAGAAAAACAAACTCGGCAAATACGTAGCCCTAACCGTTTTGGGTGCTGCTGGAGTTGTTATTTGCGCCTATTTCATAGTTGAATCAGCGTCTTTTCTAGCTTCAAGTGTAGGTATACCGCCACTCGTCATAGGCGCTACAGTTGTTGCTTTCGGGACAAGTGTACCAGAGCTATCTACGAGCATTGACGCCGTCAAAAAAGGCCACTTAGAGCTGGCATTAGGCAACATAATCGGAAGTTGCTTCATGAACATTACTTTAATTCTCGGAATAACTTTGGTCACATCACCCTTAACCATTAACATGAGCGCCTTTTCCAACGTAGCTATTTTCTCGTTGATAACGAACCTTCTCTTATGGTATTTCCTGTCAAACGAAAGAATAGGTCGGCGAGAAGGAACCGTTTTGCTTTTCTTGTACGCGTTGTTCCTAGCAATCAGCCTTGGTGCGATACAGATCGCACAGACCGCCTGAGTAGTTGTTTAAGGTATTGCCAATTCGAGCAGAGTTGTGCGCAAAATGCCCTTTTAACAGTAAGTTTTAACTTCTGATCGCGCAGAAATAGAGAGTTAAAGACGGATGGTTTCACTTGGACCCAGCTGTTATAGCTTTCCTTGTTGCGGGAATAATTATCATTCTAGGTTTTTTGGGAGAAGAGTTTTTCAATCGTACAAGCATCCCTGACTCTATCCTTTTGCTCCTGTTCGGAGTGCTGTTGGGCCCCATTTTCCAGTTGTTCGCTCAGGAAGAGCTGCTTGGGATTACGCCGTATTTTGCTGCTTTAGCGCTTATTATCATTCTCTTTGACGGCGGGTTAAACATGGACATACGCGAAGCCGTCAAGAATAGTCCAAGAGCTTTGGTATTAGCGATTGTCGGTTGGATATTAAATGTGTTAGTGACAGCAGTTCTCTGCAAATATTTGCTCGGTTGGCGTCTTCTGAACGGCTTGCTATTAGGGAGCATCGTCGGCGGAGGCAGCTCAATAATAGTGATAGCGTTGGTCAGAAAACTGAAAGTCACTGAAAAAATTGAGACCGTTCTCAGCCTTGAATCCATTTTGACTGACGTGCTGTGTACGGTGGGCGCATTTACGGCGATTAACATAATTCTCTCAGGCGAAGTAAGCCTCGGCGCTGCCCTAGGCTCTGTTGGCATAGCGTTTGCAGTGGGAATTCTTGTAGGTTTAGGGTTTGGCATTGCTTGGCTAATTATTATGGAAAGAATTAAAGGAAAGCCCAACGCTTACATGCTAACCTTAGCAGTGTTATTTCTCACTTATGTGGTAACTACAAACCTAGGCGGCAACGGCGCGCTTTCTGCTTTGTTTTTTGGCTTGATTATTGGAAACTCGCGGCATATTGCTAAACGGCTGAAATTCAGGACCACCGTCTCGATTGACGCTAGCGTGCGTGACTTTCACAGTCAAATCAGCTTTCTAATTCGTTCTTTCTTCTTTGTTTTCACAGGTCTCCTGTTTAGCTTTTCATCTTTCACATCAGTGCTTATTGGCATATTATTATCCGCCACGTTTCTCGGAATCCGTTTCGTCGTGGTCAAAATGGCTGCCGTCAAATCCGAGTTACGCAAATACGAAACTTTAATGACAGTTATGTTTCCTCGCGGTTTAGCCGCAGCAGTGTTAGCTTCATTACCCCTCACATCAGGTGTGCCTGACTCTCAAGTTTTCCCAGAAATCGCCTTCATAGTAATCCTAACCACCATCATAGGCTGCACCATTGGAGTTGCCGTGCTTAAGAAACGCCAAACTTGATTCCGAAAGAACTGCCGCTGCGGAATGATTGCCCGCGTCAATTTAGCGCTAGTAACCAATAAATATGTCGCAGATGTTACCTTTGTTATTTCGGGAAGTGAAATTTAGTGCCACAACGCGTCATCTGTAGTGGATGTAATCACATACTATACGAAGGCGCAGACCTTAAGCCTCCCGATGAAGTTCTCCAGCAGCATGATGGAAAATGCCCGAAATGCGGCAAGAAGCTGTCATTGTTGCCCATCGACGTCGAAGTGAAACCCGCAAAATAAGCTTTTAAGTATGATGCGCGCTTCTTCTATCTTTTTACGCTATAAATCCAGCTTGAAACCACGAGAATTGCGAGAAAAACTCGTGTTTAAAACCCTTAGTGTGTTCACGGTGTAAAGTTCAGCAAACCTCTTTCGGCGAATCTTTGACTCGCTTTTTGGAAAGCAATAAATAAACGGCAATTGTGATATAAACAATTATTAACCATAAAAATAAATAAAAGACCTCATTAATATGAAGGATTGCTCAAGGTAGGGGAAGGGAACACTGTTGAAGGAACGACTCGTTAATGGTCTGAAAGTTTTTGGAAGACTTCGCATTCAAACTAGTCATGCCTCAATAATCTGTTATTCAGCGTTACTTCTGATACTCTTCATTGCCTTCACAATTCGCATTCTACCAATACGTTGGGAAATACCCACGGGCGATGTGCGCCTTAACGAATTTGACCCCTATTACCAGTTTAGTCTGACGAATAAGATGGTGCAGGACGGTTTGTTCTCGCCTTATTTGGAGAACGATGGTCGAGGCTGGATAAACTACCAGCAATGGTATCCAGATGGACTGGACATGTCTAGGTCGCTGCCTGCATTACCGATGACCGCGGCTGTACTCTACAGTATTATCTCTTGGTTGGGCGTTAACGTTAATTTGATGGCTTTTTGCTCGATATTTCCAGTGATCTTCGGCACCATATCTTGCTCGATAATGTACTTTGTCGGCAAAGACATGGGCGGAAAAGCGATTGGTTTATTCGCGGCGCTTTTTCTAGCGTTGGCGCCATCTTTCCTCCAGAGAACCGCGCTCGGTTTCTTTGACACTGAAGTTTTAGGAATTGTGGGCCTGTTAGCATTCATTTTGATGTTTTTGAGAGCAATCGACGGAAATAGGTCCCTGCGTTCATCATTAATTTACTCTGTAGGAGCCGGTGCAGCATTAGCCTATTTTATTGGGGCTTGGGGTGCAGCCTACTTCTTGGTGGATTTGGCTGTGCTTTTTGTTTTCGTGCTAATCCTGTTAAAACGGTATAGCCAACGTCTGTTGCTTTCCTACAGCTTAACTTTTGGTTTGGCGCTTTTAATCGCCACGAACATTCCCTACATTTCACTAGGCTATCTGACGTCAGGTGCAGTGATACCAGTTGCAGGCGTGTTTCTTTTGCTTTGCCTTTTAGAAGTTTTGCGCCATAACATATCCGCGAGAACCAAAGTGTTGCTCACGGGCGCCTCGTTCGCCGCAGTAGTTGGCGGCTTTGTTGCTCTGTGGCAACTTGGTTACATGCAAGACATAGCAGGAAAGTTCATCACGGTACTGGACCCCTTTATTCGCTCAGCCAACCCTCTAATAGAGTCAGTAGCTGAACACAGGATAGCCGCTTGGGGAAACATTTACTTCGAACTCGGTTTAGGAATACTATTCTTCCTCACAGGCTTATACTTCACACTAAGAAACCCCACCAACAGAAACGTATTCCTATTGCTTTTTGGCGCAACATCACTTTATTTCGCAGCCTCGATGGTGCGTTTGCTTGTTATCTTCGCGCCAGCATTTTGCCTTCTGGCGGCCATTGGCATTCTTGGCATACTGAAGCCATTTTACACATTGTTAAGAGAAGCACCGCAAATCGCCGTAAAATCAAAGCGTCGGATAGCACGCGTAAGCAAAGAATACAGTGGTATTGTGATTTTCTTGGTATTCATGCTTCTAGTTGCAAACTTCGCTTTTGCTCCTCAAAACGGCGGTGTGCCACGGGTGTATGGTCAAGCTTATGCGCCTATCACGGTTAGCGCGGCCAGCCTCCCATTAGGCGGAGCGAACCTTGCTGAACCAGCACAGGAATGGCTGGACATGCTGAGCTGGACCGGGAATAACCTTCAAACAACTACTGTTGTATGCGCTTGGTGGGATTACGGATATTGGCTGAGCATACTTGGCAATGTTACAACTTTAGCCGATAACGCTACGGTGAATAGCACGCAGATAGAGAACATAGGGTTCATTTTCATGGCGCCCGAAGCTCAGGCAATGGCAATGCTAGAAAAATACAACGCTAAATACATACTTGTCTTCACCACCCTCCGCATAGCAGCATCGTCCGATGGGAGCTATTACGTCGTTCAGCCTGTGGGTTTCGGTGATGAAGGAAAATGGTCATGGATGGCGAGGATTTCAGGGCAAGCTCGCGACAGATTCATCCAAACTGGTTTCATCAGCGCAGAAGCAGCGTGGACTGACGAAAAAGACTTCGGTGTAGTAAGCAACACAACTGGCGCGTGGACATGGAATGATGCTGGTAAGTCTTCTACGGTATACAAACTGCTGGGCTATGCGAAACAACGTTGGGCAGAAGTATCTGGAACTGAATACAACGTTGTACCCGATGAGACGGGAGTGGCACCTACATACTTTAAGGAAGAATACTTTGCCGGCGTGGACTTGAATCCAATCGATGCCTCCGCAAAATATGGCGGTCTCATACCAGTTGTGGCCCTTTACGAGATTGACTGGGAAGCGTACTACGCTGCCACAGGATAATCCTAAGGAAGCGAAAGCTTGTTTCCAAAAGTTCCCGACCAGCACAAGACTGGCAAACCACTAGTTCCAAACGGGCTAGGCGTAATCTACGTCCTTTTCACAACAGTCTACCTTTTCTTAATCTATTTCTCTCGTATCGCCCCAGCCTCTAACGGTGTTTCCGCACCATTAACGTTGGCGGTGTGCATCTTATTCGGAGGCTTCATGGGTTTGCTGGACGATTGGATGGACCTGAAATGGCGATACAAGGCTTTTATGCCCTTGATAGCAGCTCTACCGCTCATATACCTAGCAATCGAGAATGGGCTGCGAACGTCGATATCGTTGCCGCTTATAGGCATGATAGAGTTCGGTGACGCATACTATTTCTTGGTAATTCCATTAATCGTAATGATAGTCACTAACACTGTAAACCAGCTAGGTGGACTGAACGGTTTGGAATCACTCTGTCCAGCAATAATTTTGATGGGGTTAATGGCGCTGTCGCCGTCGCATCTAATCTTGATGCTTGGACCCTTAATTTTCTGGCTAATTCTTGCAGGTGTCAACCTTCAAGGCAAGATTTTCGTTGGAAACTCAGGTTCATTTGCCATAGGAATGAACGTAGCCGCGTTCGCAGTAATAACGGACCTGAAACTGCCCCTGCTGATTTCAATTGTTCCCTACGTGGTTAACTCTTCCCTGATATTATTGACTATTTTCTTTGCGAAGAAGAGAGCAAGCGTTTCGTTTGACGGAAAAAAACTGGTATCTGACCACAGGCGAAGCTTGGTCACGCTCATAACTTACCATCGCCCTTTGACTGAGCGCCAAGTAGTTGCCATAATTTCGCTGCTTGTAGCTTTCTTCACGCTGATAGCAGTGATTACCTCGATGCTTTGAGCATTTTTCGCGTTAGCTGCCAATATTCGGCAAGGTTTAATAGGGCACTTGCGTGTGCATTATTCTTGTTAGGCGGGTAGGTGGACCTCCACCCGTTCCGCCGCTGAAATAAACCCCGGTGTAGGAGGTGTAAAAGTGAAATTCGATAGT
>JAFGNM010000086.1 GCA_016927015.1 Candidatus Bathyarchaeota archaeon | reverse complement strand
TGTTACAGGGAGAAAACGGTGAGAACCCAGACATTCACACGGGCATCTTTATCCTTGAACTGAATTTAGGAACACGCATGCGCGCTACAAGTGGTGGAAAAAGGGTTTTTTAGTGTACTAAATAGCCTTAATCGTTTGTTGGTACCCAGAGCGTGAAGTAGCTACTCCAATCAACAATCTGCCCATCAGTCCAAATGTTGACTAGTACATTTTTTGAATGCCCTGGCTGTATTGTGCCTACGCTAATGTAGTACGCTACCATCCATGCACCGTCTCTTTCTAATGGTAATTTTTTACCATTTGTAACTGACACTAAACCATCTACAATCGCTAATGCGTCATTGCCGCCAGAATCATATCCAATTTTGGTTCCGTTGACAAAGGTAACCCCCCAGAAGCGAACCCTAATCAAAGCGTTTGCTAATGGTTCGTCTCCAGTGTTTTTTATTATAATGTGTTGCTGCCATCTTCGAGCATCTCCATTTTCTATGTAATGCCATCTTAGTGGTCCTTCCTCTACTATTACCCAATCTGTTTCGTATGTAGCCAATGCAACATCAGACTTGTCTCGTGGGCGAGCGTATACCTGTATAACGCTAAAAGCTGAAATAACCATTATTGATGTTAGAAGCAACATCACAATTTTAGCTTTCAAAGTAATCTTTTACTCCTTTACAGAATGCAATTAAATATTTTCCGTGAGTATTGGTTTAAATGTTTTATGGAGAAATCTTCTATAACTTTAGCGCGCGCGAAAAAAGCTCCAAATTTAACTTGAAAGGTCTATTCAAAGGTTTGAAGAAATCACATCCAGATAACTCTCAACGGCAATGATACTATCGCGCTCATATTACTAGCCACGTTGGACGAGGAGGTGAGAGGGGAAATTGAAAGAGTATGCTTGCATACAAGTTAATCACCATAAAGAAGTACCTACGGCAATTGCTGACATGCAGAACCAAGGTTGGCGTCTTAATACCTATCAAGCTAGTGGATTTGGTACAGATGTCAAGCATTACTTGCTATTTGAAAAGGGTAACTAAGCACGTGCTCAAAGGTTTGAAGAGGTCGTGACCCCAAAACAAAAAATTCATCTTAGTAAAACTAGCGCGGGCAAAAACTCGAACCACTTGCCGTCCGATGAAACACCGACGACGCGCGCCAATTTATTACCTTAAAATCTAATACAAATCCAATTTGGGGAAAAAGAAAAAAGGAGAGTTTTTTACGAGACTCACAAGCCAAAGCCGAGCACGAGTAAACCAATGCCGATAAACGCCAGAATTGCGACTATGATGATAAAGCTTATCACTGCAATTACAGCTATTACGAAAGCCATTAGCCATCCACAGTCAAAGAAATGTTTAATCAACATAAGCCATACTATAAACATTATAACAGCTGCAATTAAGCCGCCAATTAAGGCTCCGACGACTGCACCTATTATTGTTCCCAAAGCAACTATCCACACAGCGTCAAGAAATTTTGCTTTTTCTTTGCCTACAAGAGCTCTTCCAGCCAGCCATAGCACAGGAGCGAGGACGATTATGCCTACAACGATTTGGATTAGCAATCCGATAAGGTCTAATTCGCCTATCATTTGCCTTTCCTCAGTTTTTATTTAGTTGGAATTCCTTTTTAAAATTATCCATTTTTAACGCGCGACAACCCCTCTTTTTAATAAAAAGAAGCAAAAAACTTACCTTAGCAAAACACAGCATTAAACTGGTGCTGTCCAGACAGCACTCAGCGCGAACATACCCCATAAAGGGGCGGACTTATGCCAAAAAAGAAAAAAAGAATATAGTGGCATTGTGTGTTTTTCTGTTTAATCGTGATGGACAGTCATAACTGTTTGGGTGGAAATCCTAGCGTCAGAAACTGGACCACAGAATCGCCAAGAATGGCAGAAGAAAGTTCCTTTCGCAGCATAATTATTTGGGTCCATTGTTACAGTGTAGCCTGAAGGCAACGGTCCTATTGTACTCACAGCAGTATCAACTTCGCCGTATCCTTTCAAAATTAGAACTCCTGGTGGTAACGTCCATGATTCAATTCCAAGAGCAGTCTTCAGGGGAGCGGGCAAAACGCCTTCTATCGGCTTGGTCCAGCAGGCTATAATTAATTTGCCTATTCTGCATATGGTTATGTCCCATGGCTTAACCAATGTGTTAGCAGCCACTAATTGTCCGCCTCCTGGCATCGCGGGATTTGCCCAAACTTCTTTGAAAAAGTCAGAATCACTTCCATCCGTAAGCACTGCTACTATGGCATATGCGTTAACGACTGGATTATATAGACCAATCCACAGTCGCTCTCGAACTCCGTGGTCGCTACTTCTGTCAAATTTCTAAATCATCATCATGATTTTTGGTTGACCTGGGACGTCAACATGACAGTCCCCCCCAGCTTTGGTGATTTCAACATAGGTGACTGGATAAGTTGTAGCCAACGCTGGAGCAATACTAGAAGCTAAAAATACCGCAGCAAACAAAGCAACAGTCAACATTAAGACTTTGCTTTTTATTTCTCTCACCTCCTCTAAGGCTAAAAAACAATTAATTACTATTGTTATTATTTGCTTTTATAATTTATGGAAGATATTTCTATTGATTCATTCCGCATGCCCTTTCTCTATAAAAACGCTATAGCATGCGCCAAAAGCGCGCGCTAAGAAGAACTTCAATTCCTGAATGGAAAATTTGAGAAAGCCTGCCGAATATATCTTCTGTCCGAGTTTTGGAAACTAAAATAAACCTTTCACCAGTCGTCTTATCTCTAATAAGTCCATTTTCTTCATCATACTCGAGATTAACCATAATCATACACCCTCTACGCTTTCGAATTATTTCACTAAGAAAAAGTGTTATTGCTTGTTTTTTAAATAAGCTTTTGTTCTTTGCTTAAGTTCTGGGAATTCATCTAACATAGATTTCACAATCTTCCACCGCAATTCTTCAGGTGTTTCTTTAGACGCTTCCACAGTTTCGCATAACATACGATTCACTATACTATGAAGCGTTAGCTACAGATTTAAACATTATGCATATGTGTAGAACAGTTGGTCGACCACGAATTTTTTTCCTTGCTGATTCCCAATCCAAGTTGTTCATTTACCGTTCTTTTTTATTCTGTTGTACAGTTGACTTTAAAACGTAAATAGCAGACGCAATGACGGATTAATATCGAACCTGTGCTTAAGAAAAAATAACCAGAAGAGAAGCTCATAATCAGACAGCACTCAGCGCGCGATTCTAAAGTTTTCCTAAGTTGGTAATAGATTATATATCAAGCATCCTATCAATATCCAAAATGTTGCTATCACAACATATCCCATTTTCTTATTTTTCTCGAAAGAAACAGCCATCATACTGAACAAAGCAGCATAAAAGACCACTATGTAGGGAACATGAATAGCCAATATTTCTCTGAACGGAATCTTGAGAACATAATCTAATAATAATTCCAATAAGAGATAGAAGAGAACAATCCCATTAGATATTATAATTCTTTTTTTCTCTCTAGCCCTCACATATCCTAATAGTGTGACAGTAAAAGGTACAATCATGGAAACAGCAATTCCGCCAAATACTTGCGTGAGTGCCATATCGCCGAGTTTTGTTACAACATATACTAAACTCACTGAAATATTGAGAATAACCGAGGAGCAAATGAAGACGAGGTCAATTAACTTTGTCATGTTCGGTTGTTAGTATTGTCTTTATCCGCTTTTATGAATTAAGGACGCACTCCTACTGTTTCATTACTAAAAATCGTTGTAGCACGTGCTCAAAGCGCGCGCTTTGAGTTTCCCGAGTTTTCAACGACGCAAAGCAGATTTGGAATGCATTTTCAATTCTGGAAATGCAAGTTAGGCATTTCCACCGTTCCCTCGACCCGCTTGGGAACTGAACCAGACCGAAGTTTTGGAGCCCCAAGACCCAAAACCCTTTTTCTGAGCCTCTTCACTAAAGGGCACCCCTCAGAAAAAGTGGGAGTTCGGTCTGGGCGCAAGCTTGAAAATGCCAAATCTGCACGTTACAAAAGAATGAATTATAGAGCTGATTAATACGAATGAAGAACCAAAAAATCGCCTTCCAAAGACCAAAACCTGTGCTTATCAGTTGCTAACAACTGCAACTTTTTCAAAGGAACACTTTCGATGCGAGAGCCCTTGCGAGTTGAAATCTTGAGCAAAACCGTCTTTTGCACACAAATTCCCCCGTGTATAAACCTAAAACAAGCAGATAAACCTTATATCTAGAACCACACAAATAGAGTTCTGAGGCAACCGAACATGGAAAGCCCAACAAACCAAGACAAGACACAAACAGAACAAGAAAGCTACTTGAACCGTAGGCGGGTTACGTCCAAAACACCAGCCTAATTTCCCGAATACCGCCCTGATTCTAAACGTAATGGCATACATGAAAAACAAAGGCGTTTATTTTTGGTTATGTATCGCATCCGCCAGTTTTTGTAGTCCAGCATATATTATTCCCCCTGCGATACATGCTCCTACTATTATCGCAACGCCTGTAAACAAAGTTGCCACTTCAATAGTCATCTCTTCACCTCCCTCCAGTTATGTTATACAAAGAGTTAGGCATATTGTCTATTAATTTTTTAGAGCGCACGTAACTAAACACGTTTAGGTTTGGGATTAAATTCTAATGCTGCTGCTGCGCAAGCTTTTTAATAGCAGATTATATGAGCTGAATGTAACTCATTTTGACCTTGTGGAGGTGAACGGAAAAGATGCCAACGTATATTGTTTTAATGAAAGCCACTGAAAAATCAATGGCTAATCCGAAGGATTTACCTAAGCGAGTTCAACAAGCTCGTGAAGCCATTGAAAAGTTTGGTGGGAAAATGCTGGATTGGAACCTTACCATGGGGCAGTACGATGCGGTAGCTAAAGTCGAATTCCCAGATGACTACACCGTTGCCACCTTCACTCTGGCTGCTGCAAAAACAGGTAACCAAAAAACTACAACAATGAGGGCTTTCAACGAAACAGAACTCAAACAAATAGTGGAAAAGATTCCATAATAAATAGATTTTCTAAAAATGTGTAAATGCCCTGAGCAATCTTTTGCACTAAAATTTAGTGCTGCTGCTGGCGGACTGGCGGATGAGCTGATTATTTGGATTGAGCGATGCCTTCGGCAACGGCAGTATTAAATTCTAATCCAACCAAAATCGGTCTACGTCTGGCTAAAGCCAAAGTTGGATAACCAACTGGGGTTTATGGCTGGAATACAATGGACAATATTGGATAGGAAGGATAACTAGTCAAAAGTATAAGGGGAAAAAACAGTGTAAAACTTTGCGTGTGCTGGCAGTCTGAGACGGGGGTCACCCGGTCAAAAGCGGATAGTTATCTTGATTATTTTCGTCAATAACGTAGGGTGTGTCCCATTTTCCTGAATCGTCTAACTCCTTGGCGTCAGGATACAAGTTTTGGTAATCAACCCAGTAGTTGCCGCCGCTTGAAAGACCATCATCCCAAACATTCACCGAATCAGAAGAAATAACATGGTAAGTGTTAATGACGAAACTGTTATGGACTAAAATGTTATCTGAAGAAGATGTTACTTGTATGCCATACCCATTGCCTCCTAGGTAGTTCTCTTTTACAACGTTATCCGAAGAATGAGAAAGAGCAATCGCGTAACTACTGGATACTACGGTGTTTTCAGAAATATTGTTAACCGAAGAGGATGTTAAGCTTATGCCGTACGTGTTTTTTTCTAAGTAGTTTTTTGTTATGATGTTATCATCCGATTGATAAAGAGCAATCGCACCGTCGCTGTTTGTTATGGTGTTTTCAGAAATATTGTTAGCCGAAGAGGCTGTTGAGCTTATGCTGTACGTGTTTTTTTCCAAGTTGTTTCTTGTTATGACGTTATCATCCGATTGAGAAAGCGCTATTGCTCTGTCGCTGTTTGTTATGGTGTTTTCAGAAATATTGTTGCCTGAAGAATTGTCTATCAACATGCATTCTTGATTGTAGCTAATCTGATTTCCAGAAATGTTGTTGCCACGCGATTGAGAAAGTCCTATTGCTCCGTCGCTGTTTGTTATGGTGTTTTCAGAAATATTGTTGCCTGAAGAGGATGTTAAACTTATGCTGTACGTGTTGCTTTCCAAGTTGTTTTTTGTTATGATGTTACTCGAAGATTGAGAAAGTCCTATTGCTCCGTCGCTGTTTGTTATGGTGTTTCCATACACAGTGTTGTTTGAAGAAGAATCCACCTCAATGGCGTAATTGTTGTTTCTTAAATCGTTTTGAGAAACGACGTTATTATTTGCAGAGTAGAGATAGATACCGCAACCGAAGTTTTCTAGTACCATGTTTGTTATTGTAACGTTACTTCTCGCGCTCAAATCTATTCCCGTGGCATTTCTTGTACTGTGCCCTTGAAGAATGTAGTTGGCTCCGTCAACAACAATGTTGTCCCTCTCAATTACAATCGAGCCGTAAATGTCAGCTGTGAATGTATAATACTTGTTTTCTAGATTCGAAATCGACGCGTTTGTGGGTTCCACTGATCCATTAGCCCTGATGTAAATAGCTGTCAAAGGTGTCTGGGCGACAGGCGTTGTTGCGTATTGCCATACTGCATAAACTCCAAGTATCAAGGCAATCAAGGAAATTACTAAAAGTATTTTGCCTTTCGGCAATTGACGTGGTTTTCTCTTAGCTTCCTTTTCTCTCTGCATTTCATGAGCTTTTTGGGCATTTTGCTGCTTTACTTGCATTTCATGTTGGCTTTCCTTCCAACTCTTCTTTTTCTTTTTTGGCATCTCTCATTTACAGCCTCTAGCTGAAGCTTTGTCTTGTCGATTGAGGTCTCGACTATTAAAGAGTTTTTCGGAATTAAACCCGAATTTTCAAGAATTAGCTGAAAGGCTGAAAACTTGCATTTCACTCAAAAGCCTACAAACTTGTACAAATTTTTGGAGCCGTTGCGTCCAACACACCAGACCATTTTTCCCGAACACCGCCTGCTTTTTTCGCTTTAAATAAGGCGTTTCACGTACTTTTTCGGTTAATTTTGGCACTTAAATAAAAAAAGATGAGGTGCTTTTATTTTTGAAGGCTAGCGTTTCTTTAATGCAACTATGCCCACGGCAAGAACCACTGCAACAACTACGCTTATTGCAGCGTAGACGTACGCCATGTTCAGGCCGAATTGTAGTGCTTCTTCTGCGTTGTCTATTTCAGCCACGGTCCATGTTGAGAAGTGGTCAGTGTTGCATACCAAGTAGCCGTCTTGGTCCATGTAGCTTTCAACTGCTTCCCATTCGCCTATGGTTCCGTTCCAGTACATCCACGTGAGCCTTGACGCGTTGACTTCTCTGTTCAGTTGTTGGTTGAGTTCTGTTTGGTTGATGTGCAGTCTTATCTGGGCGTTTAGCTGTATTGTGGCGTTGGGTTCTATGCCTAAGTAGAAGTTGAGGGTTCGTTTCATGACTGTTTCGCCTTCAAGGGGTGAGCCGCTTAAGTTCATCGTGAGCTTCATGGTCTGGTTCGGGTCTATCGAAAACCCAAAGATTTTAGGCGCCACTGCGGGGTCTGCCGTGAAGTCTAGATCGCAGTTTCTGGTGCAGTTCATCAGCATAGTCGTGTTTCGGTAGAGGAACAGCGCTGGTTCTCCTGCCTTAACCTGCTCCATTTGAGCCACAGGCGTTACATCAGTCTTATTATACTGCACAGCGTTATCAGGGAGTCCGGGAAAATACGGCGCTTTGCCAGTTTCTGATGGCGTTTCAGTACCAGCCTGAACTATCATTAGAGGCGCAACGTATGTTGAAAGTAGCATAGCCAAAACGAAAACAGTAATTCTTGCGCGATTTAGTTTCCAGTTGTTTCCTATCATGCTGAATCACCATACTTACTATATGCGAAAGCCTGACTTAAGGGACACTGTGAGACAAGCATTCCAAAAATTGAAACACTCACTCAAACACGCAACAGAAAAAACGCTAATGGGCATGTACACTTCTCAAAGGCTGATTACAGCCAAAACACACGCCCTTTTCTACAGAAAGCTCGTTCGTTTGCTTTTGGATTAAGCTTATAAGAATTATTGTTTGAAGATGGATGAGGTTAGACTGGTTAGAAAGCCTAAGCGGCATTTTCTTTTTTTCGCTGCTGCCTCCGATGCATGAACATAAGGAACACGGCTATAAGCGCAAAACTCCCCAAGAACAGGAGACGTTCATAATTAAACGTAGGCAAAAAGATACGCATCAGGACATACCCAATTAACGCGAAAACAGCAACAAGCGTAGCTGCAAGATTCAAATTCATATTGTATTCCCTCTTTCCCTTTATGCATAGCGGAAACTTACACGCTTACCTTGTTCATGATAACCGCTAACCCATCTTTCGCTACTACCTGCATTGCCTTCTTGAAATACCTGTTAGTTTTATGTTCAACCGTTTTTGCTTTGGAGTAAGGATGCAGAATCTGCAGGTACGCGTGCATCATGGCATAAATCAGTATAAAGAAGCCCATCCCCCTGTTAGCCCTGTTATTCATTTCCTTCTCAAAAGCATTTCTTGAAACAAGAATCAGCCTTTTTCTCTTATTTGCATGTGCTATCCATTTCGAGTTTTCGCAATCCGCGCATTTGCAAAAACCAAACTTCACTGGCTTTGCTTCACTTTTCTCCTCTTGCTGGTTTGACAGCGTTGACTGCTCAATCATATCAACGTAGAGTATGCTGGTTTCAAGTATTGCCCGCAGGAAATCAACGTCTTTCATGACAAGCCTCCGCGTAATCATTTAACTCTTTTACCTTAAAAATTCTCGTCTTCGCGAAATATCTAAAACTGCAATTCTCAGCCAAGTAACCCCCAGCCCAACGGCCTAGACCAGTTAGCTTAAGCAGAACCTGCAGTTCGAGTAGTCTCCGCAGAGCAGCAAGCGCCAACCAAGCATATTTGGATCCTAATAGTGGTTCATTGCAGAAAACCTATAGAGGGGGGTCTACCCCACCAGCGCTTTTCACAACCAAACCGTAGAGGGATAAGGCGCAATTTTCATAAGCTACCTACGCAACGCAAACCGCAAAAAACACGGCAGTCCTGTAATATAACCAACCAAGCTGGTTTCTTCCTCATTTAAACGGAAAACAACGAAAACGTGCGTTGCGAACAAAAATTATAAAGAAAGTTAAGGAGATAAAAAAGCGAAAAAAAGGTTTTTTTTTCTACGCCTTGAAGCTAGTATCTTGGTCTGTACCCGCCGCCGCCACCGCGTCTGTCTCTGCCGCCGTAACCGCCACCGCGCCTGAACGGTCTTCGTTCTTGCTCGTATGTTTTGCTGGAAACGTTGTTCTCAGTGTTAACTTCGCCTTCTAACGGTTCTTCTGCGGGCGCCATTTTTCCGTATTTGCCTATGTTGAGGCGCATGTTGCCTTTGAACAGTGTTACGTAACCGTTTTCTATGCGCAATGTGTCGTCTTCGTTCACTTTTTCAATGTTGTCGTCCCAGAGGGTCAGGTAGATGCTGCCTGTCTCGTCGCCTAC
>JAFGNM010000085.1 GCA_016927015.1 Candidatus Bathyarchaeota archaeon | reverse complement strand
TGCAGTTCAGTGGTAAATTGAAATATAGACCTTTATGACAGTAATCTGTTGTTAACTTGAGGCTGAAAACTTGATTCCTATAAATCTTCCAAAAATCGGCGAAGAAGAAATCGCAGCCGTTGTTAAAGTCATGAGAAGCGGTCCATTAACAAATGCGCTTGGCGCAGGTCCCATGGTAACGGCTTTCGAGAAAAAATTCGCGGAATTCGCTGGCGTAAAACACGCTGTAGCCGTGAACACGGGAACTGCAGCGTTGCACTCTGCGGTCGTAGCCGCTGGTGTTAAACAGGGTGACGAGGTGATCCTGCCCAGCTTCACTTTCGTAGCTACAGCCGAAGCGGTCGTTATGGCTGGCGGCAAACCCGTTTTCACAGACATCGACCCTGAAACCTACAACCTTTTTCCAGATGAAATCGAAAAGAATGTGACAAAAAAGACCAAGGCGATAGTGCCCGTTGACCTGTACGGTTTTTCCGTTGACAGCAAACCTATAAGAAAAATCGCCTCTGAACACGGCTTGGCGATTGTTGAAGATGCAGCTCAAGCTCATGGTGCAACCTACGCGGGGAAGCCTGCTGGAGTTTTTGCTGACGCTGCTTGCTGGAGTCTTTACGCGAGCAAGAATATGACCACGGGCGAGGGTGGCGTTGTAACCACAGACACTGATGAGGTGGCGGAGACTTTGCGGTTGATACGAACTCATGGGGAAAAAGACAAGTACGCCTCTCTGATGCTCGGCTACAATTACCGTATGTCAGAAATACAAGCTGCTATTGGCTTAGTGCAATTAGAAAAGCTGCCGACTTTCGTGGCTAAACGGCGTGAAAACGCCAAAAGACTTACGAAAATACTTGCGGCGTCAGATAGATTGAAGTTGCCAGAAGAATCAGAAGAAAGGCAACACAGTTGGTATCTCTATACGGTCAGGCTTCAAAATGCCACAGGAAACGAAAGAAACAAGATTGTGGAAGAACTGAAAAAGAAGGGCATAGGAGCCGTAGCCTACTACATTAACCCTGTGCATCTCATGCCTTACTACCGCGAAGCTTTCGGTGAACGCAGATTGCCTGAGACAGAAAAAGCGGCAAGCCAAGTGTTCTCTCTGCCCATTCACCCAGGCGTCACCGATGCGCAGGTAGACTACATAGGCAAAGCTCTCCTTGATCTTTTATAGCACAGCTTCAGCGTTAAGTTTTATGCGGATTGCTTACCTAGTGCCTTATCGTGGCGATTGACTTTTCAAGGATGATTAAAGTGAATTAGCAGACTGTAAGAGTTAAATATGAATATGAGTTCAAGTAATAGGACCTAGCTGTCTCGACGTGTTGGGTAATTTTCTCAAGGGGAGAGTTGAACGGTGGCTGATGAAGAAGATATTTCGCGGATTAAGGTGAAATTCGTTATAGAGGGCTTAGGTGAAGCGGAAGGTGAGATAGTCCGTTTTTTGGCGCCTCGAACCATAGATACTATTGTTCGGAAACTTCCTGTTGAAGGCAGAGCTGCTTTATGGAAAGAAGAGGTTTACTTTGAAATTCCAGTTAAAATAGGTGAAGAAAAAGCTAAACCTACCGTGGAAACTGGAACCATAGCGTTTTGGCCCATGGGAAGCGCTGTATGCGTGTTTTATGGGCAGTCGCAACCCTACAGTTCAGTGAACATTCTGGGGAAAGTCACAAAGAATCTGGAACTGTTTAAACAGGTTAAAAGCGGCGCAACAATCAAGGTTGAGTTGCTAAGCTAGTAAGCTAACGAGCTGTCCTCCCACATCTGCAGGAGCCGTGCACATTCTTCTTTCACGCTTTCATCCTGGCTCTTACTCTTTAAAACTTCCAAGAACTGCATGCGTTTTTCAACTGAACGCTTTTCCGCGTTGCCTCCGTAATAAAGTTCGCCTTCAAGATACTCCTTCATGTGATTAACTTTTTGAATGAGTAGGCTTGCGGCGTCCACAGGATTTTCAACCGCAAACTTGTTTGCCCATATCGCTGCTTCTGTTTCGCGGAGTTGAGTTAAGCCGTCAATTTCTATTATCTTCCTGATATACGTCCTCAAAGAATCGTAGTAGCCCGCGGTTTTTGTCAGTTCGAGAGCTTGGTTAACTTTCTGTTTGAATTTCAGGCTTCCTTCAACTGTTAAATTGTGTTTGTAGCCTTTGTTTACAAGTTCTCTCGCAGTTTTAACTTCTTTCTCTGTGTAAACTCTTTCTGGAAATTCCAAGCTGTACCCTCCCATTTCTTGGAAGTGAAAACTTAAAACTAAGTTGATAGCGAATTAAGCAGCAACAGGTTTGTATATTTTTATATTGTGATTTCCTGAGACCAATTGCACTGCGCCGTTTTGTTCAAGTTGCTCCAAGAAATCTTTGGCTGCGCTAATTCGTATGTTGAACCGTGAAGCCACGGCGTAAGGCGTCAAAACGTTCATCTTTTTTACTTCGTTAACAATCTTCTCGTTTTTCGCATCTGGCGGGATTACGCTTATTGCCCTTCTTTCTTTCGGCGGCCCGGCTTTTTCTTTCTTCTTATCCTCTTTCGATTTACTTTCTTCGTCTCTCTTTTCTTGCATGCGCTCCATCTGTTTTAAGCCGAGCTTCTTTTTTCCGCCCATTTCTTTTCACTTCTCTTGTCTGTTGGTTGCTGAACTATAAAGGCTGAGTTATTTCAACTTTATGCCTATTCTTCCACTCTTTGATAGGGACACCGAGTTTTCTTTCAACTTCAGGCCTATGAATCGAGTTCATGGTGCAGAACGGGATTATGCGCCCATCTGGCACGGCGTAGTGGATAACGCATCTTTGTACGCGTTCGAGGTCGAAGTTGTACGGGTCCATGAAGTGCATAGACGAAAGCAGAATAGTTTTCCTTTGCAAGTCGCCTAACGAATTGTAGCTTCCTTCCGTCAAGACTCTCAACAGGTATTTCCTCAGAAAACTGAATTTCACATGCCTTGCTGCTGCAAGCAGGCGTAGCTTGGCTTTTTTCTTGCTTCCTTCCGAGGCGTTCTCGTTAACTTTCTTCATGGTTGCAACGAACTTGTCTACGTTCGCGTACCGCGTAATCGGTGTGATTTCGCCGTTTTCCACGAAGAGGTACGTAGCCATGCCGCAGTGTGGGTGCGCCGTGAACTCCACGTACCGCTTGTCTTGGAGTGCGCCCACAGCTTTCGAAACTGGCACAACCGTGGGCACGGGATAAAAGTCTGAAACCTTTATTTTTCCGCCTGTTTGTTCCTCGGATAGGCGCATGAAATCGGGGATTGTGATGCGCATTCGGTCGCGTTCTTTCTGTGGAAGACG
>JAFGNM010000084.1 GCA_016927015.1 Candidatus Bathyarchaeota archaeon | reverse complement strand
CACGGTAGCTATCCCGCCTGCGATTGCTGTGATTACCGCATAAAGAGCATTGTTGAAAATTCCAGCTTCACTATAGTAATCTGCGAGCCCTTTGACAGCTATCAAAGTCAGTATTAGACCCACGAGCGATATTACTCCAGAGTAAGCAAATAATGGTAGAACTCCTATGAACATCAGTATTGCGCCGACGCCACCCAAATTTTTGCTTGTTTCAAAGTTCAAGCGTTTTTCCTCCTGATTTCACTCGAACCTTTAAGGATAAAAGCTTTTTCCACGTAGATTTAGCCGCGGACTCACTGGGAGCCAACAAGCGTGCTTGTCTGTCTAATCTCTGCCATCTGCCGTATGTCCGTGACAATCTTATCCAGCTGCCCTAGACTCTTGGCTTCGACGCGAACAACTATGTCGTACAATCCATAGGTAACGAGAACGTCTGTAACTTCTTTCATGCTCCTGATTTTCTGAGCCGCATCGTGCTCCCTACCGCGCTTCACAGTGGCTACCACGTAGGCTTTAACAATATCAACCATGCTACTTGACCTCTTCTATTTACTCTGAACGAGGATGCTTAAAGCGTTTTTTTAAATCAGTACTTGCGAGTTTTGCTGATGCTTTCGTTTACAGAAAACGCTTGGTGTATGATTTGTCTGGGGACGGGGAAAGTTGGATAAAACGAAAGCTACTTCAGGTCTACGTCTTCAATTTGATCTTTTAGTATGGCGTAGTAGCTTTGAAGGTACTCTTCGCCGCTTTTCGTTATGGTGTACACTTTTCGTGCTCTTCCCCCGGTGGTTTGCATTTGACTTGTGAGAAAACCCTTCTGTTCTAGGGAGTTGAGCATGGGGTAGAGGGCGCCGTGTCTAAGTTTTATTTGGAAGTTTGCTTCTACCTTCTTTTTGATTTTGTATCCCCATACGGGTTGGGCTTGAACCATCCTCAAAAGTTGGATATCTAGCAGATTTTTGATTATGCGTTGTACAAGTTCTTTTCGGTAGGTTTCAGCCATGAGTTTTCTCCTTTGGTAGGTTTTGTCTTGATGTGTCTATGTTTGGGTTTATTTAATTTATGTTGAATTGCGGGGGTGAGTATTGCTTGGTTATGCTGTAATATGCTTATCGTATATATGAACATTTATATTGCTGTTTATTCAATATAGAGACATGCGATATGTCTCATAGTGGACATATTGTACACTAGTAGAACAGAAGAACTGTTCAACATAAATACAGAAGGAAAAAAAATGGCAAACCCCCAAAAAGAGGTCCAAGTCAAATTAATGAAAGGCCTACTAGACCTCATAGTACTCCAGTTCCTAAGCTCACAGCCCATGCACGGCTACCAAATAATAACGAAAATCCGCAAAAGCTTCGGCGTCTACTTCGGACCAAGCACCATCTATCCACTACTCGCCACACTAGAAAAGAAAGGCTACGTCAACAGCCAATGGAACATGAACAACGAAAGACCCAGAAAAACATACAACCTAACAAACGAAGGACAAACAATGCTTAACTTCACAGAAAACTCGCTGAATCTGCTTTGCCAGAAAATCGGGACAAACAGCACACCACAAATGAAAGTCGAAGCGTGCACAGCAATGCCGAACCTTACGAAGAAAACGCGCTTCATGTCGACGCTGGCAAAATAACCCCACTATCTCCACAATTTTGTTATCTTACACTGCACATAAATAAAAAGATGGCTTTCGTCAAACTCGTAGAGACTGGTTGGTTGCCAACACGTCTTTCAACGTGCTTTTGAAGGTTTTCGTTATGTCTTCCATGTAGATAGCTCGGCTTTTGATGCCTTTTTGAACTGCTCCAGCAGCTATGAAGCAGGCGCCTATAGTTTCGCTTATCGGGGTAGGTTCTGGGAAAACTATTAAAGATAACCCGATTTTTATGAGCCGTGACTTGTTGCCTTCACGCCACAGTTTCTTTGTATCCGCAGCAGCGTATGCGGTACTTTTTACTGCGCCAATCACGTCAACGTAGCTTTCACTTAGCTCTTTCACAGCTTCAGTTGCGGCTTTAACTTGCTCTGGCTTCATTGAACATAACCTTACTCTGGATATAGTGGTTTGATAACACAAAAGCTTTCATACGCAAAAGCATGGAGCCTCAACGCTTTTTCGCTCTTGCAAGAGGCTGTTTTTTATTAAACCACCTTAAAAGTGGAGCCTTCGCTGTGGACACTTTTGCAGTAAATTGTCAATTTCGCGGCTGGTTCGAAACTTGAAACTCACCCGTTAGTGGTGCCGTAGTGGATTATTGAGAACATTTCGTATTTGTCTCCTATGGCTTTTCTTCCGTCAAGATAACCCAGTTCTATAAGAAAGCCTATTCCAACAACTTCTCCACCCAGCTTTTCAACCAAATCGATGTTCGCCTTGATTGTGCCGCCTGTCGCCAGCAAATCATCGATTAACAAAACCTTTTGACCTTTCTCAATGGCGTCTTCATGAACCTCTATTGTGTCGCATTCGTATTCCTTCTTGTAAGTCAAGTCCACACACTTGAAAGGCAGTTTCCCCTTCTTCCTTACTGGAACAAACCCAACTCCAAGCTCATAGGCTAACGCGGCGCCTACGATGAAGCCTCTAGCCTCATTCGACACTATAACATCTATGTCCTTACCTCTGTAATGGTCCGCCAGTAACTTGATGCATTCTCCGAAGCATTTTTTGTCTTTCAGAAGCGGAGTTATATCCCAGAAAACAACACCCTTGAACTCGGGTATCCTTCGCACTTTTGACTTTAGATCTAACCTGCAATTTTCAACTTTTTTCATTTCCAGTTTCTCCCTTATAGAAACGCGCCTTTCAACGCGCTTTTGCATCCGCAAGCGCATTCTTTCGGCAAACGCGCAACAGCTTCCAAGATTATGCTTTTGACTTTTTCAACACTAACCTTCATCGTGGCTACAACCTCATCCGCGCTGACCACGTGGTCCTTCCATACATCGTAATCTGTAACGGTTGATATCGAAGCGTAGCACAATTCAGCTTCGCGTGCTAGAACACACTCGGGAACAAGCGTCATGCCGATTATGTCTGCGTTCCAACTCCTGAAAAGTTTCGACTCGGCTTTAGTTGAGAAGCGTGGTCCTTCAATGCAAACGTAAGTTCCAGTAGGGTGCGAGCGGATGCCTACGTCTTTAGCTATGGTTATAAGCGTCTGCCGCAGTTCAGGGCACATCGGCTCAGCCACCGATATGTGGCACACTTTATTGCCCGTGTAAAAAGACTGTTCCCGCTTAGTGGTTCGGTCAATAAACTGATCAACAAATACGACGTCGCCTGGCTTGTAATCTTCCTTTAACGAGCCAACAGCTGAAGGCGCAAGAACCCGCTTAACGCCAAGCTTCTTCAAAGCGAAAATGTTAGCTCGCGAATTGACATCTGTCGGTCTTATCGTGTGCTTCTTTCCGTGCCGCGGCAAAAACGCCACACGCTTGCCCGCCAACTCGCCTACAGTGATCGCGTCAGAAGGCGCGCCGTACGGCGTGTCCATGGTTACTTCTTCAACGTTCTTGAGCAGTTGCGGGTCGTAAAGACCTGTTCCGCCGATTATCCCGATTTCAGCTTGCATGGGAATTTACTTCAAGCATTTCACTTATAAAAATAGCGACAGAAACGCCAATAGCTCAAAGGCTTTCATTCTTTGCGTATTACTTCGAACTTTTTGGGGTCACCTTTTATGAAACCGATGACCTGAAGCGCAAAATTTAACGTGACAGTCACGTAGCTTGTCAGAATACCTGCGATGGCGTGTTTC
Organism: Candidatus Bathyarchaeota archaeon; assembly: GCA_016927015.1. Lineage (GTDB taxonomy): Archaea > Thermoproteota > Bathyarchaeia > Bathyarchaeales > Bathycorpusculaceae > SG8-32-3. The sequence goes on along the minus strand of JAFGNM010000084.1, from coordinate 30,332 downwards.
CACCCCATAATCTTGCCGATAGTGTAGCCTCTGATGGCGAACCACAAAAACAAAGTAGCATACGTAAAAGGCAAAACAGCATCAGGAATATTGATGATGCCCAAGTACTTCAGCGGCACACCCAATGTTGACAAGGCGTACAGCCACAACCCTGAATAACCGAAAACACCTATCCGCAACCTGTTCTTGAGAGGAAGCAGCTTATGCCGCAAAATCCTAAGCTGGCCCCACATCCATCGCCTCCTCTGAACAACCGCATCGTTGAAAGTTAAAGGCGGTATGATGTAAACTTTCTTTTCGGAGTTAAAAGTGGAGAACCCGTGCAACGACGCCTTCTGGAAGTAGAACAAGTCCTCACTGCTTATCAGCTTAATCTTCGGGTCAAGCGCGTAATCGCTCAAATCATAAGAAATAGTCTGGTCGACCTTGCTGACCATGCATGTTCCTTCACCATGCGCCCAAATCGGCTCCTCAATGTTAGTGAAGAAGTTGCAGAACATCCCACAAGCGACGCACCGCTCATAATCAATAACCGTGGTCAAAATGCCTTTCGCCGTTGGAGCGATTGTGCCAATCATGATGTCGGCATCCACCGTTAAACCTTCCTCCATGAACTCTTTACTCGGCACTGCGTCATCATCGCCTTGAAAGAGCATGTAATTGAGGCTTAATGTGCCGTCAGCAACCATTTTCTGCCTCAGCCTGCGTGCGTACTCCAGCGCCCTTGACTTGTACAAGTCGTCGCATTCAAACGAGGCTGGAACAACCACGACCTTGTCGGCGACATACTCCTCCTTATGGGTGTCCCACTCTTCAATAATCACCCACGTCTCAACGTCAACAGGAAGACCATAACCTTTTACGGTTTGGAATGTTTTATTCACCATTTGGACGTTGCCTATGGTCGGTATCTGAAAAATGATTTTTTCGAGATTCTGTCTGACGTTGCCTTTTCTCACCTTTTTACGCTTCTTCATATTGTAAGCTTTCCCAAGCAGTAACAGGGTAACGTAGAAAAACGGGGAAAGCCATATGATGGAAATAAGGTAATCAAGTGCTATCATTTACTAAGTCTCTGATTGTATTTTTTAATCGCCTCAAACAGCAACGGGTTCAATCCCGCGCCGTGAAAAGCAGTGATTAATTGCTCCAAGTTTGAGGGCAAACACTTACCCTCAAAGGGTTCACCGAATTTGCATGTACCATACGCCGCCACTCTGTGGTCTGCGCGGACTAGCTTTGCAACTTCATGAATATTCAATCCAAGCTTTTCTGCAAGCTCGTTTGCCTCGTTCCAAAAAGTTATCAGCATAGCCAAGTACGAGTTAGAAAGAAGTTTAGCAGTCTCGCTTGTAGCTGGATCGGTGACGAAAACAGGTTTATTCATTGGCTCGTAAAGAGAAACTAGTTTTTCCGCGTGCTCTTTGCAACATTGCCCTATTATTATTCGGTCGGGATTTACCACGTCTTCGTTCGCGTAGTTCTCCCTTAGAAATTCTGGATTATGCGATATGTGCGCGCCGTATTTCTTCATTAACTCTTCAGTTGTGCCCACGGACACTGTGCTTTTTACAACATACAAACCGTCTACATGTTCTTTGATGAGATTCTGCACGGCTTCATCCACGACATTCTCTGGCGTGCAAATAAATGTTAAATCCACATTTTTCTCTGGACACTTCACATCAGGAAAGAGGTATGGGTCAAAAACGAAAACCTCATGCTTTAACCTTCGCAGCAATAATGCTTGAGCTTTGCCCACAGTGCCGTACCCTATAACGTTTATTCTCATTTACCCTCTCTCACCCACCCTCTTCGGAAACGGGATTTTATAAAGGTATCATGCTAGCCATACAGACCCCGCTTTTTTGGTCCCTCTTCACGACGGTGACTTTAGTTTATTCACAACTATTATTAAAAACTATTTTCAAAAACAGTAGCTAATGCATGCTATATTCAAAACTATATAGGTCAAAAAACGAAAAACATCAAGAAAATCAAATTAACTGGTCGCTTGCGCTACTGCCCAGGTACTGCTATACCTAAACATAGAATAATAGAACGGCACCGGCGCGGACGCTTAATAAAAGAGGCACCCGCCAATTATTAATAGGAGATTGGTTTTGTGCAAGGCGAACCCGAAAGAGAAAGAAAACCGAACAGGCTAATACACGAAAAGAGCCCTTATCTGCTGCAGCACGCTTACAACCCTGTAGATTGGTATCCCTGGAGCGAAGAGGCTTTTGAGAAGGCTAAAGCGCAAGACAAGCCAGTTTTTGTTTCTATAGGCTATTCGTCATGCCACTGGTGCCACGTCATGGAGAAGGAAAGCTTTGACGACAATGAAGTAGCCAAACTAGTGAATGAGGCGTTCGTCTGCATAAAGGTGGACAGGGAAGAAAGACCCGACCTTGACAGTGCTTACATGGCAGTGTGCCAGATGATGGGGCGGAGTTGCGGCTGGCCGCTTAACATCATAATGACGCCGGACAAAAACCCGTTCTTCGCAGCCAGCTACATCCCCAAAAACAGCAGATTCGGTCTGGTAGGAATGGTTGATCTTATTCCGCAGATTGAGGAAATCTGGAAAACGCGTAGGTCCGACTTGGAAAACTTGGGCAATGACATCAAGCGCAGGATAGAAATCTTCGAGAAGAGAACTCTGGGAGACGATTTGGGAAAAGACGTTTTGGATGACGCCTACGAGAAACTTAGCTTAAATTTTGACGAGCAGAACGGCGGCTTCGGGCGCGCCCCAAAGTTTCCCACACCGCATAACCTGCTTTTCCTGCTGAGGTACTGGAGCCGAACCAAGGAGAAAAACGCGTTGGCAATGGCTGAGAAGACCTTGCGAGCCATGCACACAGGCGGCATCTTTGACCAAGTAGGCTTCGGTTTTCACCGTTACTCAACAGACGCGGAGTGGCTGGTTCCGCATTTCGAAAAGATGCTGTATGACCAGGCGTTGTTGGCGCTGGCTTATACGGAAGCGTTTCAAGCCACGGGCGCGGGCAAGTTCAAAGTAACCGCTAAGGAAGCGTTAAGGTACGTGCTTAGAGATATGGCTTCGCCAGAGGGCGGCTTCTATGCGGCTGAAGATGCAGACAGCGAAGGCGAGGAAGGCAAATTCTACTTGTGGACTGAAGAGGAAATCAGAAAAACCTTGCCGCCTGAAGATGCTGATTTGGCGGTTAAGTTGTTCGGCGTCAAAGCGGCTGGAAACTACGCGGAGGCAGGTCGAAAGCGAAACGGCGAAAACATACTTCACTTCGCAAAACCTCTGGAGCAGGTTGCCTCAGAATCGCAGTTGACTGTCGACGAGCTTATTTTAAGGCTGGGAAGAATCTGTAATTTGCTTTTCAAAGCAAGAGAAAAGCGTGTGCGCCCAGCTAAGGACGACAAGATTTTAGTGGACTGGACTGGGTTGATGATTGCCGCTTTGGCAAAAGCCAGTAGCGTTTTCAGAGAATCGCGGTACCTACAAGCCGCAGTTAAAGCCGCTGGTTTTGTCTTGGAGGAAATGAGGGATGAGAACGGAACGTTGTATCATCGTTACGCAAAAGGTGAAAGGGCGATAGAGGGGTTTCTTGATGATTATGCCTTTTTTGTGTGGGGGCTGGTGGAAATTTACGAGGCATGCTTTGGGGAGGCGTATTTGCGGGCGGCGGTGGAGTTGACCGAGACTATGGTCTTGCGGTTTTGGGACGAAAAGGATGGTGGCTTCTACTTCACGGCGAAAGGCGCGGAGAACGCGGTTCCCAGAAGAAAGGAAGTGTATGATGGCGCGTTGCCTTCAGGTAATTCCGTGGCGCTGCTGAACCTGTTGCGTTTGGCGCTTTTGACCGGAGACGCAAAGTATAGAGAGCTTGCCAGTCAAACAATCAGGGTGTTTTCTGAGGACGTGAAGAGAGCGCCTGCAGCGCACACGTTTATGCTTATTGGAGTGGACTTTGCTGTTGGACCCGCCTACAACGTTATTTTAGTCGGTGACCCAAAGGAAGACAGCATGCAGAGTATGCTTAGCGCTTTGAAAAAGGGTTATCTGCCGAACAGAGTGGTTTCGCTGCGGCTACCTGAGAAGGCTGGTTTGGGCTACGAGAAAATCGAGGGTAAAGCCACGGCGTACGTTTGCCGCGACCAGACATGCATGCCTCCCACGAATAATACAGAGAAAATGTTGGAGTACCTCGGGCGGTCATAGGTAAACAAACGAAAGTTTCTATGGGCGTGTCCCAAGCGTAAGCGGTAGCATCACAGTTTCGCCGTTTCTGATTATTGTTACATCGATTGACTGGTCGGGCAAGGCATTTTCTTCCAGAAAAGTTGAAAGGTCATCAATACCCTTGATTCTTGTTCCGCTTAGTGCTATTATGATGTCGCCTCCGATTATGACTGATTCTCCGGCAACTGTGACTTGCTGCGTTCCTCCTTGAAGACCTGCGGCATCAGCAGGTCCACCGCTTGTTACCTGCACTATTAGCCAGCCATAGGTTACGTCTACACCAATCGTCTCTGCGATTTCATAAGTCATATCTATTCCCGATGCGCCTAGCCACGGGTGCTGATTGAAAGACCCTTCAGTTATTAAGGACTCAATCTCGCGTAGCACTGTACTAGACGGGATTGCAAAACCTACTCCTTGTGAGTCGCTCACAATGGCTGTAGTTATTCCGACAACTTGACCTTGGTAGTTCAGAAGTGGCCCCCCAGAGTTGCCAGGATTTATAGGAGCGCTCATTTGTATGACGTTGGCTATTGGATAACTGCTGCCTGACATTTCTGCAGTTATTGTTCTGCCTAGGGCGCTCACTATGCCGGTAGTCATTGACCCAGCTAGTCCATAAGGACCACCGACTGCTATCACTGAATCACCAACATTTAATGTTGATGAACTCGCGATTTCAAGAGGTTCGTATTCGCTTTGTGGCGCATTTGTCGAAAGAACTGCGAGGTCTGCGTAGGGGTCTGAGCCGAGAACTGCGGCTTCGTGTCCGTTTCCGTTTATGAAGGTTACAGTGATATTGATGGTTTCTTCCACCACATGATTGTTTGTGATGACAACCATTTGTCCCTCATAATCGTAGACGAAACCTGACCCTTGCACCTGTGAATAGTAGGGGCGGCGGAAAACGTCATATTGTAGCGTTAGCCCTCGGATTACGACTATGGCGTCCTTAACTTCCGCATATAACGGGGCAAGCGAAGCATTCTCTCCCATTATGTAGGTGCTGTTTTGGTTTGTTGCATTCGATGTTGATTGAAAATTTGAAACTTGCTCTTGAAGCGCTGAGACTTGATTTTGCAGGTCGCTTATTCTTCCTGACAGGGTAAAAGTATTTATTGAGTAACCTAGGATGCCGCCCGCTATCAGGCTAACTACGATGATGACTACAATGAGAGTAATCGAGAAGCGACGCGGTTCAAGTTTTTGATCGGTTGCTGCAATTGTCACTCTTTCTTGTCTCCAGCGCTTATTTATTTTGGTGTGTTCCCTGTTTTTCTTTCGCAATCAGTTTTCCGTCTGAGAGGAATAGTATTCTTCCTGCCATGGAAGCCACTTGGCCGTCATGGGTAACTATGACGATTGTAGTTTCTTGTTCCGCATTCAATTTGCCCAAGAGTTTCATGATTTCGAGTTTGGTTTTTCCATCCAAGTTCCCTGTGACTTCATCTGCCAAAACTATGGCGGGGTTGTTTGCCAAAGCTCGTGCAATCGCCACGCGTTGTTGTTCTCCTGCGCTTAGTTTTTGGGGTCTGTGTTCTTTCCTTTCTGAGAGCCCAACCATATTTAGCAGTTCGACAGCGCGTTTTCTCGTTTCTTCCTTTGTTTTTCCAGTGCCTTCCATTGGAAGCTCCACATTTTCCACTGCATTCAGCCAAGGCATCAGATTGAAAGTCTGGAATACAAAACCTATCTTGTGCTTCCGTGTCTTGTGGAGGTTTCTCTCTGCTACATTTGTGATGTCTACGCCGTCTAGGAGTACTTTGCCGTGAGTGGGTTTGTCGAGACAGCCGAGTACGTTCAGCAACGTGGTTTTTCCAGAGCCAGAAGGACCCATAATCGAAATGAAATCGCCTTTCTCAATCTCGAGATTAACATCTGATAGTGCTTGGACTTGGCGTCCTCCCAGTTTATAGACCCTGCCCATTTTTTCCGTTTTCAATGCCACATTACTCATATCTCAACGCCTCCATGGGACTGGTTCTGGATGCTCTCCACGCAGGATACAAGGTGCCTAAAACGCCCAAGAGCACTGCACCCCCAAGCGCGATTAATACTAGTTCAGGCGTTACAACTCCTGACACGGAGGATACCGTGCCAGCTGCACGTGCAAAAGCGCCGCCGAACCCAGCATTTACAGCAGGAAGCAGTAATCCTGACAGGGCAGGTGCAGCGAAAACACCTATCACGACGCCAACTACTCCTGCCATCAGGCTCAGTATTACGCCTTCAAGCATAAATTGGCTCATGATGTTCAAGTTGCTGAAGCCTATTGCCTTGAGCGTGCCGATTTCTTTTGTTCTTTCGCGTACAGTGTACAGCATCACGAACAGGACTATTAGGCTGGTAGCCGCAACTGCAATCACTATTTCTTGAACCGCAACAGCCTGTGTTTGAGCAAGGGAGGCATAGGCATTTTCAAGCTGTACTTCATAGGTGTCCCGCAGAGTCTCAAGTTGGTCTAGACGTTGTTGACCAGTAACTATTGTAAGCTCTGGATGCAAGGAACTTATGTCGCTAGCTACTGTACTCACCACGTTACTGCTAGCAGCGAACACTGTGATGCTGGTTATGTAGCCAGTATTGTTAGTCACTGACTGAGCGTCAGAGAGGTTCATGTAAAGAGTCATTACGTCCTCAACGCCAGATGACCCGTAGATGCCTATCACCTGAAAAGATTGGTCCAGAATGTCAATTGTATCGCCTACTCCAGCGTTGAAGAATGCTGTGTTGTTTTCACTTAGGATCACAACTCCGCTTTCTCCTGCTTGCAGGTTTCTTCCAGCAGTAATATTCGTTGGCAAAATTGGATAGTTATCGCTAAGGTCGGAAGTTAATGGAACACCTTTGATTATGTAGTCTGGGACGAAACGTGTGAAACTCCGCCCCATCATTTCCATTGTCTGTTCTGTTCCTTCTGACGCTTGCAGGCTCGATGCAACAGCAGCAACACCTTCAATTGAGCTAATGTCCTCATAGAGGGTTTCATTCATGGCAGTAGTTCCCCCACCGCCGAATGGACCACCGCCAAACCGGCCAGGCATAGAACCGCCACCGAAATCTCCAGGCGCAAATCCGGAAGATCCATCAGGAGGCGTAAAACCGCTGGCATCCCCTGTATTTGGAGGCTCAAAACCGAAACCCTCGAAGCTGGGGGATAGGGTGCAGTCTATTTGTGTTAGTGTTTGGTTGATTGTTGCTTCTGTTTGAGTGATTGTGTTGCTGAGGTTCTGGGTTAGAGTCTCTGTTGATGCTTGATTCGCTGTGATGCCTGCTGGAATGGAAATCATAATTGCCATGCAAAATCCTAATGCGATAATAACTAGTAATGCTCTTACTTTACGTCTCGAAATATTTCTGACTGCTCTAGTTAAGACACCCAATTAATTCACCTTTCAAAACATTCCCAAAAAAAGGACAACCAAAAAGAGAGACTTGAGAGAGGAGATGTGCTTGCTGTGATACTGTTTGGCTGTAGCAAACGTGTGCGCTTCATGGTGCCCGATATTGTTATTTCCCTTCTTGGTTGTCTTTGCTCCATCAACGATGGAGAGTTATTAAACAATTTTTCAAAATTATACCAGAATCTCACCCTAATTTTTTACAAAATTTGTACAAACTTGATTAGAGTGTCAGAAGTGTTCAGTTTTTCTGGATACCTGCAGAATATAAAACATTATATTTACTTCTTTGCAAACTGGTTTGACAAGAAAATAGGTTGCTATGAGATGAGTTTCAGTGTCTGCTAATACACGGGGTTTAAAATACATCTTGGGTTGGCTTATAGCAGGCACTAGGGGTGGCGCGACTCGCGCTAAAATAATTGAGACGTTGAAGGAAACTCCGCAAAATGCCAATCAATTAGCGACCCATTTGGAAATGGATTATAGAACGATAAGGCATCATCTTAAAGTTCTTGAGAAAAACAGGGTAATTACCACCGTGGGAGAAGGGTATGGCATTACCTACTTCTTATCTCCAGTTATGGAGGAGAATTACGGGCTTTTCGAGGAAATTGTGAATAGAATGTGGAAAAAGTAGAAAAAGGAGAAAAAACAATGAACAGCCGTATGAATAAGAACGTAAAAATTTGGTTAGTAATAACTGTAACTTTGGTAGCAATAGCGCTGTTAGCGGCGCTTTGGGCGTCATTTTCGTTTCCGTTTGCGCCGGCGGAGTTTCCGGAGAGGCGTTTGCCGCCGTTGGAGGAGATTCGGGGGGATTTTGAGTTTTTTTATATAGCGCAAACGGTGCTTTCTACGGTTAATGTGGCGTTGCTGGTTTTTCTGTTGACTACGTATGTTGATATTTACAGGAAGACGCGGTCGCAATTTACTTTTGGGTTGATTATATTCTCTTTGGTTTTTCTTTTGAGGGCACTTACTGCGAATCCGTTGTTCATGTGGGTTTTTGGTATCCGCGCGTTTGGTTTGGGAATATTTGCTTTGTTGCCGGATTTATTTGAGTTGGTGGCGTTGACAGTTCTGTTGTATCTCAGCGCTAAATACTAGTGAGGTTTGTGCGTGCAGTCATGAAGAAGAAAGTGTTTATTTCGGGTCCCATTCTGGGCATGGAAGACGATCAGGGCTACAGGGAAACTGTTGCTGGAATCTGTGTGAAGTTGGGTTTTGATGTGATTGATCCGTGGCGCCGCGAAAAAAGCCTCTACAAGAGCGACGAGAAGTGCTGGTGGCCCAATGTTCCTGCATCTGGCTTTGTTCAAAGAGATTTGGATGACGCTGAACGTTGCGATGTTATGGTTGTTTATTTGCCTAGGCTTTCGGCGGGAGCGTGCATGGAGCTGTTTTACGCCAAGCGCAAAGGAAAGCAGGTTGTAGTGGTTTCGGAAATGGAGTGCTTGAGTCCGTGGATTGTAATACACTCAGACGCCGTAGTGAAGCGGTTCGAAGAGCTTGAGGCTGCGCTGAAAAAAATCCTGTAACCCTTTATTTCTTGGCAGAACGCTTTAGTTTTAAGGTTTAGACAGTGACTAGGCTCTAGCTTGGTTTGGCTGTTTTTGGTTGCTGAAAGCGCCATTACTGGCAGTCTCCCTCTACGTTTTCTGCATTGATCTGCTATTAGGCGGCAAGTATGCTTGTTTCGCGGTTTCAACATGCTAATGGTTGCGGAAAACGCCAATAGTGACCTGTCCCCTATAGGTTTCTGCAATCAACCACTATTAGGATCCAAATATGCTGGTTCTTGAGTGGCTTTCCAATGAAGTGCTGAACGAACAGCGGAAGCTAAACAGCTACTGCATTTATCACCTCCGCAGAAAACCAGTTGGAACAAACCACCAAACAACACCAAGGTTCCCCCAACAAACCCAGAAAAACCAAACCCAACCACAAAAACCCTAACGAAATTCACCAATTTACAAATTCACAAAAGACCCTAATGCCACGGCAACTCTGAACCAACCCCTCAACCTAATCGAAAAGCACACATCATTTTGAGTTTGTTCAGTACCCTAACGCCTTAAGGAGGTTGTATTCAGAAATAACATCGCCAATTGCGTATTCATAAAAGAGTGTGTTTTTTTGTCCGCCACTCTTAACAAATTTCAAGTATGCATCATAGATAGCGTTACCGCCAGCTATTTTATCAAGAACGTAATTATATGAAAAATCTAAACTCCACCCCTTATTTTTTACTAACTCCTTAGCCTTAGTTAATGCTAGTTTTTTGAAGGTCTCATTAGCTTTATACTTCTGAGCTTTCTCATTCATTTTTTGTTTGTGGGTAACTTTCACACCACAAGCCCTACACGCATCTTCCAAACGTGGTCTGTTTTTACCCGTTAACTTAATTAGTCTTTGCGATTGACATAGGCATAGGTCAAAGATGTTTGTTTCAGGTATTTCAACGCTTAAAAATTGCTTTAGAAACCGAACGTCAAAACCTTTTATGTTATAACCGGCAAAAACAACTCCCTGAGATAACAACGATGCTATTTCGTTCTTGGCACTCTCTAAAGTCCATCGCGGGTCGCCTGAATCAGCCCAATACAAGTTTTGTTTAGTGTCGTCACCTATCTGCACTGACAAAATTCGTTTGTTATCTTCCATTACATCCGCGCCAGTATTTTCAGTTTCAATGTCTATTATTCGGTACATTAAATCCCCCATAAAGATTATACGCGCAAGTAACTTATATCACTTGGGTAAGTTTAAATGAAACTGACGGCTGAACTTGTTCCTTCTACTGTGTGGTTCTCCTCACTTTACAGGCTGTTACCGAGAGAAGTGTGGAACCGTTTGCGTGAAGACATTATTAGAGAAAATGGTAGAAAATGTCAAATTTGTGGCGAGACTGAAGGAACAATGAATTTACATGAGAGATGGCATTATGATGACCTAACCAATGTTCAGAAACTTGAGGGGTTCATTCTTCTCTGTAGAATGTGCCACAATGTAAAACACATCGGTTTAACTGGAATACTTGCTGATGAGGGGAAACTCGATTACAATGAAGTGATAAGACACTTCTGTAAGGTAAATAATTGTTCTGAAAAGGAATTTGAGGAACATGTGAATAACGCGTTCATTGTTTGGAAAAAGCGTTCTCAGCGTCAATGGACACAGGATTTTGGAGAGTACGAAAAATATCTCAAAAAGTGAGAAAACTTTTTGATGGATATTGACTTTGGCTACTCAGCAGGGAAAAACTTACCTATGGCATAACTGGAAAATATTTGTTCTTTTGTGACGACAAAAACACGCTAATTGAACTGGCTATTAATGAAATACAAAACCATGGATTTCATCATGCGAAAATCAACGATAAGCTTTTAGGAGGTCACACTGAGCATGTTTTATGTCTTTACTATAAGGATGATTCACGCAAGCATGAATTAGCTGAAAGAAACAAGCAAGAATACGGAGTTAAATATCGATATTGGAAAAGTGATTCTGACACGTTAAAAGGGAAGTACAGCAAAGAATTTTTGGATAAACTTTCGGAGGATGCGAGAAAGTACTTCACTACTCAGAAAAAGCTTATTGAGTTTAAGGACAGAAAAGGCAAGCTAATTTTAAGGCAGAAAAACAAAGAGAAACAAGATTAAATTTGCCATGTATGGCTTGCGTTATTCTAAAGTGTTATTGGTCTAACTTAGCAGGCTATTAGCTTTAGTTTCGTGTTTTCTTAGGCTTCTGGACAGTGGAGGCGGAGGATTTTACGAAGCTTTATCTTTTTAAAGGGTGAATAGACTTAACCGTTTAAGGTTAAAAAAGAAAGGGGAAAAAGCGCGTTTGAACAGCAACCCATTAAGCACTCGCCTTGCTGGTTTGGAACTTAGAAACCCCACAGCGTTGGCTTCTGGAATTTTAGGTTACTCCCCTGAATCTCTGCAGCGCATAGCCGAAGCAGGTGCAGGCGCAGTAGTCACCAAATCCGTAGGGCTAACGCCACGCGTGGGCTATCCAAACCCAACCGTAGTCCAAGCGAACTGCGGAATCATAAACGCCATGGGGCTTCCAAACCCCGGCATAGCCGAGTACGCAAGCGAAATCCGCTACGCAAAAACCGTTCTAACAGTTCCTTTTATCGTAAGCGTCTACGGCTACTCAGCCGAAGAATACGCGGCAGTGGCAAAAGCCGCCGCAACGGCAGGCGCCGACGCTGTAGAGCTTAATGTTTCATGCCCGCACGTGAAGGAAACGGGTTCAGAAATCGGGCAAAACCCCAAGCTGCTCACCCAAGTCATACGCCAAGTCAAAGCAGCAACCAGCAAGCCCGTAATCGTCAAGCTATCCCCAAACGTAACAGACATCGTAGAAATAGCCCAAGCCGCCTCCGCGGCGGGAGCAGACGCTCTAACCGCCGTAAACACCGTCCGCGCCATAGCCATAGACGCCGAAACCGCTTTGCCAATCCTAAGCAACACGCGAGGCGGACTCTCAGGACCAGCCGTGAAACCCATAGCCCTCAGATGCGTCTACGACATCTACGAAAAAGTAAAAACGCCCATAATCGGCTGCGGCGGCATAACCACATGGAAAGACGCCGTCGAATTCATCCTCGCAGGCGCATCCGCCGTCCAAATAGGCACAGCCCTAGCCCAAAAAAACCCAGCGGTCTTCCAAACCATAAACCGCGGCATAACCGCTTACCTCAAAAAGAAAAAATACAGGAGCATAAAAGAAATTGTCGGCAAAGCTCAACGCAACTAACACCCTACGCGTCACACGCATCGCAAGCGTGAAAACCGAAAACCAAACAACAAAAACCTACACCTTCAAAGACGCACGGTGCGCAAAAGCCAAACCCGGACAATTCCTCATGCTCTGGATACCCCAAATAGACGAAATCCCCCTCAGCATAATGAACACCGAAGGCAACAGCGTATCAGTCACCGTAAAAGCCGTAGGCGACGCAACACGCCACCTGCACAACATGAAACAAGGCGAAACCATAGGCGTACGCGGACCTTTCGGAAACCACTTCACCCAAAACAACGGCAACGTCCTCCTCGTAGGCGGCGGAACAGGAACCGCACCCCTCCTATTCCTAGCCAAACAACTTGCCACCAAAACAAAACGCCTATCTTTCATCATAGGCGCAAAAACCAAAAACGAACTCCTATTCCTAAACCAACTAGACCCACTATGCACCGAACAACCAGTCGCCGCCACAGAAGACGGCACCTACGGACTCAAATGCCTCGCAACCCAACCGCTAGAAACGCTCCTCGCCGAAGAAGGCAAAGAAAAGTTCAAAATGGTTTACGCGTGCGGACCCGAAGCCATGACCCGCCAAGTCTTCAACCTCACAGAAAAACACGGCGTCCAGATGGAAGCCAGCCTAGAACGCCTAATGCGCTGCGGCATCGGCTTGTGTGGAAGCTGCATGATAGGCAAATACCGCGTCTGCAAAGACGGACCCGTCTTCAACTCTCAGCAACTGCGCGAAGTCAAAGACGAACTGGGCATATCAAAACTGGGCTTCGACGGCAACCGCATACCACTGTAAACCTAGAATTCTCCCTCTTGAATGCCCATTTTCCGCAGGTAATCCCGCGCATACTTCGGATTATGCGAAAGCTCCTTGCTCCTAAGCAAACGCTTGTCAAGCCGGTCCAACGCCACCCGAAACGTCGGCTCCACCCCAAAACCCTCACCCGAACTGAAGAACGAACCGTTCGCCGTCCTCAACTGCAAACGACAATGAATAAGCGGCACACCCCGGTGGTTTGCGCCATGAGTTTTAATGTAAACAAAAAGCGTACCCGAATCCAACGCGTCCCGGTACTTACGCGCGAAAGACTCAAACTCACCCATCATAAACCCCTGCTGATCCGGATTAACCACTATCCCTTTCACCCCAAACTGAACCGCAAGCTTCCGTTCAGGAACCTCCAACTGAGAAATAGGCTCAAGAAAATCCAGCTTCGTCACAATACCCACCAACCGCTCCTTCGAAAGCACCACCAAACACGACACATCACGGTCATGCATCATCTTCTCCGCCTCCTTCAAACTAGCCCCAGGCTGAACCGTAACCACAGGATGCGCCATAATCCCCTTCGCAGGAATATTCAACATCGGCACCTTCTCCCCCACAATCTCACCCAACGTCTGCCGCTGCCGAGGCTGAAAAACCTGCTCAATAACATCCTGAATGCTAATAACACCCACAAGCTTCCCCTCATCCATAACCGGCACATGCGAAACACCCTGCTCCCTAAACAGGCTAAGCACCGCACCCACAGACCTGTTCGCGTCAATAACCTGCGGTGCCTTCGTCATAATCTTCTCAACCGCAACGCTACCCCACTCCTGAGTCACAGCCCCATGAATAATATCCTCATCAGTCACAAACCCCAAAAGCTTAGCTTTCTCAAAAACCGGAAGCTGCCTAACCCCACTCTCAATCATCAACTTAGCTGCTCTGCTTAAAGAAACATCCGGCGAAACCTTCGGCGCAGGCCGCATCAAACTCTTAACCTTCGTTGCCGCAGGATCAAGCCTTGCCCTTATCACCCACCGCCTAGCTATGACACCAGCATATTTCCCTTTAGCATTCAAGACAGCGAGAACCGGCGGCATTTCCCTCTTAAACAACTCCAAACACTTAGACACTGAATCGTTCTCGTTAACTGCGGAAAAACCCTGCGTAAAAACATTCTTAACTGGAATAGAACTCATAACCTTATCCTCCACCTCGTTAAGGCTAAAGTAGAATTTAAACATTGCAAAACCCGTGAAGCCAAAACTTGGAAATAGCCAAAGCGACAACTACACCGTTTGTCTATAGAAAAAACTGGCAGTTTCAGAAGACCAAAACGCGTTTTATAGAAAAGTATATTATTGTTCTAGATAAAATGTATAGATGTTTCATTCTGCGCTGTTTAAATAACACGCTTCGAAAGGAGAAAGAGAGCAGGGAGAGAATCAAAATCACAGCTGGTATAGCTGACCTATTAAATATTCTCATCCACTCCTGTCAGGGAGGGATTTTATAAAGATGAGTCTGTCTCAAAAAGAAACGGTTGACGAACTCCGAGTGCAATGGAAAAAGCTGTGGCAGGAACGCGTAGACGACAAGGTAAGAGCTGAAGGCATAGCAACGGCTAACTATTGCGACCTCTTCATTGAGAAAGGCACAATAATTCACGCAACACGCAATTTCAAGGCGCTGAACTTCAAAGAAATCCTGGAGCAGCACCAAATCGAAAACGCAGACAGATTCATTCCCCCTGCCCCTCAAATTGGCGGCTGGAACAAATTCATCAAAGTTAACATCACAAACCAGCAGCCACGGAGGAAGAGGCGCGCTGAGTTTTATCATGCTGAGAAGAAGGAGAAGCAGCAGCCTAAAAAAGGCGGCAGAGGCTGGCTGCACCTGTAGTCTAGGTATTATTACCTATTTTCGCGTTTTTCTCTTTCTGGTTTCATTTTTCGTTTGAAGAAGTAATTTCTGAGGAACTGAGTTTGGTAAACTATAGAGGTAGATTGGATATCATAGCGGACATTCTGCACGTGGTCAGCCAAAACGCTAAAAAAACGCAGATAATGTACCAAGCAAACCTGAGCTACAAAGTTTTACAGAGATACCTGAGAGATATAACTGAGGCTTCTTTGATAAGCTTCGAGACCGCAGAGCAATGCTACGTGCTTACATCAAAAGGGCAAGATTTCCTTGAGGCCTACAAGGACTATTCCAAAACCCATAAGAGCATAGAGAAGCGCCTCAACGATGTTGACAGCAAAAAGAAAAATCTAGAAGAGCTGTGCTCAAACAAATAAACAAGCTTATCACCGTCTGCTCGTATTAAGTAACAGATTGAAGCTTGTTGGATGGAGAAAACCTGCAGATGTTGCGTTCCAAGATACCTATTACACTAGTTATACTTCTACTGCTATTTGTTACTGTAGTCGCTTCGCCAGTTTGGGCAGACCAAGGAGCTGCCGCAGCAGCAATCTCTTCAGCCAAAGGCACTATTGTAGATTGTTACAGTGCAGCTAAAGACGCGGAAGCCGCTGGCGCCAACATCACCGTACTCGTAGGCACTCTTAACGAAGCAGGCTCGCTGCTTTCACAAGCGGAATCCGCTTACACCGCAAGCGACTTTGACGCGGCACTTAATCTTGCAATTCAAAGCCAAAACACTCTCAACAACTTCATTGGAGAGGCAAACACTTTGAGAGAAACTGCAACGCAACAGCAGAACCAAGACTATTTAATCAACGTAGTTGGCTCTATAATCGGCACTTTCGCGGTTATAGTTGCTGGCTTTGCAGCTTGGCTTTTTTTGAAGAAGAAATATGACACAACTGAGGCGCATGTAAGTGAATCTCCAAGGGTATAAAGTACTTCTACTTTGCGTCACTGCAATTCTAGCGTTGCTCGTGGCTTCCCCTGCGCTGCAACGGCTTCTGGTTTATCCCCAGACGGAATTCTTCACTGAAATGTGGCTTCTCGGTCCAGAGCATACTGCTGAGAACTACCCGTCTAATATTACACTTAACGAAAACTATAAGGTGTTCTTGGGAACCTCCAATCATTTAGGTCACTGCGCCTATTACGTTGTCCAAGTGAAATTCCGCAACCAGAACCAATCAGCCCCTGACACTTTCGCTCGCACACCAAGCAGCTTGCCACCCCTTCACAGCGTCAACTTCATAGTCGCCGACAAAGAAGCATGGGAGTTACCCGTGACTTTCTCATTTGACTATTCATACGACGAGAACAATTCACAAGTCATTTTCAATCAAATGATGTTTAATGGTGCCGCTTTGAATCTCAACGGGTATTCAACAACTTGGGATTCCGAGAAAAGCAGGTTTTTCGGAAACTTGATCTTTGAACTCTGGATCTATAACGATGCAATCGGCGATTTTACGTACCATGAACGGTACAACGACTTGAAGTTCAACATGACCGTCTAAGCGATTCCAAACTGGGGTTGGAAAATTGACTAAATCTGAAGAGTTGTTTGAGAAAGCAAAAACGCTAATGCCCGGCGGAGTGAACAGCCCTGTTAGAGCGTTTCAGCCGTATCCTTTCTTCACTGAACGCGCAAAAGGCTCACGCCTATTCGATGTTGACGGCAAAGAGTACATAGACTACTGCTTGGCATACGGACCCCTAATCCTTGGGCATACGTATCCTAAAATCATTGACGCCGTCGCAGCACAACTAGAAAATGGCTCGCTGTTTGGAACTCCGACAGAACAAGAAGTTGAACTGGCTGAATTGATATGTAACGTTGTTCCCTCAGCTGAAATGGTTCGCCTAGTCAGCACGGGCGGAGAAGCAACAATGAGCGCCATAAGAGCGGCACGAGGATACACGGGAGAGAAGAAAATCCTAAAGTTTGAAGGCTGCTACCACGGTGCGCACGATTACGTATTAGTGAAAGCAGGTTCAGGCGCAACCACTTTCGGTATGCCTACCTCTCTCGGGATTCCAGAAGAAACGGCCCGAAATACCATCGTGGTACCGTTTAATTACGCAGAAAAATTTGAAAAAGCAGTTAAAGAGAACAAAGACGATTTAGCCGCAGTAATTGTTGAACCCGTCATCGGCAACATAGGCTTGGTTCTGCCAAAAACAGGGTTCTTGGAAACGCTCAGAGAATTAACTGAAAATTATGGCATAGTCCTGATTTTTGACGAGGTCATTACGGGATTCAGACTGGCGCTTGGAGGCGCCCAAGAATACTACGGCGTGACGCCTGACCTGACAACGCTTGGAAAAGTATTGGGCGGAGGCTTCCCAATTGCAGCTTTTGCCGGCAAAGAAGAAATCATGAAAATGATTGCGCCAGCGGGTAAGGTCTATCAAGCTGGAACCTACAGCGGAAACCCAGTAAGCGTAGTCGCCGCGCTGGCTACTTTAAAATTCTTACGTGACAGCGGAAAAGACTTCTACGCCAAAATGGAAAAGAATTGCGAGGCAATTATAACTCCCTTAAAAAAGACGGTACGTGACTGCAACTTGAAAGTACAAGTCAACAATTTAGCGTCTATGTTTCAACTATTCTTCACAGAAACCCCCGTGTGTGATTATGCAACGGTGAAAACATCAGACACAAATAAATTCATGAAATACCACAAGAAGTTGTTGGAAAAAGGCGTTTTTATCCCTCCATCCCAGTTTGAGACATGTTTCCTTTCTGCGGCGCACTCAAATGATGATCTAAATACGACTGCTGCTTGTGTTATAAGTGCCCTTCAGAAATAGAAAACCACCTTTATTCCATCTATTAGACTGTTTGAATATTATATATTCCGAAACTGAAAATAACTGTTATATTTCTAAAAAAGAAGCATTAAAATCGCGAGAGTGAAATAACATGAAAATTCTAGCAGTAGGTGCACATCCCGACGATATTGAACTGGGCTGTGGAGGAACTTTGGCGTTGTTCAAGAACAAAGGCCACGAAGTATATCTCCTTGTTTTGACTAGTGGCGAAGCTTCTGGAGACCCACGTGTTCGCGAGAAAGAATGTGCAGAATCTGCAGGAACCCTGTGCGCGGATAAGTTGTTCTTTGGTAACTTGCCCGACACAATGATTACCGATGGGATTGAGACCATTATGACAATTGAACATTTCATCAATGAGATAAAACCCGATATAATTTTTGCGCATAGCTACAAGGATTGCCATCAAGATCATAGAAACTCGGGTATGGCGGTGTTATCTGCTGCTAGAAACGTGAACAAGGTGCTTTTGTACGAGTCGCCTGCTGCGCTAAAAGACTTCATACCTCAACTTTTTGTAGACGTAACCTTAACCTTTGACATCAAACTGGAAGCGTTGAAAGCATTTGGCTCGCAGGTTTCCAAAGTGTACTTCAGAGGAAACAACATCGACTATAAACGAGCAAAGTTTCCTCAAGTGTCTAATGCTGCGGAAGGACTTGCCAGATACAGAGGCTTTCAAGCTGGAGTAAATCTAGCTGAAGCGTTTGAAGTAGGTAAGTTCCTTTTAGAAATCGAGGACAACATTTCACAGTAGCGTGCTACATGTACAATTGGACCCTGATTTAAGTCTAACTTTCATCAGCTTGAAGAAGGATGATTTCATGTTTTTAACAAGCAAAGCTGCAAGTACCGCCTCATATTTTTCGTATGAGAATTTCGAGAAGTTAGCCGACGCTTGTGCTGACTTTTACCATAAGTCACTTGACAAGAAAAATCAATCCAGTATTAGTGAACGTCGAAACCAACTGGCAAAAACTATTCACAAGTTCCATGTGGAATGTGGCACATTAACTCCAAGCGTTGAGGAAGCAATCAAGAACCTCCAAAGCAGTTCCTGTCTCCTTCTCATGACTGCTCATCAGCCGAACCTTTTTGCTTACAGTGGCGTTATTCGTAAAGCCACATTGAATCATGTCTTAGCGCAGAAGCTTTCTGAAAGGTTGATGATTCCAGTCGTCAGCTTCTTCGGAATTGCCGATCAGGATTTCACTGACGATAGATGGGTGAGGTCGGCGCTTCTTCCCGACGTGGATAGAAAAAACGGTTTACTTGAACTGCGTTTCGACATGCCTGAGAAGCTGATGATTAACAAAGTTGCAAAGCCTTCCAGAAACCTTTTGGACAATTGGCGAAACGAAATCGAGAAATGGATGGACAGAAATTTTAGTTCGATTAGCCGAGAATGCAAGTCTTTTGGACTTAAATTTGATGCAGAAAAAGCCGAGTTTACTGGACGCTTTAAGGATTTCTGGGCACTTGTCGAGGAAGCGTATGAACGGGCTGAGAACTATGCTGACTTTAACTCTTTTACAACATCAAAAATTGTGAATGACATCTGGGGTTACGACACGCTTTTCTCTAGATTTTCAGAGTGTCAACAGTTTTTTGAGCCTGAGTTTTGCTTTCTGCTTTCCAATTTCGATAAGTACTCCCAATATGTCAAGGAAGCAACGGCGTCCACAGATAACTCAAGAGGAGTTCAAGAAGAGGAGTTCAAAACTGTTCCCTTCTGGTATCACTGCAGTTGCGGAAGCAAAGCAAGGTTGAAGGCAGAACAGAAAGACGTGTCTCTGATTGGTCAAGGCCAATGTATTCGCTGCGGAAAAGAACACATGTTTGATTTAGGCTCCAAACATGCGCCGCAATTATCTGCAATTGCCTCTAGGCTATCTGCTAGAAGCCTTTCTATGCCGCTTGTGCTCTTTCATGGACTTGGAGTAGATTGTTACATTGGTGGTGTCGGAGGAACTGAATACCTGAAACAAGCACAGTTTGTCGCTGAAAATTTGAACATTACCTTTCCGCCGGTTGTTGTATGGCGTCCAAGAGATGTTTATTTTGGAGTTGGACAATTAGAGGCTTTAATGCTTTTCAGGAAACTTTCAGGAACATTTGACTTTTCACAATATGCCCAAGTTGAAGCTGGCTTACAAGAAAAAGCGGCGGCGGTTCAGCGTGCAATAGACGAGCTTGAGGAGAAGAAGAAACAATTCTGCATGGGTTCGGGCGCGAGAAGCGAAGAGCAGATTCAAAATCTTAAAGCTTTGTCTATGAAGCAAAGTGAAGTGAGGCGAGCAGCCAACTTTTCGTTGTTGGCTCGGAATCTCGGGCTTCTGGAAAATATCGCCGCTGTCATGAACCTTTATCCATGTATCGTGGATTACGCTGTAAACGTCGGTTTGAAGGAGACAAGTGAACAGTGGGTTGCTTACCTGCGGAGGAACGGGCCTCTTTCCTCAAACATTAGCCTTCAAACAAGGTTTGATAATGTCTTAGCTTGTGCTCAGTCTGTTCTTGGTTGTGAATGAGTGTCCTTTCACGTAAAAACATAGATGTTTTTAAATGACCACCTCAATAATACGTTGGTTAACAGCTTTTTGTAGCAAAAACTGGGCGGTAATGTAAGTGAATCCTGTAACTGTACGGCTTGCTACTACGAAGGATTGCGAGTCTCTTCTGAAGATGCCTCCATATTCAAATTGCAAATTTGACTGTCTATTATGTAGTGAAGATGTTCTGGTCGCAGAAAAGAACGGAGTCGTTATCGGAGCCGTAAGTATCAGCTATAAAGACATCTCGTATGTTCCTGGAGAGCGAAAACCTGAGTTCAACGGCTGTCTAAATGACCGGGTAAGTCAGGTTTCAGGTGTTTGGATATCAAAGCTGTATATTCTGCCAGAATATCGTTCTCAAGGCGTAGCAACAAAAGTTACCAAAGAAGCCATAGAATATATAAAGAAAAACAGCTTCACTGAAGCGTATGCTGGAGTCAACACGAAGAACATGTTTAGAAAGATCTCTGAACACGTATTCGAAAAAAACGGATTCAAAAAAATAGGTTCCTGTATATGCTTTTTAACACAAAACGGACAAAACTGCGCGGGAACACTGCTTAAAAAAACAATTAAGCCTAGCGAAAAAAAGACTAAAAAATGAAGGAGCTTTTCCCCGAATAAGCAACTGAAAACTGGTTTATTTTAAGTCTCCTCCGTATCGAAATTTCATCTTCCCGCCGAACATGCTAGACATCATCTCAGCCAGCATCATTCGATAGCTCTTTTCTCCTCCTTCTTCTCCTCCTACCAGAATTACATCTTCATGGCCTGCTTCCGCCGAGACTCGTTCCATCCAATTGTAAGCCTCATCTCGTCTAAGCTTAATCCCGTAGTTTAATTCAAATCCTTTCTTTGTGATTACCCCATTATTATAAAGGTCTATGTCGGATTTGTCTGGAACAACCGCGTCATTTCCGTGACCATGTATAATATAGTAGTATTTCATGTTTCTTTCTTTCTTCGCTGCAGATGCTGAGCAACTGTAAAGCATTTTTTAACCATCCGACCGTAACTTTAATACCAACCATACTAATAAAATGTACTCACCACTAAATTATAAACCCAACACAAAAATTGAAAAATTAACTGTTTATGTGATGGAAATGGCTGCAAAAAATTTGACTGATGATATTAAAAAATTGGCTCTGGAAACTGGAGCTGAGCTAGTAGGGGTTGCTTCAGCAGAAAAACTGGAACACGAATCTTTACCTGGTCATAGACCTTCAGATATCTTGAAAACTTCAAAAAATGTAATAATGCTGGCTTGCGGGCGAAGCCTCAACGAGGATAGAGACTACGTGTACAATTGGGGTCCTGATTTCAGTTTAACCTTCATAAGCCTGAAAGATGAAACAAAGTGGCGCCGAAAACAAGCAAAAGGCTGTATTGACGCTGTTAAAGACTTTCTTCAGCAGAAAGGATTCAACGCAGTTATTGAGTCTCACGGGTGGACAGGAGTCTTGTCCTTCAAATTGGTTGCCTATCTGGCTGGTCTCGGCGTTATGGGAAAGGGGAATTTTATTGTTAACCCGAAACTTGGTCCATTAAACGTGTTAGCTTGCATTGTAACCGACGCCTCCCTAGAATGTGATGAACCGTTGGATGTGGATGTCTGTAAGGACTGCACTGAATGCATAAAAGCTTGCAAATATGGCGCTTTTAAGAAAGAAAGTGACCGCTACATGTGGATTGGAGACAAGTGCCGATGTTATGATTTGATAATGAATCCTGTGACGCTTAAATGGACTTATGGTCCGTGCAACTCGAAATGCGTTCATGCTTGCCCTATCGGAAAATAGCGCAGTCTGAGTTAACTTATATCCTGACTATTCATAGAGTGTCTGGATGTAGAAGCACGTGGAATTTCTAGACGTAGGGTGCGGTGACGTGCCCAAGGGCGATGTAAATCTCGATCTGTTTTATTATGGAAGAGGCAAAACCTTTGTCGTTGGGGAAGCACATCATTTGCCCTTCAAGACTGAGGCATTTGGCACGGTGTACTCGAAACATTCGCTAGAACATTTGGAGAGTCCATTTGTTTTCTTTAGGGAAGTTAAGCGAATATTTAGACAAGAAGGCATATTAGTGTGTATTTACCCGACGGATACTATGTTAATCAAGAAGACGATTCACAATTTGCTTAATATGCGTTGGTCTTCTGCTCTTAAGTGGAAAAGGAAGCTGACAGGAGCCGGCAAAATCAATTACGGCGGGCACAAGTGGCAGTTGCGCGATGACGGGGTTCTTAAACTGCTTAAGAAAGCGGGGTTCCAGAAAGTCGAATTTGAGAGGATACGCTTTCCAACAATAAGGATGGATTTAGATCGAAGCGAGAAAAAATGGAAAGTTCTAATCAATACTTATCTTCCCAAGTGGCAAATAGAGACCCAAGTTTATCGCTGAATCTTGATGATTTATTTCATACCTTGTGTTTTCACCAACACTATAGATAAATTCAACAAATCAGGTGCATATTCAAGTATGGGGGAATGCCTTTGGGCGGTATCTGTGCGGTAAAAGGCAATAACGCTGAAAATATTGTAAAAGAAATGTGCAAGCGTCTGAAACATAGAGGTCCAGATGATGAAGGAGCGTACGCGCCAAGTAAGAATATCGCACTTGGACATAGAGCGCTGTTTATACACGAATCACAGAGGGCGCATCAACCATTATCTAATGAGGATGAAACAGTCTGGATTACGTTTGATGGCGCAATCTACAACTTTGAAACGTTAGCGAAGAAGCTAGATAAGAGTCATAAATTTCGGTCAATATCTTCGGCGGAGTTGGTAATTCACGCCTACGAGGAGGCAGGCTTAAATTGTTTAGAAGAATTTAATGGAGATTTTGCTTTTTGCCTGTGGGACTCCAAAAAGAAGCTTTTGTTTTTAGCTAGAGATAAACTTGGTGTTAGACCGTTATATTACTGTCATCTTGATGATTCTAACCGTTTTCTCGTCTCTTCAGAGATTAAAGCATTTTTTGTTGATCCTTTGGTTCCAAGAAAGCCTAATGACGAGGTAATTCATGAGTATTTATTAAAAGGTATACGCGGTCATAAAGGCGATACTTTCTTTGAGGGAATAAAAGAGCTTTTGCCTGCTCATTACGTATTAGTGAATCAGAATAATGTTGTAGTTCAGGAATATTGGAGTCCAATTAACTCTTCAAGATCTACTGCAGTAAAAGACGAGAAAACCTCCGACTACAGTTCTAGATTTCTCGAACTTTTCCGAGAATCAATCAGAATTAGGCTTCCAGAAGATATGCTGATTGGCACTTTTCTCAGCGGTGGACTTGACTCCTCTTCGGTTGCTTGTCTCACAGATAGGGTGCTGAAGTCTGATTTTTCGGGAGACACCCGTGCGCACCAAGTATTACTTTCAGCGGTTTATCCTAATAATTTGGCAGATGAAAAAGCCTATGCAGATGAGGTTGCGCGGTCTGTAAATGGCAGAATAGACTATTTATATCCCTCTATTAAAGGACAGTGGGACGACATTAAGAGTTTCGTTTACCATATGGATGAGCCTGTACCCGTCTTCAACTATTACGTGTACTGGTGCGTATCCAGAGCCGCAAGAAGTAAAGTGCGGGTAACATTTAGTGGTCAGGGGCCAGACGAAGCCTTAGGGGGACATGGCGAGGAACGCATGATTTACTATAAAGAACTCTGGAAAAGGAGAAGATTATTGCCGCTTTTAAAGGAACTGCTTGCAACCTTACCTCAACATAAAATTTTCAAAACATTCAATGATGTTGACTTTAGTGCGCTCCTTAATCTGAGTGAAAAACGTGAATCGACAGTTGAGCGGTTTTTTGCTCCGGAGTTTGCGGCAGCCAACAATCCAAATGAAACGTTGTATACAGTTGAATCTTTAAACGATTTTCTTTTAAACGAAGTTACTCGGACTTTGTTGCTTGATCATCTTCAATTTGGTGACCGGGCTGCATCGGCTTTCTCTGTTGAAATGCGCTATCCGTTCTTGGATTATAGGCTGGTAGAATACATGTTTAGTCTCCCCGCAAGCCAAAGGATCAATAACGGCTGGACTAAGTACGTCCTGAGAAGCGCCATGAAAGGCATTATTCCAGAAGCCATCAGGAAGAGGCGAGGGAAGCTGGGTACACCTGTGCCAATGGAATGGCTGGTGTATTTGGAAAAAGAAATTAGAGAAATCTTTGAATCAAAAGAATTCTGTGGCAGAGGATACTTTAATCAACAAGCAGTATTGAGAATGTATGATCGTTTTTGCAATGGATCTGTGAAACGTTTTGACAGAATGTTTTATAACGACTTAATTTGGAGAATTTTAAACTTGGAACTTTGGTTTGAAGTCTTCTTTGACCAGCAGAACTAGCTTCAGAGGTGAGCTTTTAGATGCCTAAGGAAATCGTTTCTGTTGAAAAGGTTCTTAATTCACGTTGTTCAAGCGACGTTGAAGGAGGTTCAAAGAAAAGGCATTGGGGAACTTTCAAAAACGTTCAACCGTCCCAAGAGATGCTCAAAAGCATAATCAATTGTTGCAAGGTTCCCCAGTATTCTGATGGAAAACTGGAATTCTGGTTTAAGGACAACTACCTGTTCCTTGGCTTTAAAAAGCAAAAAGACCCTTTTAAGGAGCGAATGCTCCATGTTGAGAGCGGTATGCAGCATGAGGCAGTATATCTAAGCTGCGCGGCTCTGGGTGTGGGCACGTGTATCCATAACCAAGGCATAAACGGAACTGATTATGAGGATAAAACCGCTACTGCTTCGTTTTTAATTATGGAAATAGTGGATTCTTACGAAACTGGGCAATTTACTACAAAGGCTCCTGGACCTGAAAAGCCCTTCATGGTGGGCAAGAATCTTGGTGCGCCAGTGAGAGATAGTGAAGTGGAATGTCTTCCAGAGCTAGAGCGGTTGACTTTGTACTACCGATCTGGTGTATCTGCTCAGGAGAAAGAAATTTCCCAATTGCTTTGGGCGGCTAAAGGGCGAACTCCACACTACGTTGGTTCCAGTCCTTGGGGGTTGACTATTCCCACATGGGCGCATGGACAAGGATATACTGATGTTTACCTTGTGAAAGATGGCAAACTTTTTCGATACGTAAACTGGACGGAAGTTTATCCATTGAATAAGCCGCTGAAAAGGGGATTGCGTTACTTAAAATGGCGTCTTTACGGAGATTCTGAAGTTCACATAATGGGTAATCCCACTCACGATGTCAGTTTTCTAAGAAATGTGAATTTAGCCTCACAACTGGATGGGGCTGATGCCGGGATTATCCTATGTCGCAATGAGCAAACAGGTCGCGCTCTTTGGGAAGTTGGTTACATGTTAGAGAACCTGTTTCTGCAAGCAAAAAGTCTTGGAGTATCTTATGGATCAAAATTTTTCTCAGGGGATGAAATCTCGGAGCTGGGTAAGATGGGAGTTGCAGATGCTGTTGCGGCATTTCTGCTCTGAGGGTACATTAATCTGTCACAAAAATGTTTAAAGAAAAAGGACTGTGAAGCGCAGTGGATAAACAAAAATTAAGAGTGGGAGTTGTCGGTCTTGGCAAGATGGGTCTGTTACATGCCAGTATCCTGAATGTAATTCCTGATGTCCAATTGGTGGCAATATGCGAAAAAAACTCTTTTACTCGCAAATTGCTTGAAAAGATAATTCGGCGCGTTCCTATTGTAGGGGATGTCACTGATTTTTCTGGTTTAGACCTTGATGCTGTTTACGTTACGACTCCTATTCCATCACATTTTAGTGTTGCCAAGCTGGTGTGTCAAGAGCGGTTGGCACGAAACCTGTTCGTTGAAAAACCTTTAACGGCTACCCATTCCGAGTCAAAGGAAATATGCACGTTGGCGAAGCAAACCTGTAACGTAACCATGGTCGGGTACCTCAGAAGGTTTATGGTTACTTTTTTGAAAGCCAAAGAACTTCTTTCTGAAAACGCCATCGGTGAACTTGAATCCTTTACAATTAGCGCTTTTTCATCAGATTTCTGTGGCATAAATGATAATCCGCAGGTTTCCATAGCTCGAGGCGGTGTTCTCAAAGATTTAGGCTCATATGCAATAGACCTGGCTTTATGGTTTTTCGGTGACGTCAAAATTGATTCTGCTATGGTTGAGTCTTTAACTGGTGAGGGCGCCGAGGATTCTGTTAATTTTACTGTCCACAGAAAATCTGGTGGATTGAAAGGCGATTTTTCTGTTTCTTGGTGCGCTGAAGGCTATCGAATGCCCGAAGTTGCGCTGTCAATTTCAGGCTCTAAAGGATTGATTGAAGTAAATGACGATAAAGTCAGTTTTAAGAATAGCACTGGCGAAGTTACGACATGGTACAGACCTGATCTTAATGATGATGTCTCATTTTGGTTAGGCAACCCCGAATACTTCCGCGAAAGCGCTTATTTCGTTAACTCAGTGCAGAAAAATTTGGCTGCAGAACCAAGTTTTGAAACAGCTGCGAAGGTCGATTTCATGATTGAAGCGATACAACGGAGGGCCCGACATCTTGGTTAAGGTGAATGAAAAGCTGTTGTTAGTTGGCGATAATCCGTTTCATAATATAAGCCATCTGTCGCAAGAGCGAGCTCGAAATAGACGTGAAGATCCAAGTGATCCAAAATATGCTGCTGCTTTGATACAGATGGCATTGGATAATGGTGCTAATGGTTTTATGTTTTCTGTCAGTGAAACCACCCTTTCAATTCTTAAAGAACTTGATGAACGGGGTTCGCTTGATTGTCTGCACCTTTGCGCTATTGTTCCTTATGCGTTTGAGTATGTTAGGTTGGCTACGCAACTTGGTGGTATTCCTAGTTTAGTTAAAAGGTTTGGGTGGGATATGCTTAAATCTCGCAATTTTGCTGCAATAGGTTACGGTCTAAATGGGGTTCTGACAGGGGAACCTGCCCACTTTCTGAAGACTTATTTGTCTTATGAAATTTCCAGAGTGAAATCTTTCGCGAGTAGAAAGGCAAACGTGGATTCGCTTATGCTTCATCAGTTGATTACGGACATGACTTTAGCTTTAGATTTGGATTGGGTGTTTAAATCCTATGTTGATTTCCTGAAAAAGCGCAATATAACTCCTGGATTCAACACCGGCAACTTTTCTTTCTTGGTGAACAAATTTGTTGATTGGGGAATAAACTTGGAAAACGTGGTTATCGCTGCTCCATTCAATAAAGCTGGTTTCCAAATGACGCCGTCAATGAAAGAATGCGAAAAAACCCTCGAAATGCTCCCCGCACCTAACGTAATCGCCATCAGTATATTGGCTGCAGGCTATATTAGCCCGGCAGAAGCTGCTGATTATATTCAGACTCTTCCTAACATCAAAGGCGTTTCTATAGGCATATCAAAAGAAAAACACGCAAAAGAAACATTCAAATTCTTCCAATAAAGTTTGGCGTTTTATGAGTCTTAATAAGAAGAAAGGTATTCACATAAAGCAGGATTGAAATATCATGGTGCCAGTTGTGACTATTGGGATATGTGTTAAAAATAGCGAGTCTACTCTTCGTGAGGCTATAGAAAGTGTAGTTGGCCAGGATTTTCCGCATTATCTAATGGAGATTATTTTTGTTGATGACGGGAGTGAAGATGCTACTCTATCCATAATAAATGAGTATGTTTCTAGAATTGATGTGTCTACAAAAGTTTTTTCTACAGAATGGCGAGGACTGAGTCCAGCAAGGAATACGGTAGTCGATAATGCTGCGGGAAAATATATTCTATGGTTAGATGGTGACATGATATTGCCTTCTGATAATGTAAGGCAGCAGGTTGAGTTTATGGAGCAAAATCCGAAGGTGGGAATTGCCAAAACGAGACTTTTGATTAAGGGACCTGGAAAAATAGTTGCGACTTTGCAGTTAATTCCTCGTATAGTTGATGATGCAAAATCCCGAGAATTAGGGATGCAAAAGTCAAAATTGCCAGGGACTGGGGGTGCAATTTTTCGTGTTGAAGCCATTAGACAAGTAGGAGGGTTCGACAATGCCTTAAAGGGGTGCGGAGAAGACCAAGACGCCGCCTACAGGGTAAGCGTTGCTGGATGGCTTCTTGCTCAAAGCCCTACTTTTTGTTGTGAAGTAAGAAATGGAAGCTGGAAAACTCTATGGAATAGATATTTTTGGAGGGGTCAGGGGAGCTATTATCTCTATTGCAAAAACCGAAAAATATTCTCTGTTTACAAGATGAACCCTATTGCTGGCTTCATGGCAGGAGTTCTGCAGATTCCTGCTGCCTATAGACTAACCGGTCGCAAGTCTGTATTTCTGCTGCCTGCTTACTTTACTTTCATATTTACTGCATGGCCCTTAGGTTTCTTCAAAGCCTCTGTGGAGCACGATGTTTCTTCACTTCGAAGGAAGCCATATTAACGAAGTCTAAAGGTAAGGTATAGATCCTATCAAGCAAGCAAAAAGGACCTCTCAAACGCATTACCGAGTTTTTGGAAAAAGAAGACTGAAGCATTCTGCGACAGCAAATTAAATAATAGAATAGGCTATTGTATGTTTTCTGTTGCGAAAAATCCATCAGTTTCTTCAGAAGAAGAAAGAGTTGGCGTCTTTCCTTGTCATAAATGTTTTGTTAGCCTTACTTGAAAATGACTGCATGTTTTAAAAGTCTACAGCTTTTACGGTAAAAACAAGCTACGACTGAAGAACCGTTAACATCGGTGAAAATCCGCTCCATAGCTCCAAAATGGGTGTTTAATTTATGTTTGTCATATTATTATGGGTCATATTTGGTTTATTATCTTTCGGAATTTTAGGAATAAACTTCGCCTTACTTAGACGCGCCGCCATAAAGCCTTGGCGACTGAAAATTGACAAAAGTTACTTGCCCAAAGTTACCATTTTAGTTCCTACATACAACGAATCAGATGTGATTCGCTTTAAACTCGAAAATTTGAGGAAACTCGATTATCCAAAAGAATTACTACAACTAATAATCGTAGATAGCAATTCAACTGATAATACATTCGATGTAGCAGCTGATTTTGCTCAGCGCTATCAAGAACTTAACATAAAAGTTTTAAAGGAAACTAAAAGAGAAGGCAAATCTGCTGCTCTAAATTCGGCTTTAAGTCATGCTAACGGCGAATTAATCATAGTTTCAGATGCTGACTGTTTCTATCCAAATGATATACTGCGAAAATCCGTCCCATATATGTCTGACCCAAAAGTAGGCGCGATTTCAGGTCCCAAGCTCTTGTTGAATTGTGAACATTCTGAAATTGTGAAAAACGAAGAGCGTTATTTAAAGTCGATGAATTATGCAAAACTCGGTGAATCAAAACTGGGTTTTACACCCCTTTTTGAAGGTGGGTTCAGCGCGTACAGAAGAGATGACCTTGCCTCTTTTGATCCTTACAAGACTGGATCCGATGACTGCGGTACAGTGATAAAATTAGCTGAAAGCGCAACCGGTGCCCTTTTAATACCTGAAGCCGCTTTCTTCACCACTTTCCCATTGAAGTGGACGGAACGTTTCGGAATTAAAATTCGACGTGGAAACCAGCTGATAAGAGTATTTAGTAAATATCTGTCGCTGTTCTTACGGGGGCGCTTAAACTATGGTAAACGAGTAATATTGACTAACGTATTTACGTATTTATTCAGCCCCTTCTTCTTTGTCTCTTTCTTAGTCTTAACTGTTGTCGCCTTCCTTACCTATCCCTATCTCGCATTGCTTATGCTGTTGTTTCTAATTCCCAACATGAGAGCGTTGTCAGTTGAGGTTTTTCAAAGCTACTTTGTTCTATTTTTCAGTGTTCTCGCCGTTATCTTTAAAAAGAATTTTCTGATATGGAAGCAGCCTGCAGATAGACATTTATT
>JAFGNM010000083.1 GCA_016927015.1 Candidatus Bathyarchaeota archaeon | reverse complement strand
CGAGTTTTGGTAGCCCACGAATCATTTTCTGGGTCATAAACGTACGGCATCGACCCGTCCATAACGTAGATTTTCCCGTTCACCACGTGAGCTTGGCATTTCATTCCCACGTTTGGACATGGCGTTTTGGTTTCCCACATATCCGTAACTGTATCATACACCTCGTTTACCCCAGACGTAATGTAGAAATAAGAATGCAGTCCTTCGTCAAAGCTGAAGCCGGCGGCTCCGCCTATGCAGTAAATTTTGTTTCCGTAGGCGGCTATGGCAAAATAGTCTCTTGGAGTAGGCATAGACGCCTTGTAAGTCCAAGTGTCGGTTGCTGGGTCGTACTCCTCGTTTGTCCCTACAAATCCGCCGCCAGGAATTTCTGGGGGAGACTGTCCGCTTGCGGTTGTGCCTCCGATGGCGTAGATTTTGCCGTTCACTGTAGCAACGCCTAGGCCAGCTCTTGCTTGGTGCATTGGCTCTTTGGTTGCCCATGTGTCTTCGGCTGCGTCAGTTGAGGAAAACACGGGCTTAGCCGCCATTACGCATGACGCTGCCAAAAAGAAGGCGAACAGCAGAGCCAAGATTCTTCTCATGCGTATCCCTGATGTTATACTAGGGTGTCCCCCGCAATTAAAGCGTTTTTGTCAAGATTCCTTGACTAAGCCTTAGTCAACATTTCTTGACAAGCCATCATATTTGGAGCCTAATGGAAGTAGTATGCAGAAACCTATAGGGGGTCTACCCGTATTGGCGCTTTTCAGAACTATATAACCTTTCTATATAAAGGGGGGTATAGACAAAAAATTGCACAACAGGCAACTGAAGTGCTTTTCAGATTTCGAATCTTTCGATTATTTTCCTTTCTTCTGCTCCAGTTATCTCCGCAATCACATGAAAGTATTCCTGAAGACCTGAATTTTCAATTCTCGGCTTCAGCAGCTCATCTATCTGGAAAACCCCTGCAGAATTTGACATCGTTATCTTGATGGTAATCGGCTTTTTTTCGCCCTCAATAACCTCTACTTTCTCGATGGAAAGCGCTGAAACCGCGTGAATATCCACCTTTCCCGCCTCAAACGGAATCCTCGCTCTTCCCGCTTCCATGTCTAACGCATCAGCTATGCTAACTATGCCCGCTTCCACCGTCAAAGGCTCATTAGGCTGCTCATGAGACACTATCGCATGCATCACTTCAGAGCTAATTATCGCACGTTCCTCTTCAGAGTATATCGGAGTCAAACACCTTTCAATGAACTCCAAAGCAAGAAGCACACTGTACTTCTCATGGTCATGCCGTATGACGACCATGCCCAAATCGTGAAAAATCGAACCCAGAACCACCACAACTTCAGCATCCTCATTCTTCATGCCGTAACACCTAACTATACCAGGCTTAACCTGCTTATCCATAAGTATACGCAGCAGCTTAAGCGCCAAGTTAGCAACTATTTTCACGTGCGTAGGACCATGATCCGTATAGCCCATACGATCAATAGCCATAACATTCGCACATTTCCAGTAACTCTGCAACTTCACATCTTCCTTAACCTTATCCATAACATGCTTCAGCTTGGCGTTATTTCGAAACGGAATGTTAAAAACGTACGACACGTCAAATCAACTCTCCCTTTTGTATGCACATATTATTCATGTTAAAATTTAAGCTTAGCCAGCCATACAGCACAGTGAACACCACAATTTCTTGAAGAACCACTTCAATTTGACAGCTAACCCTTTTCACTCCAGCGCGTTTGAACAAACATGCTTTTAAGGAAGCTAACCAATCTTTTTTTGAGCGAAACCTCGAGGTCTGTGCTTGGGTAAGAAGAAAGTGTTAAGCGAAGGCGCAATCAGCGAAATGGTTTACCCCTCACAAGGCGAAGTTCTAGGCGTAGTAGTAAAACTACTCGGTTTCGACCGTATTCTCGTTAAGTGCCAAGACGGCAAAGAACGGCTCTGCCGCATTCGCGGCAAAATGAAAAGACGCGTTTGGATCCGAGAAGGCGACATTGTAATCGTTTCGCCATGGGATTTTCAAAGCGACAAACGCGGTGATGTAACATGGCGTTACACGCACGCGCAAGCCGAAAATCTCCGCAGAAAAGGCGTCCTAAAAATGTAATGCTGCTTATTCATCCCATCGGTATTTTTGCTTTTTACTTCTCAACTTTTCTAATTCACAATTGAAGCAGAGTCCGTTATGGCAGGAAATCAGTTCGCCGCAAGCTGGGCATTTCCACGTTTTTTTCTGTTCTTCCAGAAATTTCTGCATCCCATGTTCTTTCATGAACCGTGAATTGTCTATCATGCTCATTTTGTAGCGGGATTTGTATCTGGCGTCAAGGGTTTTCATCTGGTCACAGGGGAAATCAGGGCATTCAAAACAGAAATCCACTTCACCCTTCAGTAATCTGGAGCAAGATTTTTTCATGAAAGCACATTTCTTGTTTCTCCCCCTACAGCCTATGCAATAAGGTATTTTGATGCCCTTGCTTTTCAAGTCGTTCACCAACGCCAGGTAGTTGGCGCAAAGTGCGCAGTTCATTCCGCAAGGCGCAATTAAGTCAGAACTCAAGTTTTTTCCAGTTTCCACTTAAACCACTCCGTTTTCCACGAAGTAACTCTGGTCAAGTGGTTTTAAATACTTCGCAAAGAATAGCATGATGAACACGCATGTCGAGAAGAGCTCAGAAAAAACTAGCCCACCAAGAAAAAACAGTCGAAAGAAGAGACAAGATGCTCGTACACGACTTCTCGTCTGAAAGAGCCACGGTAGAAGAGGTTTTCGACCAAGCCACATTCATGGTTATCTACCAGTTCTTGAACAGCGGTGTGCTGTACGAAGTCCACGGCGTTGTGAACGCAGGCAAAGAAGCCAGAGTCTACTGGGGCAAGAACAAGGAAGGCAAAGAGATGGCCGTGAAAATCTATTTGACGTCTTCTGCTGAGTTCAAAAAGGGCATGCTCAAATACATTGAAGGCGATTACAGGTTCAAAGGCGTCAAGCGCGACACACGATCGCTGATTTTCACTTGGGCTCAAAAAGAATTCAGGAACTTGGAGCAGGCTTCCCAAGCGAAAGTGCGAGTGCCCAACCCCATCGCAGTGAAAAACAACGTGCTGGTGATGGAGTTCATCGGAAAAGACGGCGTTAATGCACCTTCGCTGAAGGAGCAAGCACCAAGTGACCCTGAGAAAGTTTACGCGGTTTTGCTGACTTATGTGGAGCGGCTTTACAAAAAAGCAGACCTTGTGCATGGCGATTTAAGCGAGTACAACATTATGATGTGGAAAGGCAAACCTGTGATTTTTGATGTGGCGCAGGCTGTTCCCACTTCGCATTCCATGGCTGAGTTCTTCCTGCGCAGAGACATAACAAACGTGAATAGGTTCTTTAGTCGGTTAGGCGTCAAAGTTCTTTCAGTTGACGAAGTTTACAAGAAAGTTGTTGGTTAAAATGTCGAAGCCAAACATGTTCGTTAGAATCCCCAAAGAACGCGTTGGCGTTCTAGTAGGTCCAGACGGAAAAGTAAAACAGAGAATCGAAGAAAAGTTTACGGTTGAGCTTGAGATTGAAAGCGAATCTGGCGGTGTGACGATTGTGCTTTCAGAGAAGGCAACTGATCCTTCAGTGCTGTTTAAGGCTAAGGATACGGTAACTGCCATCGGCAGAGGTTTCTCGCCTGAACACGCATTCCGCTTGCTTCGCAACGAAGATGACATATTTGACTTCATAGATTTACGTGCCGTGTTTGGCAAGTCTGAATCCGACATTAAACGCGTTAAAGGTCGAATTATCGGGGCGAACGGTAAAACGCGTAAGCTGATTGAAGAGTTGACTGATGCCAGCGTGGTTGTTTACGGGCACACAATTGGGTTCATCGGCACTTTTGAGCGGGTTGACGTTGCGAGAAACGCAGTGCAAATGCTTATTAACGGAAGTCAGCACCACACGGTTTACAAGTATCTGCAGAAGAAACGCACCGAGTTCAAGAAGCAGAGACTGGAGTTGTGGGAGAAACCACCAGAAGAAAAATAGTTTTGAAACTGATCCGCAATTTTTTTGTTATACCCCCTCTATAAATAGCTTGGAACACGGGTTGAACTCTGATTTAGTGAGGGCGCTGCAAAGGCGACAGGTTTGTTTTAGAAATCCAGTGAGACGGTGAGAGACTGCTTTGTCTTCGGGGTGGCAGGCTCCCGCACTCAAGTAATTTCCCCTCGATTGTAAACCTTGCTTTCTGAGCAGAATAAGACACTTGCAAACTTTTTTACTAAAAAATTATGAAAGGGGATGACCGACCTCTTAGCAAGACCCTGTGACGCATGCGGTAAGCCTATCGGTGGAGGATACAAGCACTGCCCGAAATGCAACATCTACTTATGCTTCATGTGCAAGCTCATTTTGCAGGGCAGGACAAAAGAGTTCCCGCCAAAGTGTACCATGTGCGTGGAGAATTGAGGTTGTAGATGGAGGGTTTGCTGAGGCTCTGGGCGGAAACTAAAGGAGATAAGAGAAAAGATGAAACCTTTTGCAGGTTAATTGTATCTTTTCCCGTCCAGAGACCTTTTCAGCCCCTTATTTTCCCTT
>JAFGNM010000082.1 GCA_016927015.1 Candidatus Bathyarchaeota archaeon | reverse complement strand
TCCATACTCACAACCTCTTATATGGGTTTCGTCCACCGCACCGCGGGAACGGGCAAAACATGGAAAGCACTCATAAAGATAATATGTGAGGAAAACAAGTATTTTGATTAGCCCTGCCTTGAGAATTAACAAGCGGCGTTTTGGAGGTTAGACAAAATGGGTTTGATACCTGACGACAAGAAGGAAATGCTCAAAAAAGAGTTCAAAGAGAAACTGGAGAAACCAGTGAAAATCTTGATGTTCACCCAAGAAATCGAATGCCGGTTCTGCGCTGACACGCGGCAACTGGTCCAAGAAATGGCAACTTTGAACGACAAAATCACGGCTGAAGTTTACGATTTTGTGGCTGACGCCCAGAAAGCCAAGGAATACGGCGTTGACAAGATTCCCGCTCTTGCGATTATCGGCGAAAAAGATTACGGCGTGAGAATCTACGGGATACCTTACGGGTACGAGCTGCAGACCCTGATAGAAGCCGTCATCAACGTCTCAAAGGGCAAAACAGACCTCGCGGACAAGACAAAAGCAATTCTCGCCGAAGTCAAGGCACCTGTGCACATTCAAGTCTTCGTAAGTTTAACTTGTCATCACTGTCCCGTGGCTGCGGCAGTTGCGCACAAGTTGGCTGTTGAAAGCGACCTGATACGTGCAGATGTCATAGACGGCAGCGAATTCCCGCAGCTCGCCCAGAAATACGCAGTCATGGGCGTCCCAAAAGTAATAATTAACGAGAAAATAGAGTTCGTGGGCGCGTTCAACGAGGATTTGTTCGCGGAACACGTGCTTCTCGGAGCGTTTTAGGAGAAGTTAAGCATGAGTCAAACAAGCAACAAAGAAGGCGTCTCGTTAGTCTTCGTCTACAGCAAAGACTTCATGGAACGCATAATCCGAAACCTCATAAACGACCCCTGCTTCTGCCAGTCCTGCGGGCTCTACTGCGAATCCTGCAAATACAACGTCTACAGCTTCGTGCGCAACGTCCGCGCCGCCATCCAACTGCCCGACTCCGCGGAGCTGCCCGCGTTCATCGACAACCCCGAAGAATACATGCCCCGGAAGCTGCCGAAAGCCGACGTCTGCTTGGCGTCTGGACTGCACAAAGACCTGCTGCTGGAGTTGCCTCAGCACATAAAGAACGCTGGAATCAAAGCGTTAATCGCGCCCATAGAGGATTGGCAAGAGGTTCCCATGGGCATAAAGAAGCAGCTGGAAGAGAAATGCCGGGAACTCGGGCTTGAATGCGCGTTCCCGAAACCCTTCTGCACGCTTGAACCTGAAAAAGACAAGCCCACCATCGCAAGGTTCATTGAAGAGACGAAAGTGGGGCGTCCGCTACTGGAGATTTCAACCATGAAAATCGGCAAAGACGAAGTCATCGAGTACGCAGCTGTCAGGCGAAGCGCCCCATGCGGCTCCACATGGTACGTAGCCAGAAAACTGGCTGGCGTTTCCACCAAAAAAGACGTTTTGTACGATGCCATCGCCAAGGCGCATCACAGTTACCCATGCACAGCGACCATGGTCACAGACCCAGAAACGAAAGAACCCATCTTACACATCGGCGGCTTCACCATACGCGAAGAAGTTGAAAAAGCCCTAGAAAAAGATAAAGCCCGAAAATTAAAAGAGAAAAATGCTGCCTAAGCATTGAGCGCAGCGTTTATCAGTGGCCTCCGCAGCAGCAGCCGTGACCTGAATGCCCCGCGGAGCCGCCAACGTATTCTTCAGGGTTTGCCTCGAACATTTTCTTGCATCCCGGCGCGCAGAAGTAATAGGTTTTTCCCTTGTACGTCGCCTTGTATTGCGCGGTTTTTTCGTCTACGTCCATTCCACAGACAAGATCTTTCGCCATCATTTCACCTCCATTTGATAGTCTGGTCGCACTTTCATGCGCCTCAAAAGGTTTGCGTTTGTAACCACAGTTACCGAACTAATCGCCATAGCCGCCTCAGCGATCACTGGATGGGCAAGACCCAGCATGGCGAACGGGATCATGACCATGTTGTAGAAGAAAGCCCAAAACAGGTTCTGCTTTATCTTCCGGAAAGTGGCGCGAGACAGCTTCACAGCTTTAACCACGTCTGACAGGTTGCCTCTCACGAGCACAACGTCTCCGGCTTCGATAGCTATGTCAGTTCCCGTGCCTATCGCAATGCCCACGTTTGCTTGGGTGAGCGCAGGCGCATCGTTTATGCCATCGCCGACCATGGCCACAAGCCCAACCTCTTCCTGAAGCCTTCGAATTTCAGCTACTTTCTTGTCTGGAAGCACCTCAGCCAACACTTTTGAAGTGCCGACTTTCCGCGCTATTGCTTCTGCGGTTCGCCTGTTATCGCCCGTTAGCATTGCCGTCTGGAGCCCTAGCTTTTCCAGCTCCGCGATAGCCTGTACGGAGTCCTCCTTGAGGGTGTCGGCTTCTGCAACTATGCCTATGCACTTGCCGTTTTCGGCGATGAGCATAGCGGTTTTTGCTTCGTCCTCCAGCCGTTTAAGCTCTGGCTCCAAGCCGCTGTAATTGATTTCGGCTTCGTCCATGAGTTTCCTATTGCCGACCAACACAGCGTTTTGCCCTTCGATCTCGGCTTTTATTCCTCTGCCCGTTACCGCCTCGAACCGCTTCAGCTCGTGCAGTTCAAGCCCTTCCGCTTCCGCCTTCCTGATGATGGCTTCCGCGAGCGGGTGTTCGGAGCCTTTCTCGACGCTGGCTGCAAGCCTCAAAACTTCTTTTTCGCTGAAACCTTCCGCTGGAATCGTGTCCGTCACTTCGGGTTGCCCCTTGGTTATTGTGCCTGTTTTGTCGAAAACTATCACTTTGACGTCTTTGAGGGTTTGGATTGCTTCTCCGCGTCTGATGAGGACGCCGTTTTCAGCGCCCATGCCGCTTCCAACCATAAGAACCGTGGGGGTTGCCAGTCCGAGAGCGCAGGGACATGCGATGACAAGTGTTGCCACCGTGGCGAATATAGCCAGTGAGGCTACGCCGAGTGTTGGGTCAACCCATGGCAAGAACTGGCTTGCCCAGACGCCGACGCTGCCTATGACCGTTGGAAACGCCAGCCACAAGACAAGCGTTAACAGCGCTAAGGTCAGCACGGTTGGGACGAAGTAGCTTGTTACGCGGTCTGCGAATTCTTGGATGGGCACCTTCGACCCTTGAGCTTCCTCCACCATTTTTATGACCTGGGAAAGGAATGTTTCCTCTCCGACCTTAGTTGCCTTGACTTTCAGGAGCCCGCGCTGGTTGATTGTAGCTCCGATAACGTTGTCTCCAAGCTTTTTCTGCACGGGCATGGACTCGCCTGTAGCCATTGACTCGTCAACGCCGCTTTCGCCGTCTACCACTGCGCCGTCGGTTGGGATTTTTTCTCCGGGGCGCACTATCATCAGGTCACCCTCTTCTACTTCGTCGATGGGAACTTCGACTTCTTTGCCGTCTCTGAGGATTCGCGCGGTCTTAGCCTCCAACTCCAGAAGTCGCCGTATGGCTTGCGAGGCTCGTCCCTTCGCTTTGGCTTCGATGTACCGTCCTGTAAGGTGAAAAGACATTATCATTGCGCCTACTCCAGCGTAGTTGGCTAACGGCGCAAAGAACGAGGGGGGTCCAGTTAGGAAAGACGCCAGCGTGCCCAGCATAATCAGCACGTCCATGTTGGCGTTGCGGTGCCAGATGGCTTTAGCGGCTGACCGGTACGTGGTCCAGCCTGGAATGAAGAGAACTGGCGCGGCGAGTGCGATCATGCCTATGTTGAAAACGGTGGCGTTAGGCCAAGCCACGCCGAAGAACATGTCTGGGATCATCCAGAACACGATGGGTATGGTGAGTGCCCATGCGATGATGGCTTTTTTCTTGGCGGCTGCTAAGGTTTGCTGTTCCTTGAGTGCTTCTTCCTCAAACCTTGCTTTCTTGTCTTCTCTTCCGAGAACCTGATAGCCGGTGTCCTCTACTGCTTTTTTGATTTTTGCGTAGCTTGTTTTTGCCGGGTAGAAGCTTACAGTTGCCTTTTCAGTCGCCATATTAACGTTGGCGTCTTTAACGCCGTCTGTCTTCCTTAGCTCTTTGGCGATAATTTGGGCGCAGGATGCACACGTCATTCCTCCAATCCGCAGCGTAGCCGTCTCAAGTTCTTCAGGTACGTCGTAACCCGTGTTTCTGATGATCTCTTTCAGCTTCTCTTCATCCGTGTATTCGTCGTCGTACTCGACATAAGCGGTTTCTGTTGTTAGATTCACCCGTGCTTTTGTTACGCCTTCCGCTTTTGAGAGCGCTTTTTGGATTGTTTGGGCGCAGGCGGCGCAGTGCATTCCACTTATTTTTATTTGGGTTTGCTGTTGAGTCATTTAGCCTCCCTCGGTGCGCTTGCAGGGTTTATTTGGCATAACAAGTTCTCTACGTCTAGTCTGTGTTACGCGTCGGATATAAATGTAAAAAAGGAAGCAAGAAGGGCCTCCAAAAAATCGGCGGAGCAGACGGGCAAGCCTAATCTAACCGCTTGATGATGTGGCATCCAAACTGCGTCTTCACAACACCCGAAACCTCGCCCTTCTGAAGCGCAAACGCAGCAGTCTCAAACTCCTTAACCATCTTACCCCGCGTGAACGTCCCAAGGTCGCCACCCTTCTTCCCAGAAGGACAACGAGAAACAGCCCGAGCAACATTCCCGAACTTCTCACCCTTCTTCAACCGCTCCAACACAACTTTGGCTTCGCTCTCAGACTTTACAAGAATATGAGCACAATGGACTTTGTCTGGCATAGCTTATGCTAAACACATTTTTAGTTAATAACTCTTACCAGCCAAATTACGCCAAGTCTTCAATCGACGATTTATGTCTTCCAAGCTTACGATCCCGGGTTTAAATCCGACAACCTTGGATGTGTCATAAAAGAACGTAAAATAACTTTATACTAAGACCGCAAATCATAATTGAAGGGGGTTAATGCTTTGGTACATATTGTAAGAGTCCCATGGGAGAGCCAATTAGGAACCATCGGTGAAACCGAAATACAAAACCGCTTATCCTATTTTTCCCTTGCAAGAAAAATCGTAAATCAAGACATAGGACTTGATTTCTATTGTGAATTGTTAGAAAATAAAACTCCAACGAACGAGTTTTACGTGCAAGCGAAAGGAACAGAGCACTTTGATGAAAACTGGGGACAGAGAATTAAGAAGCCAACAATCATGTATTGGCTAATGAAACCTAACCCTGTCTTTCTTATTGTTTATGATGAACCAAACGGAAACTGTTATTGGATGTCCATTGAAGATTCACGCTATGACCTAATTGACAAGATATTCAAAACAGACACTGACAAGATTTACATTACTTTGGACAGATCCCATTTTCTGGAAAAAGGAAAAGATAAGAATAATGGATTTGTCCGTAAAATCAAAGCTGATAAAACATCAATAGAACTTTTTCTCGGACGACCCACATTTAAGGGCGAAGGATATGTTAGGCAAATACCCGATCCACCACGAAACCCAACCGAGCACGTGCTCATTAAAGAAAACATACGTCAGGCGCTATACTCACTTTTTGTCTACTGTATGCAAACAAACGATGTACAAAACGCGAAACTCTACTGTGAATTCCTAACGCAATTGGATCCAACGGGACATTATAATCATTTCATGTGGTTAGGTCAAATTAACTTGGCACTCGGTGAAAAAGAAACTGCAAAGAAAAACCTTGAACAGGCATTGTGGATATGTGAAAACGATCCAAACTGGCCTAAAGAATCGATGGACGGAATAATTAAGTTGATTAAACAACTCATAGAGAAGTGTAATTGAAATTTATTCAGGTGGTTTCTGAAGTGGTTCGGAAAACCAAAATAAAACGCGCCAGCGAATTCTAACA
Source organism: Candidatus Bathyarchaeota archaeon (assembly GCA_016927015.1). Lineage (GTDB taxonomy): Archaea > Thermoproteota > Bathyarchaeia > Bathyarchaeales > Bathycorpusculaceae > SG8-32-3. The sequence goes on along the minus strand of JAFGNM010000082.1, from coordinate 13,107 downwards.
GTTTAACCAGCATATTTGAATCCTAATAGCCAATCATTGCAGAAACCTGTAGAGGGGCTAGGGGCTGCCAAAACGATAGGGGTCTACCCGTATTGGCGCTTTCCACAACCAAAAGCATGTTGAAAACACAGCGACCGCCAAGGAGCAAATCAAACCATTTAAAGGGGAAAGGGGCAGTATCCTCGAGCAGCTCTGCAACAACGCACCACTAAAACGCAGCCGACAGCAACCAAAAAAAACAAAAAGAACAAAAAATAACAAACAAGAACAAGAAACAACCAATTTGTTTTTCCAATAGGTCAAATATGTGCTCCCGCCGAGTCCTTGCAATATTCTTTTAAACCGCTAATCCTTTAGGCTGTTTATGCATGAATGGGCTTTAGCTGAAGCAGTGATCACAGCTGCGCAGCAGATTGCGGAAAAAGAGAAACTGCGTGAAATCAGAGAAGTGGACATCAAGATTGGCGAGTTGCAGCAGGTGGAACGGGATATATTCCGTTTTGCGCTTTCGCAGCTTAAGCCAGCTAGCTTCAAAAACGCAAAGTTCCGCATTTCAACGGCGAAGACAACGCTCAAATGCCGAGTCTGCGAGCACATTTGGCTTTTCAGCAAAAGCAAACTGGACGAGGATACCGCAGAGGCTATACACTTCGTTCCTGAAGTAGCGCACGCGTACATCAAGTGCCCGAAATGCGGCAGTCCAGACTTTGAAATCAGCGAAGGACGCGGCGTCTGGCTTGAAAACATAAAAGGAGTACGATGAGCACGATGGACCCGCGGACAACCGTGATAAACGAAAGGCTAAAGCGAATAAACAGGATTATTGCTGTTTCAAGCGGAAAAGGCGGAGTAGGCAAAAGCCTCGTGGCAACCACGCTCGCGTTGGAGCTGGCTCAAAGAGGCTGCAAAGTCGGGCTTTTTGATTTGGACTTCACAAGTCCCTCAACTCACCTGATTATGGGCGTCAAAGATGCCCAGCCGAAAGAGGACAAAGGCATAGTCCCACCAGTCGTTAAAGGCTTAGCGTACATGTCGCTTATCCAATTTTCCGGCGACCACGCCGCGCCACTGCGAGGAACAGACATTTCAAACGCTTTAATCGAGTTGCTCGCTGTAACGCAGTGGGGTGAACTGGATTTTCTCGTCCTTGACATGCCACCAGGCATAAGCGACGCAGTGCTCGACCTTGTAAGGCTGGTGAAGCGCATAGAGTTCTTGATAGTGACCACACCTTCGCGTTTGGCTTTTGAAACCGTGAAGAAACAGGTCCGTTTACTGCAGGAATTGAAGGTTCCAATAATCGGCGTTGTGGAAAACATGAAAATGAACAGGGCAAAAAACATTGAGCAGGAGACGGAAAAACTCGGCGTAAAGTTTCTGGCGGGAATCCCCTATGACCTTAAGGTGGAAGAGGCTATTGGCGACGTAGCGAAACTTGGCGATACCGCGATTGCCCAAAGGGTCAGAAAGGTAGCCGCAAACAACATTGCACAATAAAGAGACGTTGCATCTCGAGCAGAAATGCGGAGTGTACGCGTTTATTTAGCTGCTTTTGTCCGTTTTGAAGCAGTTCGGGTTTTGGGTGCAGAAATGGGTCGTGTGATTCGCATTGGCTGTGGGCTCATGAGGTTCGCTGCGTCTTTGGCTTTGGATAGTTCTTTTAGGTACCAGTTTCTGGCGCGATAGTAGTGCAGTCCTGATCCTATGCTGGCAACAATGAGGAAAAGGCCAACTAGGAGGAATGATAGCTCCAGAAACATTGCTTCAGTGAAGTCTGCGATGTACGGAATGAATAGGAACCAGCTGGTTTCTCGGCTCATAACCAGCGAGGATAGAATACCGCTTACGAAGAACACTGAACCAGCCAGAAACATGATGTAGGCTATTGTCTCGTTATGCCGAGATTCTGCAGCCTTTTCATGCAAATAGTCGTGAATCGACATCTGACTTCAACTATTGGAATAAATGAAACATATAAGTAAGTTTTATTACGCTAAAATAAAAATTGCAAAAAAAGATTACAGATAACAAAGGAGAAGCTGAAAGTGGTACGCGTTAAAGCGGTGATAGTGGATTATATTGGCACGTTGGTGAACGCCAGCTACTACAACATGGATGCTTCACAGAGAACACTGCACAAGGCGCTATCAGATGCAGGGTTCGAAACGGGCTTGGAGGAGTTTTTGGAAGCCTACACGCAGGCTCATGAGAAGTACCGTGCAGTGCGGTATGAGCAGTTTAGGGAGGTGACGAATGCGGTTTGGGTTTGCGAAGCGCTGAGCAATCTCGGATGCGCCGTGAGTCCAGAAGACTTTCGAATTAAAGTTGCGTTGAACGTTTTCTTCCAACGGTACGTGGAGTCTCTTGAGCTTAGACCATACGCCAAAAAGCTGCTCAGAAGGATAAAGGAGCACTGCAAGCTTGGTTTAGTCTCGAACTTCACTTATGCGCCTGTGGTTTACGGAAGCCTCAGAAAGCTGGGCATAAACCAGTTTTTCAACGCTGTTTTGGTTTCAGACGAAAGCGGGTGGAGAAAGCCTCACACGCGGATCTTCCAAGACGCTTTAGGAAAGTTGCAGGTTAAGGCTGAGGAGGCGGTTTTCATCGGAGACAGCCCTTTAGAAGACATTAAGGGTGCTCAAGCAGCAGGATTAAAAACGGTTTTCGTTCCTTCCCAGTTCTTCTCGCTCAAAGAGCTCGGTGAGAGCGGTCAAAAACCAGACTTTGTTGCTCAGGGTCTTGATGAAATTTACAGGGATTTCTGGAAAATTATAAGCGGGTTGTGACCTCGAAAAAGTTTTAACCGCAGGACGCTTAAAGATTTTCAGCAGGGCAGGTTTGCTTATGGACAATGAGTTGTTGATGAAACTTGCAGACAAGACTTTGACGAAAGATGGATTGCGACAACGGGTTAAGCAAGATTTTGATTTGCTTCCTGTGCTGCTTGAGGGTACGTGTTCACCGAAAGCGGCAGTTCGGTATGGCTGCGCGAAAGTGTTGATGGATTTGAGTGCGGAGCAACCAGAGAAGCTGTACCCGTATATGGATGCGTTCATAGGTCTTCTGGACAGCAAGTACAGAATTCTAACGTGGAACGCTATGGCTATAATCGCAAATTTAGCCAAGGTTGACAGGGAACAGAAGTTTGATGCCGTATTCGAGAAGTACTACAGCTTTTTGAGCAACGAGTACATGGTTACTGTGGCTAACACGGTCGGCAATTCCGGGAAAATCGCTTTAGCAAAACCCTATTTTATCCCTAGAATTACGGCTGAGCTTCTGAAGGTTGAGAATGTTTCTGTGAATCCACACTTAACAGAAGAATGCAAAAGGGTCATTGCTGAAAACGCGATTGGGACGTTTGACTTGTTTTTCGACCAAATCGAAGAAAAAGAAAAGAAAAAAGTGCTTGCGTTTGTTGAAAGGCAGCTGGATAGCTCCAGAAGAACGCTGAGCGCGAAAGCAACGGGTTTCCTTGAGAAATGGCGCTGAGCATGAGGCAGCTTGTCACTTTGGTTTTTCTTTCGGTTTTGAACCTATTTCCACGCACAAGATGTTGATTTGGTAGCCTTTTCCTCCAATCTGCATTTTTCCCTGTGCATGGTAACCTCTGCTTCCAGTCTTAAAGTCCTTCTTGGCTAATACGAAACTCTGCTTTTCTCCATTCAACTGTATTGTAGCTAAATTTACTTCACTCATCTGACATCACCATTAAAATCATAGGTCATCATCGTCCCTTTTCACCTTTTCGCTGAATTGCTCCTCTAGCTTCTCGGAACAGTCTATACCCCCTTATTTAAAGGCTGAATTGTTCGTGGAATCAGAGGTTGACTGCTGGCGAATTAAGCGTTTCAGAAAAGTGTCAATGCGCTTTCGGGATGTAAATACAATAAAGAATATTATTGATGTTGGCGTAACTTTTTGTTATGTCCGCTCCGAATTGTCCTTGTCCCAAAAAAGATTGTGAGCGCCACAGCAATTGCGAAGAATGCGTAAAACATCACAAGGCAAAGGATGAATTGCCATACTGCGCAAGGTAAGTAAACCGTATCGGAGTTTGGCAGAACGCAGTTGCAGGTGCCCAAAACAGCAGTATATAGCTTATTTTTGTTATGATAATGGTGCGGTCGCCGGGATTTGAACCCGGGATCATTAGCTTGGAAGGCTAATGTCCTAAACCAGACTAGACGACGACCGCCCTTGTTCTGCTGAATAAGGCTTGCTTCTTTAAGTTCTAGGTCATATATCTTTGCTGTCTGACCTTGACTTGGTTGACCATTCTAAGCCTTATCAGTGGAGAGAGAAATGCCTTGAGATTTTAATAAAGTTTTCAATGCGGCTACGTCTTCTATTTTGCAGTAAGTAGAATACGTGGCACTCTTGGAGTGTTTGTGAAGAAAAAAAGTTAACATATAATAGCTGATAAAAAAGAATAGTTAGAATAGTTAAGAATGCAGGGAGCAAAAATGTCTGAAGCCTCTAAAAAGAATAAAGTTAGTGAAAGACCAGATTCACTGATAATGAAATGTAATGATTGCCGAGAAGAAATTTTACAAAAAGACCCCCAGAAATGTCCCTATTGTGGAAGTGCAAATCTAATTTCTAAGAAAGATGATGTTCCAAATATTATTGCAGAAATTGAGCAGTTGAAAAAAGCTGGAAAATATGAAGAAGCAGCTCTGAAGTATGAAGAAATTGAAATGTTGGACAAGGCTAAAGAATGCAGAAATATCAACACGGGAAAAGTCAGCGCAATCAGCATGGAATGCCCACATTGCGGTAAATCTCAACCGCTCTCTTCAAAAAACAATGAGGTAACTTGCAAACACTGCAGTAAGAATTACCTTATTCCAAAGAAGGTTCTTGATTTACTCTGAAAACCCCATTTTTTCAAACTTCTGAGAATGCTTGAAGTAATGACTCCCTTGCTCTCAAAATGGCATTTAGCTTCGGTTTTCCGGATACCGGTAGACGGCAGCTTCATGAAAAAGCTAATTTAAACTTTGGCGCAACGCGTTCAATGTTTCTTCTGCAAACGAGTTTATCCTGAAATGAACGTAAACCACGATCACCACCTCTGCGACTAGGATAATCGCCAAGAAAACCGCGAGCATCCGCGTCAAACCTGCGAACATTTGCGCCGTCTGGAAGTCTATGTAGCCGTCAACCGTGGCGATCCAGCTCCAGTAACTCGGCTGTTGCGTAGCAACAAGCGCATCCAAGTCCATACTCATCCATAAGCACAAAGCCACGACAACCACAGCGAGTGCGCTGCCGATTATTGTTAGGTTTTTCCAGTCCGAAGCCAAAGAGGAAGAACAGGTTATCCGCGTTCCAGAATCCACAGCATCGAAACGGTAATTCACATTTTTCTTGGCGGTTAACGGAGATATGCCCCAAAGCGAACCCTGCCTAACCGAAATAAACGTGGGCGCTTCTTCCTCTATTATTCTGCAGTTCTTCTCAAGCAAAACAGCCTTCAAGTCTGCATAGGCTTTCTCGATTTCCAAGCCGACAGTTCGCTCAACCAAAGAGACACCCGCCTCGCATTTATGCCTCAACGGGTTATTTTGGTTTTTCATCAGGCTTGAAAAGCTTCTTCTCGTGATGCCGTCTAGGCTTCAAACCCCTGATGTTTTTTCGTCCCTCAGCCCGCTGCCGCTCCAAGTTCTTAATCCGCGCGTAAAGCTGAGACACCTTCGTCTTAGACGGCGGCTTACGCCTAGAAGCGCGAACCCGGACAGGCTTGAAAGGCTTATCAATTTTGCTCTTAGCTCGCCTAGATTTTTTGAAAGGCACTTCACGGACCTTCTTGAAGACCACGAAGCCTTCTTTCAGGTTTACTTCCTGCACCTCCCAGCCCGCGTCCAACCACGATTTGGCGTGAACGCTTGAGGCAGAGTTGCTCCACCACGCTTCCTCCCTGTACGCTGTCATCGGAAGATTGCTGCCGATTAATCCGTCTATTCGGGCAAAAGAAAGCTTAACAACGCTGGTGAACGCGCCCCTGAACTTCAAGTGACCCGTAAGCCCGCCGTACTTAGACCGCGACCGCGGCGAAACAACACGCCTTGCACAGTGCAGGCACAGCATCGCAGTGGGGTCTCCAGTGGCAACATCAGGCACCATACAATCCCGACAGAACAACTGCTTGCACCTCTGGCACTTTCGCATGTAAGCAACCCGAAGCACACGCCCACAGATTCCACATTCATCCTTGACCAATGCAACCACACAAGAAATGCAGAAACGCCTTTAGCAACCCCTATGCCAAGCTCGCGATATTAACTTTAACCCGTTAACCTTCAACAACCAATATTGAATGATAAAAACGTAATGTTCTCTCCATCATTTGTTCGGAACACAAGACTGACGTATCGTGTCTACTGGCCGTAAGCTCCCGTTCTAATTTTTTCTGCGAGCAAATGAACAAATTCAATCGGCCAGACATCGTCGCATACATCGTCAGTAAGCATGTTACGTTTATGATAAAACGGGATAAGATCATTTTTCAATAGCAATATCAGGAAGAAATCATGTCCGTATATCTGTTTGAAAAGAGAATATTTGCGCGCTTGCTTCTTAGTCATCTCATAGTGAGGCTCCAAAACAATCTTCCTCCCATGCACAGACTTTTCCAGAATAAAATCAGGTATGTAATTGTCACCAGGTAAAGGAAAATCAATTGGCTCGTAACCAAAAGGAATTTCCATTCTTGAGAGAATTCTAGCGGTCTTTATCTCCCAACCGCTCTTGTAACGACTCATACTTTGGTAATAGGCATGCGGCTGTCCAGTCACTCCATGTATGTGTTCAAAGAACTGCAACGCCTCCTTCAATGTACTCTTGTTCAGAGGCTTTTTCTTGAGCCACCTACCCAGCAAGAAAAATGGATAATCAACCTTTGCAGGGTCTTTCGGGAACAGTTGTCTAGCGAAACGCGTAATTCTTTGGCGAGCCCCAACTACGGTATCGCTTTGCCACAAATAAGGCGCAACCGAATTAATCAAGCCCAAGCTCGCCGCGACATTAGCATTATTTTCAGTTAGAGGAACGTAAAGGTCTTCCGGCGAAAAATGCTCAAAAATCCTCAGGTCAGGATGAGGTCGCACCATCCATCTCATATATACCCATGCGTTGTCTTTGTGAAAAGCATTCATTCTCTCGATGTTTTGAGCAAGGTCTTCAACGAAATCCTCAGGCTTGCTGAATTTCTGAGAGTACTCTATGAGATTCTTTTCGGCGTTGTTCTTAACAAACTTGTTAACAGAAGTTAAAATTTCGGATATCACTTCCCGGTAAGGACCCAAACTGCCGTAAAATTTACACACATTAATTTTCTCTTCAAATAAGTGAGGCTTAGTTATTTCGAAAAGACGATTGCCAAAGGCTTTATGCAGATGGATGAGAAGCATCCGCGCATTTTCAGGAAAGCCAACAACCGCGTCTTCAAGGATTGAGGACCCTAACAGGAAGTAATGCGCTACCATCTTCTTTTCTTCGCAGTTCTCAGAGTATGGATTCAAGAGCAACCGTGGGCTCATTCTCCGATCCCACTGGACATCAACAACATCGGAGTTCATGTCTACAAATTTCACAAGCAGAGAAATCAGTTCATCCGTTGCCAAAGCATCCGCGCCTCTTAAAGCAATATATTAAAAGACTTTAATAATTGCTGCTTATAATTGTGCGTTCCTCGATTTAGTCTGCTTTTGAAGAACAACTTTCCTTTGAGAGAACGGCCAAAGTAGGGCTCCAAGTAAATCGGAGAAAAAAAACTACGGGCGGATCTGCTGGAAAAAGCTAAAGCAACTTCAGGAAATATTAGCCTTTAACAACCGCTATGGGGACGAGCCTCGCAACCTTCGTGGCAATCCCGACCTGATCACTGACTTCAGCAACGACATCCACGTTCTTGTACGCAGCGTCAGCCTCCTCAGCCAAAACCCCAGCGCTCGCCGCACGCACCACAATGCCGCGTTTCTCTAAAGCGGTTTTAATGTCTCCGCCCCAGTACTTGCGTTTAGCTGCGGACCTGCTCATCATTCTTCCCGCGCCGTGAGCTGTTGAACCGAAAGTCAGCTCCATCGCTTTGTCGGTGCCAACCAAAACCCATGAGCTTGTGCCCATGCTGCCTGGAATAAGCACAGGCTGCCCTTCACTGCGGTAATCTGCAGGAACCGCTGCGTGCCCAGGCGGGAAAGCTCTGGTGGCGCCTTTCCTGTGAACCCAAACTTTCTTCTGACAGCCGTTGATCTTGTGAGTTTCCACTTTTGCAATGTTATGTGCCACGTCGTAGGCAAGCTGCAACCCGAACTTCTCAGGGTCCTCCTTGTAAACTTGCTGAAAGCTCTGCCTGACCCAGTGCATAATCGCCTGCCTGTTCGAAAAAGCATAGTTAACCGCGCAAGCCATCGCATCAAAATAATCCCCAGCCTCGCTACTGCTTCCAGGCGCGCATGCCAATTCACGGTCAGGCAACTCTATGCCGTACTTGTGCACAGCCCGCTCCATAACCCGCAAGTAATCAGAACACACCTGATGCCCATAGCCCCGCGAGCCGCAGTGAATCATCACCGTCACTTGCCCTTCCTGCTCAATCCCGAAAACCTTGGCTGTCCGCGAATTATAGATTTTATCAACCTTCTGCACCTCAAGAAAGTGGTTCCCTGAACCCAAAGTGCCTATCTGCGTTAGCCCCCTCTTCTTCGCGGTTGGTGAAACCTTGCTGGGATCAGCGTTTTTCATGCATCCGCCTTCTTCGCAGTGCTCCGCATCTTCAGCCCAGCCTAGCCCGCGGTCAATAAGCCACTGCACACCCTCAACTGCCAAGCGGTCCAAGTCGCCATGGGATAACGTGAAGTCTTTGCGTCGGCTCCCCAAACCCGAAGGCACATTAGCAAAGATGGCGCCTGCAAGCTGCGCAAGCTTAGGACGCACATCCTTCTCCGAAAGACTCGTTGTCAACAAGCGGACGCCACAGTTTATGTCGTAGCCAACGCCGCCAGGGCTGATTACGCCCTCATCATAATCCGTTGCTGCCACGCCTCCTATGGGAAAACCGTAACCTTCATGCCCATCCGGCAAAGTCACAGCATACTTGTAAATACCCGGCAAATGCGCCACGTTGGTGCATTGCCAAAGCGTGCGGTCAGTCCGCATCTTCTCCATGAGGCTGTCGCTGGCAAAAACCATGCCTGGAACACGCATCCCCGCCTTATGCTTCGGGATACGCCACATGCAGTTGCCTACTTTTTCCAGAGGAACATTATCCGGCGCCTGTCGCCCTGCACTTCCACTCATAACCTGTCACTTCAAACAAAAACTAGAGGCTTGATATAAAACAGTTTTGAACCCAAACCACCTTTCTCCCTTTGAATTTCAGAAGGGACGCGCATAAATTTTAATTACGGCTTTCTTCTTAAGGACAGCATTGTAAGAGGCGACTCGTGAAATTGAACGCAATCATATTTGGAGCGCCAGGTTCTGGAAAGGGCACGTACGCGTCAAGGCTTAAGTCACGGCTTGGCGTGGACGTAATTGCCATGGGCGATATTTTCAGGGAAAACCTGAAAGCCGACACCCCGTTGGGAAAGAAAGTTAAAAATTACGTGGAAAAGGGCTTGCTCGTTCCAGACGACATCGTAATAGACGTGCTGAAACAACACCTAAACAAAGTTCCGAAGGAAAAAGGCTTCATATTGGACGGTTACCCACGCACCATCGACCAGGCGGAAACGCTTGAGGGCATCTCCAAGATAGATGTTATCTTGTTGCAGATGGTTCCAGACTGGATAATAATTGAACGCTTATCCTCGCGGAGAATCTGCAAGAGCTGCGGCGCCGTTTACAACATACGTTTTCTTAAGCCTAAAGTGGATGGTGTCTGCGACAAATGCAGCGGCTCTTTGTATCAGCGTTCAGACGACACGCCTGAAGTCATAAAACGAAGACTCCAAGTTTATCAGGAGCAAACCAGCCCGCTCTTGCGGCATTACAAAGAGAAAAACGTGCCTTTCATTGTTTCCAGCATCACGGCTTTGGACACGCCACCGGAAACCGTAGTAGAAACGATGATTAAGGAGTTAAAAAAGCTGAACTTTGCTTAAATGTCCAGAATAAACTCTAACGTAACCTTGTTAAACTCCTTCAAAATTTCCATCCTGTGATAAGTAACCGCCTTCACGCCGACTTTCTGAGCGTGTTTTTCCGCGCTGAACTTTTCACCCCAAACTGCGGCTTTGATTCTGAAACCTTCCTCGGTTTCCTCTATGCCTGCAATTTGGAATTGTGAGTAAAACATGTTTTTGGTTTCAAAATTCACCAGCAAAGCTTCAAGCCAACTGTAAAGAAGCGCGAACTCGTCTTCAGCCTCCACTTCAACATGGTCCTCAACGTCAGCGCTGACCTTATCTGTGTCAGTCATGACTTCAAACATTGCAAGCGCAGCGTTTTCAAACGCTTCCTCCAGCGTCTTGCCGTGCGCTGCAACGTAGACGTCTGCCGTGTGCTCCAGAAACTCGAACTTCCCAATTTTATCCATGTCAAGCCCACATGAAAGATACACAGGGGAACTCAAAACGATTTCGCATTTGTTTGAAGCCTTGAGACTAAGCGGGAAACGGTTAGAAGTGGTTTTGGATTTTCTGGATTGCTGCTGCTGTGAGTTTTGCCGAGTTTTCGGCGTCTTTCAAGCTGAGCATGCCGACTGGACTGTGAATGTAACGTGTCGCAACTGACACCGTGCCGCTCGGAACCCCTTGTCTGGTCAATGACATTCGCGCTGCGTCTGTGGCGCCCGGCAAGCCCGTTTCCAGCTGATAACCAATTTTGCTTTCTTCAGCTGTATCAAGAAGCAAACGCAAAACTTTCGGGTGAGTAATCAACCCGGAATCTGCCACTGTTAAAACTGGACCTTTGCCCATCTTCACGTTTGTGTCAAACTCCCTTACGCCGGGGACGTCGCCTGCTACAGTCACATCTAACGCTATGCCGATGTCAGGGTCCACGCCGAAAGTAGCTGTTGCCGCGCCTCTTAAGCCTACTTCTTCTTGAACGGTTCCGACAGCGCAAATCGTGCAGTCGGTGTTTCCCAGCTGCTTCAGTGTTTCAATCATTATGGCGCAGCCTACTCGGTCATCGAAGGCTTTCCCTGTCACTATGTCCTTGCTTAGTTTTGCGTATTTTACGTCGAAAGACACGGGGTCTCCGACCTTCACGCCCATCTTGTTTGCGTCTTTGAGGTTTTCCGCTCCGACATCTATGAAGAGGTTGTCGTAGGTTACGATTTTTTTGCGTTCGTCTTCTCTTTGTATGTGGGGCGGTTTAGCGCCTATTATGCCTTGCAGCGGCCCTTTTTGGGTGTGAACTATGACTTTTTGGGCTAGCAGAATACGGTCGTCGATGCCGCCCATTTTCGCGAACTGCACAAATCCTTCTTTGGTGATTGTTTTCACCATCAAACCGACTTCGTCCATGTGAGCCGCAAGCATAACTTTCGGCGAGGACTTCTTGCCTTTTTTTACTGCAATCACGTTTTCAAGCTTGTCCACGATGATTTCGTCCACGTGTGGTTTCATCAGCTTAATCATTAGTTTCCTGACTTCTTCTTCCCTGCCGGTTACGCCGCAAGCGTTGGAGAGCTTTTCCAGATTCTCAGATAAAGACACTGCTTTTCCTTCCTATGAATGGTTGCTACAACTCTGAGGGATAAATTATTAAACGGTTGCGGTAATGCCGAAGGATTTGTTGACCATATTAGGGAAAATGGAATAGAACTTCCAGCAATGCGCTAAAAGTCTTTTGAGAATACGTGAAATTAGCCTAATTTCACGTTAACTGACGCCAGTAGCCCCATCACCTATTTTCTTGGATTTTGATAGTCTCAAATAGATCAGATATGCTGGAATTATGTTGATTAGGGCCTGTATCAAATTGAATAGAGCTATTGGAACAAGCAAACCAACAACAGCAGATTCGGGCATGTTGTAGAACAACTGTAATAGAAAGTAGTTTGTTGCTGTCATGACAGTTACCCTCAATGTGATGGCAAGAATTGATCTGGCGACTATGCTTTTTTTCAGCAAAACGAAACCTAACAGGGTCGCCAGCTCGGCAATCAGCTTAAAGATTCCGCCAGGAACATTACCTCTAAAAAAAATTAGCGAGCACCCTATCAGGCTGGTGTATACGCCTGGGATAGTTCCATAAGACAGAAGACTAATCATCATAGGTATCCCCGTGAGGTCCCAAGAGATTCGAGGATAAAGCGGAAATGGAATATCAAACGGTGGCCCGGGAATAATTTCCCATAAAGCTGCCAGCGCACCGAGAAGGCTAGCTGCTGCAACTTCTCGCGTTTTAATCTTCTGGAAAATTTGTCTTGTCATCAATCGGAATTCTTTGAAATACATATAATACTTTCGCAAAATCCTTCAAAATTCTGTCGCCATTTTTCACCTTATGATCACGCGGCTCGCCCAGTTTTCTGCGCGAATAACATTGAATGCCCTGAATCAAATTGCAATTCGAAATCAAAGATGCCTCATGCAACGCGGTGAACGGAAATAAGTATAACTTTAAAAAGTAAAGATTGTACTAAAGTTAGGGAGCGATAAGAATTGACACAGCAGCAATTCAAAAAGATTGGAATTTTCAAGTGCGGTAACATCGGAACATCACCATTGCTCGAGCTTCTCCTCGATGAATTAGCTGACCGCCAAGACATAAAGGTTAGAACAGTGACCACGGGTTCAAAAATGGGCACCGAAGATGTTGAAGAAGCCTTGCCAAAAATTTTTGAGCTTAACCCAGACCTCTTAATCGTAATATCTCCTAACACCTCGTTACCTGGACCCGGGAAAGTTAGAGAGAGAATATCAAGTAGCGGCTTACCAGGCATTGTTATTTCAGATGCTCCTGGAAAAAGAGCAAAGGAAGAAATTGAAAAACAAGGGTTAGGCTACATAATAATCACAGGTGACCCGCTGATTGGGGCAAGAAAACAGTTTTTAGACCCTATAGAAATGGCAATCTTCAACTCCAACATCAGCAAAGTGCTTGCGATTACAGGCGTCTACAGAATAGTGCACCAAGAAATTGACAAAG
>JAFGNM010000081.1 GCA_016927015.1 Candidatus Bathyarchaeota archaeon | reverse complement strand
AGCGGTTGTGTAGGGTTCGGGGTAAGTTGAAGAGGCGTGTTTGGGTTCGTGAGGGTGATGTTGTTTTGGTTTCTCCGTGGGATTTTCAGTCTGATACGCGAGGCGATATTTTCTGGCGCTACAGAAGAAACCAGACTGAATGGTTGAGAGGTCACGGTTACCTTAAAATGTAGAGCAAAAAGAGGTGAAGAAAAAAAATGAAACGTAAAAAATCGTCAGGCGAATATCTCGCTTTTCTTTCTGCAAAGTATGAAGTTGACCCCGACACGTTCTTTTGTGCTTTGCTCTCAGCTGGAGAAAACCGAAAATCCAGTTGTGGCAACCTTTCAATAGAATGCCGCGGCAAAATAAAAAACAGGATAATCTTTTTGATTACAAATGACTCTCAAGTTGTCGCTCAATTATCAGTGTCCGCAAACTTCCTAACCAAAGAGGGCAATCCACTTAGAAACTTCATGGGAACCGACATGATCCGTAAACATGCAGCTAAGAAAATTAAATCGCCTGCTTCTTATTCGATTCAAAATTTGCGAGCTGGAATGACCCATGTTAATTTGAAGGCTAAAGTTTTAGAAGTTACCAAGCCGAAGCAGGTTTTCACCAGATATGGAAACTACGCCAGTTTGGCTAAAGCGGTGATATCAGATGAAACTGGAAAAATAAAACTTTGCCTGTGGAACAACCAAATAGACGCTGTTTCGGCTGGAGCCACCGTTCAAATTGAGAATGCGCGAACATCGATGTTCAAAGGCGAAAGACAACTGAGCCTTGGAAAAACTGGAACAGTTAGCAACATCGAGCACTTTGGAGACGAAATGATACCAGCAGATTTGCAATAGCAAAGCCCAAGCAGCTAAACAGGGATTTCTTTTTTTCCAACGTTTCTTCATTTGATTTTGTCGAAGCTTGCCTTTTACTAGCAAGACTAGTAGGTTACATGGCTAACGTTAATAGTCTCAAAGCAACTCCGCCCAAGAGGATTGCAAAAGCTATTTCGAATACCGTTATGAATAATGATTTCTTCCAGCCGAAATCTCTGACTAGCGCCGCGATGGTTGCTATGCATGGTATGTAAAACATTGCCACTAAAGTGAACACTATCATCTGAACTGGCGTCAGGACTAGGGCAAAATTGGTTGTTCCCAGAAGAGCAGCAAGCATAACCAGCGACAACTCCTTTCTCAACACACCAAAGATCAACGTTATTCCCGTAATAGCCGGCAAGCCTAGCCACACAACCGTTACAGGACTAAGCACTGCTGCTACAGTTTCCAGCACACCTGAAACTTCAGCCAGCTTCAACACAAGGCTTCCAACAATTATCAGGGGAAAAGCTATTTTTATGAACTCAGCCACCCTGAACCACGTCTGTTTCAAAATGGTCTTCGTGTGAGGCCACCTGTAGTCGTGCATTTCCATGATTAGAGCGGTTGGTTCACCAGGGACTACTCTAAACGCCAGCCGTCCGAGAACGAAAATTATCACCAAGTTAAAAAGGTAAAGCGCCAATGCCCAGTGGATACCCAAAAAATCGCCTACCAAGCCAAGTATTATGACCGTGGTTGCAGCACAAGGCACTAAAGTTGTAACAAACGCTGCGAGCAGCCTTTCCCGCTGGGTCTCCATTATCCTGCATCCCAAGCAGGCGGGAACATTGCAGCCGAAGCCAAGCATCATAGGGATGAACGCTTTTCCATGCAACCCAATCTTATGCATAACGTTATCCATCAAGAACGCGATTCGACTTAAGTATCCAGAGTTCTCCAAGAAGTACAGTATGATGTAAAAAGGAATTATGTAAGGCAGAACTATCGTGATGCCCGCTATGAGCCCTTCCATAACTCCGCCCCAAATAAGGTTGCCAACCAATCCTGTTCCAAACGCGCTCGCAAAGAACGGCTCCAAGCCGTAAAGCAAATCGCTTAGAAACCCCGAGGTGTAGTCTCCAAAAGTAAAGATGAAGTAGAAAATCAGAAGCAGCGAAAAGACCAGCATTAGGTATCCAGTAACTTTGTGCGTAGTGAAGTTATGAAGCCGCTCCACTTTACTGGGTTTCATTGGAGACACCAGCTTCTGAGCCGCTCGGGCGATGCAGCCAGCAGCTTCATATCTTTCCGAAGTTATCACGGTTGAGCAACAGTGCCCGTGGATACATTCAATTTTGGCTGCGAGCTTTTTGGCGGTAAATACTATCTGAGGGTCTATCCGTTGGATTTCTCGTTCTATCTCTTCATCCCCTTCTAGTAGCTTGATCGCCACGTATCTGGGCGGATACACGAACTGAGCGTTTTTCATCTTTTCAATGAGCGCGCCGATTTTTTCTTCAACTTCCTCGCCATACCGCACGTGAGCGTGTTTTTTCACCAGTCCTTTTTCCACTGTTTCTATGGCTTTCTCCAGAAGCTTGGCGATGCCCACGCCTTTTACAGCCACGGTTGGCATGACGGGTACTCCCAGAAGCTGCTCCAGTTTTTTTATGTCTACTTGGATGCCTTTGCTTTTTGCAATGTCCATTTGGTTCAGGGCTATAACCATCGGAGTCTCCAGTTCCATAAGCTGCAAAGTGAAGAAGAGGTTCCGTTCGAGAACTGAAGCGTCCACCACGTTTATCACTACGTCGGGTCTTTCAACTGCAATGTATTTTCTTGAAACCAGCTCCTCCAAAGAATAAGTGGACAACGAGTATATCCCCGGCAAATCCACGATGTCTATGGTGTAGCCTTTGAAGTGCAGCGTTCCTTCTGCTCTTTCAACCGTTTTTCCAGGCCAGTTGCCGATGTGCTGATGTAACCCAGTTAAATGGTTGAAAATGACGGATTTTCCGACGTTAGCGTTACCAGCTAAGGCAATAAGCAGCTTATTCTCAGTCATTTTTCTTTCTCCACAAATATTCTTTCAGCCATACCTCTGCCTAGGGCTAGTCTTGAGCCTCGAACAAGAATTTCTAAAGGTCCGTGGAAGGGCGCTGACTTCACAACGGTTACGGTGGTGCCTGGCGTGAGACCCATATCCATAAGTCTCTTTTCGAAGCCTCCGCCTTTTCCATGCCCACCGCTTATAGACGCTACTGTTCCAGCTTCGCCCTGTTTCAGCGCCGTCAGGGGCAATGTATTTTTTTCTGTGTTTCTTTTTTCCATATTACCGCCAACTTTTCACTTTTGATTGTTTTCTTGTTCGAATGATGAAAATGGTAAAGCATGACAGGACATGAAATCACTGGTTGTCTAAACTGATTTCTTCCAAATCCACGAAAACTTTTGAGGCAACGCCTTTTCCGAGGACTATTTTTGAGTTTCCAACGGATACTTCAACGGGACCGCTGGGCGGCGTGACTCTGACAGCGCAGATTTTGGTGCCGGGTTTAAGTCCCATGTCTCTAAGTCGTTGGAGCACGTTGTAGCCGCCTCTGATTAACGAGATTTTGCCGCATTGTCCCTGTTCAAGGTTGCCTACTGCGATTCGGTCTTGGTCGTTTTTTCCAGATTCCTCTAATCCTTTGTTGTGCAGTTCTAAGCATTCTGCGCAGCTGCCTATTTCTAGGTCGCATGGCGGGATTATTTTTCCGTTGTCTGGGCATCGGTCTGGGTGCCTTAGGAATCGGCAAAGTGACTCTGCCGCGTCGTCTGACAGGGAATGCTCCATTCCGCATGCTTGGTCGTGTACTTGTGTTTTGTCGACTTTCAGGACATCGTGTAGGAATCGTTCGAGTAGTCGGTGTTTGCGGACTATGTTTTCGGCGGTTCGTTTGCCGTTGGTTGTAAGTCTTGTTCCGTGGTATGGCGAGTGCGTGATGTAGCCTTTTTCAGCCAGTTTCTTGAGCATTTCGGTTACGCTTGCTGGAGCGACTTTTAGTGTTCGGGAAATGTCTGTGGTGCTTACTGGCTGTTCGGTTTGTGACAGGTCGTATATTGCTTTGAGGTAGTCTTCTACGCTTCTGCGACTCATATTTTCACCAATTTTTAGGCGTGCCTAAATTATGTGTTCTGCAGGCTCGCTAATAAACTTTTAGGCGTGCCTAAAAATTACGGTTCATCAAACCCTGCAAAACCGAACACACCACCAAACCCGCCCCTGCAAGGTGGGAAAAAGCCTTTGTTTCCAGTAATTGCTAAATATATCAAACCCTACTTTCGGTTGTATCCAATAGGGGCACGATTAAGATGGAAGACTTCGCAGACCTCATCAATAAGTTGATAGAAGCTAGTCGCAGCCACGAAAATTACCGCGACTCAGAATGCATAAACATGATTGCCAGCGAAGGCTTGAAGTCGCCTGCTGTGCGGGAGATGCAAGCGTT
>JAFGNM010000080.1 GCA_016927015.1 Candidatus Bathyarchaeota archaeon | reverse complement strand
CCCAACGACCACGTGAACATGGGGCAATCCACGAACGACACGTTCCCCACCGCCACGCACATCGCGGTTTTGGTAGCGCTTCAGCCGCTGCTTAAGGAGCTGGGCAGTCTCGCAGACGCCTTCGAAAAGTTAAGCAAGAAACACCTGAAAACGGTGAAGTCGGGTCGAACTCACTTGCAAGATGCGGTTCCCGTGACCATAGGTCAAGAGTTCAGTGCGTACGCATCGGCACTGCGAAACGCTTGTGACCAGCTAAGGGAACGGCAGAAAAACCTTTATGCTCTCGCGTTGGGTGGCACTGCTGCGGGCACAGGAGCTAACGCGCACCCCGAGTATAAGCGGATTGCCATAGCGGAGTTGGGAAAGATGACTGGTTTTCCTTTAAAGCCAGCTGAAAACGCGTTTGAGGCGCTTCAGAGCTACAGGCCAGTGCAAACGGTTTCCAGCGCCCTCAAAGAATTAGCCTTAGAGCTTATCAGAGTAGCGAATGACCTGCGGTTACTCTCGTCTGGACCCACAACCGGATTGGCTGAGATCGAACTTCCGCCGGTGCAGCCTGGCTCATCCATAATGCCCGGCAAAGTTAACCCTGTCATGGCGGAATGCTTAGACATGGTGGCGTTCCAAGTAGTAGGCAACGATTTAACAGTGTCTTTTGCCGTGCAAGCCGGGCAGATGGAGTTGAACGTCATGATGCCCGTTATAATGCACAACATGCTCTTCTCCATCCAAATCTTGGCGAATTACCTGCCGGTTTTCAGAAGAAAATGTGTCGAAGGCATAGCGGTGAACGAGAAACGCTGCGCCCAGTATCTGGAAAAGAACCCTGCGTTGGCAACGTTTCTGTCGCCGCACATAGGCTATTTGGAAGCAGCAAAAATCGCCAAGCAAGCGTTGGAGGAGGGGCGGTCGGTGAAAGAGATTGCACTGGAGAAGGGGCTGCTTAAACCTGATGAGTTAGAGCGGATTCTTGACCCGAAACGGCTGCTCAACGAAAACGGCGGCAAATAGCGTTATGTGGTTACGCCGTAAAAGCTGACTTGAACCGTAGCGTCTGTTGTTGCAGAGCTGGCTTTGGCGTCAACGAGGATAGCCCAAATTATGCTTTGCGAGGGAAACAGCCGTAGCACATCATCATCGCTTAGCCACAATGTTGTGCTGTTGGTGAAGGATTTTTCAACGCTTCGGGAGATTATGTTGTCGACAAATTCCAAGCGGAACCTGACCGTGATGGTTTCGTTGGTTGCGAAGCTACCCTGAACTTGGATTTTAGGTTTAAAGCTTGAAATCGTATCGGGTCTTAGGTGAAACTCTTGCGTGGCTCCGTACTGCCCGCTTAAGCCTATGGGAATATTCAGGTTTTCTTGTTTGAAGACGGCGCCAAGTCCAGAGATCCACTTGCCGAAGGGATTGTGAATCTTGGCGGTCCAGTTGCCTAAGAAGCTGATGCCGCCCGCTAGAATCGGAGGAGTAACTGATGTTTCTCCCAAGGATATTGCATACAGCTGATCTGGATAATCAGCGAAGGACTCGAATACCACTCCGGACAGTAAAGTTTGATGCATTGAGCCGTCAACCAGCAACCCCGTCTGATTACGCATGCCGTTTTCGCCCATCCACATTCTCACGTCTCGCAGTTGGCTGTCAGAGAATTCCGCTTGGTACTCAACTGTTATGCCCACGGAATCGTCATGAATGTTGAAGAAGCAGCGGCTGATTTGCGAGCTGGCGTAAGACCCTGTGCTGTTGCCTGTTGGTGTCCTGAAAACTATGCTTTCTCTGGAATTTACGAAGCGGCAATCCTCTATTTTTATGCCTTCGCTCCAGGTTTCCGTATTAGCGAGTTCAAGCGCTGTGGAGCTGTTCACGAACGCCATGCTTGACACTGTTGTTCCAAAAGAGTTTTCAATTCTCAGGGTGCCGTTAATTATTGTTAAACCTGAAACCAAGTTGTCCTGTGAACCGGCGTAGCTGTCGCCCTTTATGACCAGCTTTTTGCCGTTGCCTATTATTGTTGCTCCGTCGCTGAGTATTTTGGCGTTTTTCTTGTTGTATACTTGAACGTCTGAGCTTAACGTGTAATTTCCAGGTTTAATGTAAACAGTGTTTCCTTCAGTTAATGCGTGGCTTATGACAGGGGAAGCGTCGGCTGAAGTGAAATCTACGTAGCCGCTTGCTTGATTTTTTGCCTTGTACATGTTGCCATCTTGGAAAATTACATAATCGTAAGGTGAATCGTGAGCAGCGTCTTCCAGCGCTCGCCTCAGGTCAAATATCAAGTATGTATTGACAGCCGAAAGCGCAAGAGCAATTACCAAAATTAATGCGAAGATGCGCTTGGAAAGAGTTATTTTCATAGATTGTTTTCGTCCTGAAACTCTGTGAACGATGTAGAAATAGATGTAAAGCCATTCGTTAAATAAGATTTGTTATTGTCCGTAAGATGCTGCCAAAAAGCTCTCTAACTTTTAGCAATCCGCGGCTTCCTAAAGCTTAACAATCTGAGCATAAAACGAAAAGCTGGTTATGCTCTGTTAATTTCCGCGCCTCTTTTCCTTTTTTTAAGGCAAACCACATTAAAGTGACCGAGGTGAGGTATTTTTCTTTTAGATTAGAGCCTCTCGTAACATTTCCCCTATTTTTGTATAGACTTTCTGAAGAAAACGCGCTCAATTAATTGAAAGTTTTAAAAACAAAGTCGAGTAAAAATAAACATTGGGGTTTAAATTGGAAATGAAACTTTTTGAAGGAGAAAAAGTAGTTCTGGAAGATAGTGTTGGGTCGTGGGCAGTAATACTAACAAACAAACGTTTGGTACTTCAGAAGAAAAAGGGGATTCGTCATTCTATTTGGGTGACAGTATCAGATTTTCCTTTGGATATTATAGAGAAAGCCTATACAGAAGCTGAACCTCTTTCTGGCAGTACCACTTTATGGTTGGACTTTAAGGATGGCGAATCTGCGTAGCTTCCAAAAATTATAGGTGGTGCTGAATTTCTAGGCGCGTTTGGAGCAGCGGATATGGCTACAGATATAGCTGTTAAACTAAACGCAGTGAATAACAAATGGGTAAACGCGATAAACAACCAGTTGAGTAAGCGTCAAATAGAGCAACTGTCCAATCATATTAGCAAATGTCCTAACTGTGGGAAGCAAATACCACAAGGTGACTTCGGGTTCTGTCCTTTCTGTGGGACTTCATTAAAGGTTAGATAAGTAAAAGATTTTTAACTCCACTTTGCATGCAAATGGATGAAATTGAACTATCCAGAAAAAGAAGGTACATTGGATTTTTGCTATTTGTCCAAAAGTATGTTTAAAGTTTTACTATTTGAGCGTGGGGTACGCCACTTATTTGTATCACTGCTTCGGGGTGCACGTAGCCTTTGGATATGGCTTTTTCAACGCAGTTCTTGCCCACTATGTTCACAATCGTTGAATTCTCAATCATGCCTATTGCCTCTTCAACGCTAACTTTTCCGCCATTGTAAAACTCGTCTTTCACGTGAAAAACAATCTTTCCGTCCCGTAAAATTCTACCAAGCAAATCACAGTCGCAAATAGCCAGAAGCACATTTCTGCCCATTTTCTTGAGGTTAACGTAGGCGTCCACGTTTAACCGCGCTCTCACAACTGCTTAATAGATGACCTTGCGCCGCATGCGTTACACACCAGAAATGACAAGCGCTTTTCCTTCACGACCTTCGTGTCGGGACGCTTGCAAACAGGACAAATCACGAAGCTTTCCATGTACCGCTGCAACAATCTTTCAAAGCTGTCCCGCCGGAATTTCCCTTGAAAAATCGCTCTGGAATCATGATACGTCGCGGCTGTAGCCATCTCTCTTGTCAGAAATTTCAGAATGTGCTGGGGGTCACGATTCAGAACATCGGCGACTTCTTTGAAATTAGAGATTATTGTGCGCATACCAACGGTTGTGATGAACAAACGTGGCAGCTCCAAACGTTCTTGTTTCAGCGAAACCTCTGGCATCTGTGAACACGCACGCTTCAACAGCTCATCGTAGTTGTACTTCATTTTCTTCTCTCGCCAAAACCATGTGGCAACATACTATTTAAAATGTTAGTTTTCTCACTAAAATTTATAACTTTCATATACATTTTCGCTTCTTCAACAGTTTTTTTTCCATTCATATCGGTAACGTATTCAAAGCCAACTTCCAACAGCTTACACGCATCATCTAATTTATGCTCTCTGTGTCTTATGATCTTCCATTGTTCCTTTCCAGTGACGTATCAAGTGGAAATGAATCTTTGCTATTCGTAGATAAGCAATTTTTTTTGGCTATTCTCCGGCGCTGTTTAAGTAAGTTGATGCTGGCGTTTCTGCTAACGGTCAGACCAAAGCTTTTTTCAGATTTCTTAGGTAGTGCTTGAAGCATCCCGATTAGTTTAGAAGATACCTTAAAGATGCGTGGCAAATCGTTCTTTTCTGGTGTGTTCAGTGTTATCGTGTGAGCTTAAGGACTTACACAGCTCCATTTCAAACTCAGACATTCACCTATACGCATACCCGTTTTCTTTATCACCTGAAGTATCGTAGCCGTTTTTCTACCGCAACCAGCGATAAGTTGATCTATTTCTTGCTCTGTCAGTATGAAAGGAATTTTCCGTGTATAGGTTCACGTAAGTCAACCAATTACATCGTAAGGTATCCTTTGTTTCTGAGCCACTCCGACTGGTTTCTTCTGTAGCGCCAGAAAATATCGCCTCGCTTGTCCGACTGAAAATCCCAAGGAGAAACCAAAACGATGTCACCCTCCCTAACCCACGCTCGCCGCTTCATTTTACCGCGAATACGACATAACCGTTCTTTGCCATCCTGGCATTTCACTAGGAACCTTTCAGCACCCAAAACCCTACTAGCTACGCCTAACACATCGTTCGCGCTAGGCAAAACCATCTTCTTGAGCGCCTCTTCATTCTTAACTTTCCTTTTACCCATATTCACCACATATTCAGGTCACATTTGATTTGTTCAGAAAGATAGAACACCGCTTGAAAGACGGGAAAACCTGCCTAAAAACAGCCTATCTACTTCTTCCCAAATTGACCTTTTAACTCATGTTCTTGGCAAATTATATAAACGTAACTTGATAAAAAACGGTTTTTAATGTTGCAATTCTCATAGTAACCCCGCAACTGCAATCCAGTCTTTTCTTAGTACAGAGCCGAAAACTCTATGGTTAGTACCGTAACTGACAAATGAATTGAAAAAAACGGTGCAGTTAATTATTTCCTTATAGAGGTTTCAACCAGACATTTGACAAGGAAACTGCCTTCAAAAAAAGAAGGCGAAAAGGTTACGAGTAACATAAAATTTTTTGCCTAAAATGAACCGAGATATTAGCCTCGGCCACTTTGATTTCAATTTTTTTAAAAAAAAGAGAAGGTTATGCAGAGGTGAATTGTGCATAAAACGTTATTTAAACGCGAAAAACTAAAAAAACACAGAAATGTAAAATGGAAAAAATTAAGGAAAAAAATTGAACCCTAACTCGTTATTTTAGACAACCTAAAATCTTCTGGGTGGTCTTCGCTTTGAAAAGCATTCTCGGCAGTAAACTGGCCTGCTTTCGTCAGGCTTGAATGGAACTTCGCATTCTTTCTTACAATCAGCGCAGACTGCCTTATGCATCTCTTTGTCTCCGTACATTCGCTATTTTCAACTCCTGATATTTTGCTGTGCAAAAATCGCTTTCTACACATATCCATCATGTACACCCGTGCTTTATAAATTGATGGTTTTAAATTCACAAGAAACAAATGGAAATATACATTCAAACGAACTCCTCTCTCAACCAAATTCCGCGTCCGCTTTTTTTCGGTAAACAAGGTTCATTTTTTTAAAAAAGGGAATTGTGTGGGAGAAATCACCACTTTTAGCAATTCTATTTAAAACTTATAATAATCAGAACAAGAAACTCGTCATAACTCGCAAACCGCAACTGAAACGAATATTAATTTAAACATCACAAGTTTATTATTGCAACATATATAGAGGATAACTCTTGACAGAACAGCAGAAAACAAGCGATATCGCAAGAATCACCCAGAAAATTGCCGCGTTAAAAGAACAAGTCAATAATGCAAACGCTGAAACAAAAATACATGTCGAAAAAAGAGACAAATTCAACGAGCAATTCAAGAAACTGCGCCAAGAAATCAACGAACTCAAAAACGAACGCGACAACCTAAATGAAAAAGTAAAAACCCTGAAGCAGCAACGTGACGAGGTACGCGCCAAAATCAGAGCGGGCATCGAAGAGGTAAAAACGCACAGCCAAAAAATTGCAGAGCTAAAAAAGAAAACACCAAAGGAAAGTCGCCGAGAACTGCAAAAAGAATTCGAAGATATCGAATGGAAAATCCAAACCACCCCGCTTGACATGCAAGAAGAGAAAAGGTTAATAGAACACGTGAAGCAACTTGAAACCCAACTAAGCGTTTACAAGAAATTTGATCAGCGTGTCAAGAAAATCGTCGAACTGCGGAAAGAACTTGAAACGTTTGAAACAAAGGCAGGCGCAGTGCACCAAGAACTAATTGAAACAGCCAAAAAAAGTCAAGAACTCCACGCGAAAATGATGGCTAAAATCAGCGAGTCAAAAAACATCAAAACCGAAGCCGACAACTTGCACGGCGTTTACATCCAAGCGAAAGAGCAAGTCAAGCCTTTACACGACGAAATTAGGAAATTAACAGAGCAAAAGAAAAAGTTGCAGGATGCGGTACGTGAAGAAGACGAAAAGCAAAAGAAAAGTGCGGAACAAGCTCTTAAAGAGAAGCTTGAATCACAAGCAAGGGATAAGCTGCAACGCGGCGAAAAACTAAGTTGGGACGAGTTCAAACTGCTTGAAGATGGCAAATCGGAGGATGTTTGAACACAAAATTAAAGTTTAACTTGCAATGAAGTAGGAATAGAAAGTAGATGACTAAAAAAGAAACGGAACAACAAATCAAGAGCCGCATTCTAATTCTATGCGTTGACAGAGACGGTGATATAGAAACAAAAGCCGGAATAAAAACGCCGCTTCTGGGAAGAACCGCAAACTTGAACGCAGCAGTTTCCTTAGCCCTGCGAGACCCAGAAGAACCCGACGCTAACGCTATGTTCGAAGCCGTCCGACTTTATGACCGCTTGGAAACCGAAAAGCAACCTGCAGAAAGCTTTGAGGTTGCAACTATTTCTGGGTTAGAACGTGGCGGAGTAGGTGCAGACAGAAAATTGGTTGCAGAACTAAGCTCTTTACTGGATTCTTTCAATGCAAGCGAAGT
Organism: Candidatus Bathyarchaeota archaeon; assembly: GCA_016927015.1. Lineage (GTDB taxonomy): Archaea > Thermoproteota > Bathyarchaeia > Bathyarchaeales > Bathycorpusculaceae > SG8-32-3. The sequence continues at coordinate 783 of JAFGNM010000080.1, read as the reverse complement.
TATTTTGGTCACTGATGGGTATTCAGACGAAGCAGTCTTGCCGCTTGTGGAATCAAGGGTGCCCGTTTCATCCGTTAGGCGGATAGTTGTTAAACATAGCGAGTCAATTGAAGAAACAGCAGCTCTTTTTTCGCGTTACCTCAAACTTATATGGGAAAATCCCCGGTACGCTCGCATGGCTTTGGGCATACCGGGACTGCTGTTTTTCCTTTATGGAGTATTCTACATAATACCCGGCGCCGTTAACTATTATCTCATATCCATAGTTCTTATTCTCGGCGGGGTTCTACTCTTCAAAGGTTTCGGCGTTGACAGAGGAGCCAGAAACTTTTACAGGTGGATAAAAGAATACTCGCCCCCCCCTCTCCCAGTGCAAATCTCAAACTACTCTATAATTGCAGGGGTCCTCTGCGTAGCTGTCAGCGTCTATTTAGGAGCATCAAGCGCCAGCGCTAACGTAATACCCGAAACACCCGATTTCCCTGGCTGGATTAACGTGCTTCCAAAATTGGCGGCTTTCTTCATCAAAGGCTTCATGGACCTTATGGTTGTGGGTGTAGGCATCATGCTTTTTGGTAGAAGCATGCGCTTGTACTTTGAACGAGACCCCCGATTGCTTCGAAACGTTGCCTTGGTGGTGTCTGTTGCTTGGTCCCGCTGGATCTTGGATGGAACCGCAAACATTCTTATTGAGCCAGGCGTGGGATTCGATAATGCGGTTTTCTCTAACTTGGTTTTCACCATAGTCGTCGGCATACTCATAGGCATCGCTTCTGTTCTGTT
>JAFGNM010000079.1 GCA_016927015.1 Candidatus Bathyarchaeota archaeon | reverse complement strand
GCCGAAAGAGTTTTGATTAGGAAGTTGCATTTCGAATTTAGCGGTAAAGTTCATGGCTGAAAAACGAGATTACTACGAAGTTCTCGGCGTATCCAGAAACGCTTCAAAAGACGAAATCAAAGACTCCTACAGAAAACTGGCGATGCAGTATCACCCTGACAGAAACAAGGCTGCTGACGCAGAAGACAAATTCAAGGAAATATCCGAGGCATACGCCGTTTTATCCGACTCCCAGAAAAGACAACAGTACGATACGTTAGGCCACGCGGGATTTGACCAGCGCTACACGGCTGAAGACATTTTCCGCGGCGCAGATTTTGAATCAATACTTAGAGACATAGGCTTCGGCTTCGGAGACCTTTTCCGCACTTTCTTTGGCGGCGGAGGCGGCTTCAGAGAAAGAAGCAACAGAGGTCAAGACCTCGCATACAATCTTGAATTAACTCTTGAAGAAGCTGCAAAAGGAACCGAGAAGGAAATCGTGGTGCCGAGAACCGAGAAATGCGAAGTCTGCGGCGGTTCAGGCGCCAGCCCAGGCACTTCAGCCAAAACATGCCCCAAATGCAACGGCGCAGGTAAAGTTAGGAACATGAGAAAAAACAGCTTCGTCATGTACGTGCAGGTAACGCCTTGCGCTGAATGCAGAGGAAGAGGCACGCTGATAGAATCGCCCTGCAAGAAATGCGATGGCACAGGACTTGTTAAAAAGCGCCGAAAGATAAACGTGAAAATCCCCGAAGGCATAGATGAGGGATACCAGCTTAGGCTCAGAGGCGAAGGCGAAACGGCGCCCAACGGAAGCGAACCCGGCGACCTCTACGTTCTTGTTCACATTAAGCCTCATGAATTGTTCATGCGAGAAGGAGACAATCTTTGGCATGTCCTGATGATTGGCTATCCGCAGGCAGCCCTCGGCGCAGAAGTCTCTGTGCCCACGTTGGATGGGTTAACCACCGTGAAGATTAAGCCGGGAACGCAGGCAGGCGAGAACATTCGGTTGAAAGGAAAAGGCATGCCGCGGTTTCGGGGTTATGGCAAAGGCGACCTGTTGGTGCGCGTTGGAATTTCAGTGCCAGAGAAGTTGACGTCCAAACAGCGCGCGTTGTTGGAGCAGCTGGCAGAAGAATTCAATCAAGATATTAAGTCGAAGAAAGGCATGTTCGGATTCTGAGCCGTAAATTCAAACTCGGTGCTAATAGTGTGTTTTCCACTAGAGAAAGATTTTAAATGGAATAGTATACGAATATTATAATAGAGTTATAGGAAGTGAACAGATGATCAACCTGGATTCGGCTATAATAAACCTGATAATACAGATAATCGTCAACATTATCATCTTAGCACCTGTTCTTTGGATTTCAGGAAGACTCTTAGTGGGCAAAGATAAAGCGAAATTCATGGATGCACTTTGGATCGTGGTTCTCGGAACCGTGATTGGCGGTATTTTCCAATACTTCTTTCAAGGCATTATAGCAGCTATAATAGTGCTATTCATTTGGTTAGCTTTAGTGAAACACTTTTTCGATACAGGATGGATAAAGGCGCTTGTAATAGCGGTAGTAGCCGTACTAATCTGGATAGTAATAGCGGTGATAATCGGGCTAATAGTCGGAGTAGCCATAATCGGCGGCGGACTTTTATAGCACAAAAGCCACACTTTTTTCTCTGTTTTTTTCCTTTGTTTCAGCGTTTTTACTCATTGCTTTAGTTCTTTGTTCAGTATGTTCAAAAATCTCGTGCTCGAAATGTAATGGTCTGCCAAAAGTTTCCCGTCATTCACCAGATTGAACACGGCGTATACGGACGGAGCTGCTTGCGCTTGCTCAGCCGTTTTCAACTCAACAATATCTACTTTCAAACTTTTTCCCTTGATGGTTTCCGGCAATTCGCTCATGAAGCGGGCAACCCATGGGCACTGATTTGAGTACACAACCGTTAGCCCGTCATAGTTGCTAAGCTGGTTTTCGCAGTCTTTGAATCTCGGGTCTGCCGCGTTTCTCAACTGTTTAACGAGCAATGTGAAAGCTCCGGATTTCTGAACTGCCCTGAACCCGTTTTTGAGGAAAAGCTCTTTGTTCGCCATGAAAGGACCATCACTCGCGATTACGGCAACGCCTGCTTTTCCCTGCTTTTCCGCGTCTTTGACGCATTCCTCAACCAGAAGCGACCCATAGCCTTTATTCTTGAATTTGTTCAGGGAAACCCATATGCAGTGGATAAAAAGGTAATCTTTTGCCTCAACAGCGCGCCAAGCATGTTCTCCCGGCACGTATTCAATGAAGCCATGGTATTTCTTATCGTTTTCAATGTACAATAATTTGATTTTCAACCCTTCTGAAAACCGTTCTTTAAGCCATTCGGCTTTAATCTGGTAGCCAACGTTTTTCGGGTTCAGAAAACATGTAGGCGGATATTGAGAAAGATTGTCCTCATTAACGTCTATTATTATTGGATTCTCATTCGTCGCCATAGCTGTATTCCTCTTTCGGTTTTTTTATGTTTAAGCCGTAATTGGAGACGGCTTGACTTGTTTATTCGAATTCTATGGTTGAAGGCGGCTTATCTGTTATGTCGTAAAGGCACCTGACAACGCTGGGTATTTCCCCTGTTATCCTCTCAGAAATACGCATCAACACATCATACGGGACATGCCTCGCTTTAGCCGTTACCGCATCCGTTGAGTCTACAATTCTAACAGTGATGATATTTCCGTAGACTCTTTCTCCTTTTTTGATTCCAGTTGCCTTATCATTGTGAAGCACGGCGAAGTTCTGAAAAGTTCCCAGTTTCTTGGTTTCTTCTTCCACAATTTCGGTGGCTTTCCGTACAACTGCGACTTTCTCGGGAGTAACCTCACCGAGAACTCTCAGCGATAAAGCTGGACCTGGAAAAGGCATTCTTTCAGAGATTTCCTCCTTCAAACCTAATTCGCGAGCTACCTTGCGGACATCTGGCTTGAACAATTCCCGTAATGGTTCAAGAATCTTGTAGCCGTAAATCTGAGGGTTGATGCCTATCTGCTCCAAAACATTGTGCTGGGATTTTATGCCCTTCACTGTTTCTATAACGTCAGCTTTAATTGTTCCTTGCGCGATGAATCCAATCTGCTCTTCCTTGGCGACTTTGCCTAAAGTCTTGTAGAATTTGTCTCTGAAAGCCTTCCGCTTCTCTTCAGCGTCCGTCTGCCCCTTGAAAACCGCAAAGAACTCCGCTTTGGCGTCAACGTACTTGGTTCGGATATTCAAGTTCTTGAGTGTTCTCACCACAAACTCAGGCTCTCCTTCTCTTCGAAGCCCATCATCTATGAAAACCGCCACCAACTTGTCGCCCACAGCCTTGTGAACTAAGGCGGTTGTAACGGTGCTGTCAACACCACCCGAGCAGGCGGAAATTACGTTGCGGTCACCAACAATTTTTTGAATCTCTACAAGAGAAGTTTCAACGAATTTTTTCGCATCAAACACGTCACTTTTCCCCCAAAACCTTTAGCTTTTTGAATGCTAATCTAAGCTTTTCCCCTTTTTAGCTTTGCCATAATCACAAGTTATAGAAGCAAAACTAACAACGTCTTCAGGAAAACTCGACTAAAGTTGAATGATTATTCGAAAAAGGGAGTACGAATAGAAAAGGAAAGAAGAAGGTTATTTTTGCAGTTGCTTGCGTAGCTCTTCGTACGTTGCTTTGATGTCTTCGATTGATCCTTCGTCTTCGATTGTTGAGGTGTCGCCGAGTGGTGCTCCAGAGAGGACTGCTTTGAGAAGTCTGCGCATGATTTTGCCGCTGCGTGTCTTTGGCAGCTTGTTTACAACGACGATCGCTTCGGGAGTAGCGATTGGACCGATTGTTGTTCGGACATGTTTTACGAGTTCCTTTTGAAGTTCATCAGAGGGTGTGAATCCACCTCGCAACACTATGAATGCTACGGGAACTTCGCCTTTAACGGCGTCTTCTTTGCCCATAACTGCTGCTTCAGAGACTGCTGGGTGAGAGACCAACGCGCTTTCAAGTTCGACTGTGCCGATTCTGTGCCCTGCTACTTTGAGGACTTCGTCTGCTCTGCCAAGAAGCCAGAAGTAACCGTCAGGGTCACGAATCGCATAGTCGCCTACATAATAGGTTCCTGGCCACCTGCCAAAGTATGTTTGCTTGAAGCGGTCGGAATCTTTCCAGACAGTTTGCAGCATTCCTGGCCAAGGTGACTTGATTACTAGATAGCCCTTGGTTCCCTGTGGGACTGATTGTCCTTTGTCGTCGAAGATGTCAGCGTCAACTGCT
>JAFGNM010000007.1 GCA_016927015.1 Candidatus Bathyarchaeota archaeon | reverse complement strand
TGTTTATGCTTACTGTGTTTGAGGGCTGGTAGATCAGCTTGGTATGATCGCCACGTTGGCATCGTGGAGGCCGCGGGAAGCCCAGCACAAAAAGGCTGAGCTCGCGAATTCGAATCCCGCCCAGTCCACTCTGGGAAAAGGGGCGACGACCTCTCCCCAACCCCCTCAAAAATCTCCATGCTTTATAGACGAAAACCCATATTCTTGACAGACTTTTCTAAAGTCAGCTTTTCTTAGGTAAACGTGGAAGACATCGTACCTGTAGACTTTGACAGCTATCCCTAATTTCGTGCATATTTCTTTCAAATTCGCGGTCATTTTCTCGGAGGCAGTTGAGATGTAAAGCCGTTTTGTTCCTCCGTCTGCATCTATTATACCGCAAAGAAAGCCAAACAAGAAACTGTTTGAATATGAAGGCAGATCAGCTAACCTTACAGACTTTGATTTTTTGGTGCCTTTCCACTTAAGACGTTTTTCGACGAAGAAGAACAATTTCTTGCTTAAACATTTCACGTAGACTCTTCTTTTATCAAGACATCTCCAGCTGTTTACCCCGCATTTCGATAATAAGGTCTCAACAAACTCTACAATCGAGTATTCTTTTTCGTTAAGCGCAAACTTTACCTCATACGAATAGATTTTCTTCCTGAAATAGCGACTGCCATCACCAGCGTAGCACCCGATTAACCATCCAAGCTCCAAGTCAGACAGCTTTTCAATATGCAATTCTCCTCCACGCCTCTTCTTGCCTTTCAGCTTCGAAACTTGATATTGCACAGAAGACTTGTTCCGACCCATCTGAACACTAATCTCACTCAAACTTGCTCCGTTTTCAAAAAGTTTACTGATCTCACGCAACTCACCATCGGAAAACCGCTTCATAACCATCATAATCGAGTAAGCAAAGTCCATTTAAAAAATCTACGACGAAAAACGAATACTTCCGGTTGTCTGAAGCTGCAACCCGCAACATTAGCCTATAAGCGTTTCTTTAAGCTTGCATCGAAAGCGCAGTTCACTTCATGTTTCTTTATATAGTTCCTTTATATAAGGGGGCATAGTCTTTTCCGAACCGCTAGCCAGCCCAGTCTAAACTCTATTTATAGTATAAATAAGGGGGTATAGACAAAAAATCGCGCATCAGTTCAGCGCTTTGTGAAAGAGCACATGTCGTAATTTTCCGTGATTTGGTTATTAATTTGTTTTTGGCGCTTCAGAACTTTTTTTGTACGTTCATGGAATTGGGATTTCCCAGTAGCTGATGATGTCGCCTTTCACCCATCTGCCACCTATACTTTTCACAACAGTGTTAATTTCGTTCCATTCAGCCTCCAAATATTGAATCGGCTTTACTACGACGTAATCTCCGTCTACCGTGAAACTTAACAACTCACGCTGCTCTGCGCTGAATTCATCTTCTACTCCTCTTACGTCTTTGCTTGTTTGAATCCGCGGTTTTTCTTTGGACGCAGATTCAAGTTTTGTGCTTGTTGCAGGCTGAGATTCCGCTTTGGAACTTTTCGTGTAGATCACCTTAAACTCTGGTATCGGATAGGATTCTGCAACGTCTTCAAAACTGTCGCTTCTTATGATCGCAAAAACTTGCGTGGAAAACAAGTCGTACTTGATGTCTAAAAGTTCAACGTCGCTTGGCAGATTAGAAGTGAACGGTTCTGCTTTTCCCTGTAGTGTTTGTATAAGGAAATCAGGGTTTAGTTTTATCATTCTCATTTTCATGGTTTCAACACTCAGAATTGCTTTTCTAACTGACGTCAAACAACTTAAAAGTATCGTTCACAGAACCACTGGCTCGCACTATCAAACCACAGCCACCTGTTGAGAGAAATCCATGGCAAAAGGCTAAAAAAACCTAACCAAAAAGAAAAAAAGAGAAGTTGCGCGACTGAATATCAAACGTGCTTTCTGTTTTTGTGTTGAACAAAAAAACCCAAAATAAGGAATATAGCGCAAAAGAAAAAAGGAAAAAGTTTACACGGCTGAAATCTCCATTTATAGCCCTTATTCTTAATACGTATGGCTATGTATTCACAGGGATATGTTTTGAGGATTCGCTACGTTTATTTATCGTATGTTGTATTGAATAAACTGAAAGCCAAGGGATGTAACCGATGTCGAAGAAACCGCAGTCGAAAGATGAAGCATTAGAAGCGCTAGATTTCATAGTTAACGTTCTCAAGGAACACGAAAAAGACCTAGACAGGCTAATAAGCGAGTTAGGCACGGTTACCGACGCACTGGGCGAAACAGGCGAATTAACCTGCAAAGTGGAAAAAGTAGAAGAAAGAATAAGCGGCTTACAAAACGAAATAAACAGCTTGGTAAGCTATCTGTCAGCTTCGCCTCGAGAAGCCCCTGTTTTGACTCCCGAACAGAAAACCGAAGTTGTACAAGCCAGCGTAATGCATGGTCCACCAGTAATTCTGCGATGCAAACAATGGGAAGACTTCCAAACTCTGTCTTTCCAAGCTCAGACCTTGTCTTTCATGTACAAGGACGCAGAGAAAACCTTCCAAGCTGATGCGCTTAAGGGCAACCAAATTATAACTTACAGCGGTGAACTTCCCAAGCTGACAGCGCTTTTGAAGATGTGGCTGTCCAAGCAGTTGGAGGTTCCTGAGCAGAAGATTTTGGAAGGCGTTTTGGCTATAGGTTAAGGCTTGGCGTTTTTTGTTTAGTGGTGATTCATAACCCTTATAAATGTATAGTGTCGTAAGTCTTATGATGTTGTAGGAGGGCGTTGAGGTTGAAGGCTACATCCAGCAAGCCAACAGAATTTTTCCGTTCTCGAAGCCTTCTCCTTTCTCCTCGATGACGGATTGGCAGTTGGACCGCCAACAAACAATGACAAACGCCCTCCAACACACAATTACCCACTAAAAAGCTGAAAAACCATGACACAAGAAAAAACGCTGCACCACCAAGTCAACGAACAAATGACCAAATTCGAAAAAACAATGGAAGAACTACACCTACTAAAACGCGCCTCAAAAGACCTAAAAAACTACCGAAAAATGATCAAACTTAAAAAATACGACTAAACGCTACTGCTCTGCTGAAACTACCCTCTCCCTTACAAACACATTGAACTTCCATGTAGAATATGTTTAAACGCTGGAAAGGCTGAGGTTTCAAGTCTCTGCAGCCCAGAAGGCGCCGTATTCGCGGGCATTTTCTTAGCTGCTTGTTTGGCTGGTCTCCCTTCAACTGTAGTTTTCCATTCGGAGCCTGCTTTCAGAAGTCCCCTCTTCACCTTCGGTGTAGTGCTCTTGGCTATGGTGCTATCAGCTTTTGTTCTCGCAGTTCTTTCAAAGAAGATCAAGTATTCCCTTTTGTTCCCGCTATAACTGTTGCGTTGATCAGAAAGCAGCCCAAACACTATCATCAAATGTGATTCTAGGGCGAAAAACATATTTCTGTTCGTATACGCTAACTTTTTGTAATCGGAAGGGGGATATGCCTCGATGGTAGAGGAACAAAAAGATCAGCCTATCGATCTTAAGAAGCAGCTAGAAGCGGAAAAGAAGCATTCAGAAGACTACCTAACGCGGTTGAAGTATTTGCAGGCGGATTTCGAAAATCTGAAGAAGCGTTACGACCGGCAAACGGAAGAAACTAAAAACTACTGCACTGAACGCTTGGTCATTCAACTGTTAGATGTTCAAGACGAGTTAGAAATGGCTCTCAAGAACGCGCAATCAGCTGATTCTGCCCAAATGCTCATTGAGGGCGTTCAAATGACTCTTAAGAAGCTCAGAAAAGTTCTTGAGCAGGAAGGCGTTTCTCCCATAGAATGTGAAGCAGGCAAGGTTTTTAACCCTTCACGCCATAATGCTGTTGCCGCCACAGAGCGGGACGATGTTGAAGCCTGCGTTGTAACCGAAGAAGTGAGAAAAGGATATATCATGAAAGAAAAAGTGATTAGACCCAGCATCGTCAAAGTCGCGGTTAAATCATCAAAATCACAAAAGGAGAAAGAAAAAAATGAGTAATTCAAAAACAGGTGAAAAAGTTTTAGGAATAGACTTGGGAACCACGAACTCCGCAGCCGCCATATATGAAGGCGGACGAGCCACCGTAGTTCCAAGTGCTGAAGGACCCACAATGGCGGGAAAAATGTTTCCCTCAGTAGTCGCCTTCACGAAGGATGGGCAGCTCTTGATAGGGGAGCCGGCGAAACGTCAGGCAACCGCCAACCCTGAAGGAACAATTTTTGAGATAAAACGGAAAATGGGAACAACGTACAAGGTCAACGTTTTCGGGAAAGAGTACGCGCCGCAGCAGATTTCAGCGTTTGTTCTGCAGAAGATTAAGAAAGACGCGGAAAGCTACTTGGGCAGCACAATACGGAAAGCGGTGATAACTGTTCCAGCGCATTTTGACGATAACCAGCGCCAAGCCACGAAAGACGCGGGTGAAATCGCAGGTTTCGAGGTTATGCGCATAGTCAACGAGCCCACTGCCGCGTGCCTCGCCTACGGCATAGACAAGCTGGAAAAAGAAATGAAAATACTGGTTTTCAGCTTCGGCGGCGGCACCCACGACGTTACACTTATGGACTTCGGCAAAGGCGTGTTTCAAGTGCTTTCCACGAGCGGCGATACGCAGATAGGCGGAACCGACGTGGATAGTGCGTTAATGGATTACATGGTGGACGAGTTCAAAAGGCAAACGGGCATAGACATTACCAGCGACAAGATGGCTGCGGCGAGGCTGAAGGAAGCAGCGGAAAAAGCAAAGATAGAACTGTCCGCTCTGATGAGCACAGACGTTGATTTGCCTTTTATATCATCTGACAACTCTGGACCCAAGCATTTGCATCTTTCAGTGACAAGAACCAAACTTGAGAGTTTAGCGCAGCCTATCGTTAAAAAAACAGAGAAAACCCTGGTCAAAGCGCTTGAAGACGCCAAGTTGACGCCTAACGACGTGGACAAGATAATTCTCATCGGCGGCATGACTAGAATGCCCCTTGTGCAGAAGTTTGTCGAGAAAATTTTAGGCAAAACTGCAGAGCGCGGTGTTGACCCCATGGAATGCGTCGCCATAGGCGCTGCCATACAGGGTGCAGTTATCACAGGCGAAGTTACAGACTTGCTCCTGCTGGATGTTACGCCGTTATCGCTTGGCGTGGAAACTCTAGGTGGCGTATTCACCAAGATAATTGAAAAGAACACGACAATTCCCACAAAAAGAACCCAGGTTTTCACAACCGCAGCGGACTTTCAAACAGCCGTAACAATCCACGTGCTTCAAGGAGAACGAGCAATGGTATCAGACAACGTGTCCCTCGGCACGTTTAATCTTGTAGATCTGCCGCCAGCGCCAAGAGGCGTTCCGCAGATAGAAGTCACCTTCGACATAGACGCCAACGGCATACTAAACGTAACCGCCAAGGACTTGGGCACTGGAAAACAAGCTAAAATAACAATTACGGCATCCACGAAACTGTCAAAGGAAGAGAAGGAGCGCATGGTTAAAGAATCGGAGCAGTTCTCGGAGCAGGATAAGAAGAAACGTGAAGAAGCTGAGTTGAGAAACAACGCCGATGGATTGATCTATACTTCAGATCGGACTAAGAAGGACTCGGCGGACAAGCTGACGCAGGAGCAAACAGGCAAGATAGACGCGGCGGTTTCCGCTCTGAAGGACGCGTTAGCCAGCAACGACATGGCACAGGTGAAAGCAAAGACGGACGAGCTACAGAAAATTCTGCAGGAAGTTGGCACGGTGATTTACCAGCAGGCAGCCGCTGAACAGGCAAAACAGAAAGCACAACAGGAGCAAGCAAACCAAGAGCCTTCAGCTTCTCCAGACAGCGGCGATAAAAAAGTTGTGGATTCGGAAGATTACGAAGTGAAGTGAGCGCCGAAAGAGTTTTGATTAGGAAGTTGCATTTCGAATTTAGCGGTAAAGTTCATGGCTGAAAAACGAGATTACTACGAAGTTCTCGG
>JAFGNM010000078.1 GCA_016927015.1 Candidatus Bathyarchaeota archaeon | reverse complement strand
TTCAACATTACAATTCACAGCTTGGAAGCAAATGATACTGAAGGGTTAGATGTACAGGTTAAACTGTTTGCCGGCGGCAGAGAACTCGAAATACAAACTCTGTTTTTCGGCCCAGGAGTAATCGGGCAAACCGCACAGACAGGAGGTTTTGACGGCTTGCTTGCTGCAGGCGAAGCTCGAGAACTCAGAGGAATGGTCATGATAAGTTTGGATGATTTGTTTACTGAGAAAACCACTGTGGTGAAGGTCATGTTGGGTGATGTTGTTTTGGACGAGTTAACCGTTCCCTAACCTGCAAAGCTGCCAGCAGTACTTTCAACAGATAAGGTTCTTGATTGTTTAGCCGTAGAATTGTGGTCTTTTGGAAAGGTTCAGCGGCAAAGGAAGAGGCTTGAAAGGCTTGCCTTCGAGTTTACCCGTAATTTTCGCTACCAGCTCATCCAGCGTCATGTTTTGCACCTTACCGTGCAGTTCTCGGTCTCTGACTGCAAGAACCCCTGATTCGAGTTCTCTCTGCCCCACAACGATGGTGTAGGGAACCCACTCCATCTCCGCCTCTCTAATTCTCTTCTGCAAAGTAGACGAGCGGTCATCAATGTCCACGCGTATGCAGTGCGCAGCTATCTGCTTGGCGATTTCCTCGACTTTTTCTGTGAAATCATCAGAGATAGGTACAAGCCGCACTTGGGTAGGAGAAAGCCACAAGGGAAGCATAGGCAATTCACCCTTCTGCTGAGTTCGGTAGGCTTTTTCCAGCAAGGCATACACACATCTCTCGATAGCGCCGCTTGGAGAGCAGTGTAAAATCAAAGGATTCAGTTTTTCGCCTTTCTCGTCAACGTAGGTTATCTCGTACCTTTTCGCGTTCTCAACATCTATCTGGTCCGTGGAAAGCGCCGCTGCCTTATCCTGGTTATCTACAAAGTTGGCGTCCCATTTCAGCGTGAAATAGAAGAAACGCTCCTCCCACACTTCCGCCAAAAGAGGCTTGCCGTAGATTTTCGCCAAGTCCACGATGAAATCCCTGTTTTCTTCATAGAAGCCCTTCGTGAACCGCAACGCAATCTCGTAATCGTCCCTTGACAAGCCAATACTGCCTAAGACACTTATGCACAGGTTAAATCGCGTTTTAAACTCCTTTTTCGCCTGTTCCAAATCGGTGCAGAAAGCGTGACAGTCAGGCATGGTGAACGCGCGCAGACGCCTTAAACCGCAGACCTCGCCGCTTTTTTCACGCCTGAAACTGTAGCGCGTTAACTCGTAAAGCTTCAAAGGCATCTGCCTGTAAGAGAACTGAGCATCATGCACCATCAAGAACTGCCCAAAACACGCAGCAAACCGAAGGAAAAGGTCCTTATCCTCCGTTTTTAACAGGTACTGGCGCGCGGGAAAACGGTTCAGGTAGTCCGCCAAGCTTGGATGATTAAAATCGTACATAACTGGAGTTTCAACTTCCATGGCGCCGTAAGCAATCATCTCAGAAGTCACGAACTGCTCAAGCAAAGACTTGATCAAGCGACCTTTCGGGTACCAACGAAGGTTGCCTGGGTCACTTCCCGGCTCGTAATCTGCAATTTCCAGCCGCTTCATCAATGGCACATGGGGAGGCATCTGCGTGACCGCTCGGGTCTTCTTAATCTCATACTGAGAGAACTTTTGCAGGTTTGTGTGCCCTTTGAATTTGAATTCTTCAATCGGCACCAGCGAGCCGTCGGTTTGGAGAATGTGCCAGAAAGATTTGAGCGTATCTTCAGCTTTCAACGCTGCAGAAACTGGTTCCTCTTCTTTCGTAACTTTTTGTTGCACTTTCGTTTTTCCAATGTCGGCTGCATAGGAGCGGGACTGCTCTGCCAACGGGTGCCCCTTAATGGAAAGGGTGAACTGTTTGGTCCAGCCGAAAGGAGCACGATACGTCTCAATGCCTTTTTGTTTTGCGTAGGCTTCCATTTCTTTTATGAGCTTCAGCGCTTCGGAAGGCTTTGACAGGTTGCTGCTCAAGTGCGCGAAAGGATAAAGTAAGATACGGTTAACTTTGAGGTTTTGAAGGAACGCGTGCACGTCGTCTATGGCTTTCTTCGCCGTAGCTGCGTTGTCGCCTTCCTCGATGGCGGTGAACAAAACCACGACTTCTTCAACGCGGTTCTCTTCCTTTGCTGCTTCCTCAGCTATGCTGATTTCCTTCTTAACCGGCTTGTAAACAAGGTAGTTAGAGTGTAACTGCAGTATTCGCATGGGTCTCACTCTTCTTAAGTGCCGTAACGCCACTTATCAATAGTCTTGTCCTTTTTAGTCTTCTTCTTAAATTCCTTGTAGTGCTCCTTGCAAACGTAAACGCGTTTTTCGTCGCCGCCAACGTTTAACCCGGCAGACTTTGCTTTTCCAGTTGACAATGAACGGACAGCTTCCCTGCTGCAACCAGACACACTGCATTTGACTCCTTTATCTATACGTCCCAACGGTTCTTGCCTCACACAGTTTTACGCAGTACAATACGCGTTATGGCTTAATTTCCTTTTCATATACAGAGCGGGCTCTTTGATAAATTTCTTCTTTTTCTCCGAAAAAGGTAGGTCCAATGCCTTCAATAACCAAGGAAGCTGCAGCGGAACCCACGCAAGCGCACCATAAAGCGTCTTTTTGCCGGATGTACTCGGTTAAAAATCCGCCTATGAAAGCGTCCCCAGCACCAGTAGGGTCGACAAGTACTCTGGAGTTGCACGCTGGAATGTTGTAAACTGTTTTCTCCACAGAGAGCACAGCACCTTTAGCGCCCAAAGTGACGATGACTGTTTTAACTCCGAAGTCATGGATAGCGTTTATTGCCGCGTTTATATCGGAATGCCCCGTAAGCGCACTGATTTCCTCCAACGAAGACTTGTAAACGTTGATGAGGTTGAACAGCCGCTTGTCAACTGAAGAGCTGGACGTAACCTTTCCCGTTTTACCAAAGCGCCGCAGTAAACCTTGTGGGTCAAGGGATAAAACCTCCGCGCGCCCCTTCAATTTTTTTACAACTTCATACGAAATTTCGCCCGCGATAGGCGCGACGTGAATGGCTTTGGCTTGCAGAGACTTGGGCAAGTTAATCAACCTGATGGGGGCCGCCTTGCTCTCCAGCTTAAGTTTCCTGTTTGACAGGTCTTTGCTGTATTCCAAGTCAAAACGCGTTGTCCCGCCCTTCTTGAGCTTAACGACGCCAGAAACGTCTATGCCTTCTTCCCGAAGCCACCACATGTAAGCTTCTGGAAAATCCCCGCCGACCTTGGAAATTATAGAGACCGTTCCGTCCAAACGTTTTGTTACAAAAGAAACATAAGTTACGGAACCGCCCAAAACCACGAAAGGGATAGAACGGCTCGGTAGACGAATAGTATCGATAGCGAAATGACCTGCCACCGCAACATCAAAATTTTGGTTTTCCATCCGAGCCACTATGAAACACGTAATAGACTAACTGATATATAGAAATAACTGAACTTGCAAAACACTTGTTTTGTGACAGTGCCGCAAGATGTTACTTCTCTCACGTTTGCAGGCTATTATCTTTGGAAAATGCTGGCTGGTTCTGCCTCTTTTCTTCCTTTAAAACCGCAGCCTCGCCTTGCCCACGCATTTTTCGGGTTAAAACTGAAGTTCAGATTGGAACTGCCTCGTGTCTCTGAAACTCGTTTCGAGAAGCATGTGCTACAGTAAACAGGCTTGCCGTCTTTAGGCTTGAAAGGCACGGTGGCATCTTTTCCGCATTCATCGCATTTAATTTCAAACATTCTTTTTTGTGACGTGTAAAATCACCTCTCCTACCTTTGATTAAAAATTGAAAATAGAAATTTCCAATTATTGTTGATGGTATAACTGGTCACCTGATTTAAAGGTTTGCACGCTAAACAGCGAAAACGCGTGAAGAAAGTAAACAAAACAAGATGTTCGACGACTAAGTCCATTCAGCCGTTTACTTTAGAATGATTTTGGAATCACACCTAATTTCATCGTTGTTTACAGAAGGGTATATTAACGATTATGAGAATATGTGTAAGGTTATTGGGTGAACGTTTTACGTTATTAGGCGGCTAACTGAATTTTGTTAAAGATTTGTCGCCTTTCGCCTATAAATTATGAAAAAAAGGAGGGGTTAAGATAAGCATTGAAGATGAAGCCGAATTATTCATGGCTATGCGGAACTACAGTTGTGAGGAGAGAGAAAAATGGGACCAAGGAATAGATATAATCGCCTTGGATACGGCATCAAAAGAAAAGGTTCTGTTACGAATAATAGAAACAAAGTCGAAATCTGGATTCGTTGGAGTAGACACTGTTAGAAAGATGCTGGAAGCTATAGAACGTGAAAATTACGCTAAAGTTTTTCTTTTCGGCAAAAGGTTCACAGACGCTGCAAAGCAGGAATTAATTCACAATGATATTCAGAGAATCTCGGAAGCATACATGCCAAAGTTTAAGCCAGAAAGGCTGTACCTTCGAATAAACCAGTACGTTAACGAATTATGCAAAGTAAAGTGCGGAAAAATTCCCGAAAAAGAGTCTGATTGTAAAGGCAACTGCAGGATAAGAATAATCAGCGATAACGCTGCCTTCCATTTTGAACAAGGTTGGATAAACCTGATGAAAAAAGACCTCAAACAACTCTTAGCACTTAATGATTCCAAGAAATCTGATTAGTTTGGTTTATCAAAAATCTAGTCCACACATTACGAAAACAAATACGTAATCAAAAACCTTTTTTCATCGCCAAGTAAGCGAAAACCACTGATTTTTCTCTACCGCACCCTTTCCACGACTTAGGAGAATACTGCAATAGCCCATTTCAGGACTGAAGCAGCAATATAGCCTTCGCCAAGTCGCCTTCACATTCTTCCAAGGCTTTTTTTGCTTCTTTCACGCTTTTGCCTGTCTGGTCCGCAACGAGCTGCACGTCTGCTTCAGACACAGCAGGTTTAGAAGAGCTAGGTGCGGTACGTTCAGAAGCTTTCTCCACGACTTTTCCGCCGATAACCTGAAAGATTTTTTGACCCTGCATTTCAAGAATCGCCACTTCAGGTTGTTCTATTGTTATTTCCTTGCTGCTGGTTTTTATGATAACTTCTTCAACATCAGCAACGGAGTCCATGTTCATACCCATGCGCTGCATCATGCGCTTCTGTTCTCGGGGATTCACGCGTCTATGCATAATAAATCGCTTCCACCAAATATTCTACAGTGGGCCTTCATATACTTAACTTTCCTTTGTGCATCCATGCCTAACTTTAACCGCGACACCCGTTTTAAACGCCGTCATCTCGACGCTTGACAACAAAGCGCGTCCAACCGCTAAAACGCGGTGGTCCTCGTCGACTATTATGACTTCGTCTTTTGCGTGGACTTCCTCATCAACAGCGACAACATGCACGGCAAACACGTCGCCGCCGTCAGCGATGAACTTTGAAACGTCGTTTTGCACTGTGACGAAGCCTTTGGCGGAACCGCGGTTTTCAGCCACGGTCTGGGCAGCGGTGATGCTTAGGGACAGCAAGCCGTCAGTGGGGCGGAGGGTTGCAAGCCTTTCGCCATTTAAGTGCACGTAGCGTATTCTGCCGGTAGCTTTCGAGTACTCGATGTCCACGTTTTCTGGAAACAGCTTAACGCCTATGCCTTTTCCGAATTGGTAGTCAGCAGTGCTTCTGATGCGGCTTAATGCTCTTTCCACGTGTTTTCACCAGTGTTCTGCATTTTTGATTCGACAACTATAAACACTACCTTATAATAAAGACAACGTAGGTGAAAAATCGTTGCGATGCGAAGTTTGCGGACGCAGAATCCACGGCGCTCCAATCAGAGCCTTAATTGAAGGCGCCAAGCTAACAGTATGCATTGAATGTTCAAAACATGGAAAGATAATCATAGAAGAAGAGGTGGAGTTCGGGCAGAGAACTCCGAAGAAACCTTTGACGCCTGTTTCTTTTGTTCAGAAAAAGCCTGCGCAAGCCAAAGTGGACATCACTCAAGAAATAGTTGAAGGTTACGATTCGAAGATTCGGCAAGCGCGAGAAAAGCTGGGTCTTTCCCATGAGGAACTTGGTAAGAAAATAAACGAGAAAGCGTCAGTTTTAAGCAAACTTGAAACTGGAAAAATGACGCCTAACAACCTGCTTGTTACGAAGCTTGAGCATACTTTGAAAATCAAGTTGCTCGTTCCAATAAAGGAAGAAAAAATCTCAGAAGGGTTTCCTAAATCGCCAAATCGGGAAACGACATTAGGCGACCTGATACAGCTGAACAAGAAAGGCGAGGAGGAGCCCACAGAACGAAAGCAATCATAGTGCAACGGCGACTAAGCCACGAAACATCAAGTTTAGAAGAACTCAAAAAGCTTGCAGAAGCTGCTGGATACACTGTTGTCGCAAAATTAGAGCAGATTAGAGAGCCTGATGCTCGTTATCAGATAGGCGCTGGAAAAGTGGAAGAACTTGCTGCGCTTGTCAAGGAAATGGGCGCTGAAAAAATTCTCTTCGACAATCCACTAAAGACGGTTCAATCCTATAACCTAGCGAAAGCCACGGGGATAGAAGCCATCGACCGCTTCAAGCTAATACTTGAAATCTTCACAAGAAGGGCCACAACTACAGAAGCTAAACTCCAGATTCAGCTGGCGACACTGCGATATGAACTTGCCCACGCTAAAGCAAGGATAAGATTAACAAAGATGGCAGAGCAGCCGGGATTCATGGGACTCGGAGCTTACGAAGCCGACGTTTATCAAGAAGCAGTAAAGAGGCAAGTTCACACCATCCAACAAAAACTCAAACAAATTCGAGAAAAACGGCTTTTGCACCGTGAAAGAAGAGCCGAATTGGGATTTTTCACTATTTCTTTAGCAGGATACACAAGCGCTGGAAAAAGTTCGTTGTTTAATGCATTGACCGAAGAAACAGCGCTGGTTAACAAGGCGCTGTTTACGACGCTTTCAACCACAACGCGGCTTGTGGAAATCTCAAAAAGGAAGTTCCTTTTAACAGACACTGTTGGATTCATAGACCGCTTGCCCTTAAAGTTGATAGAAGCGTTCCATTCAACCCTTGAAGAAACCATCTGCTCAGATCTCATATTATTAGTGTTAGACATAAGCGAGCCCATAGAAAAAATTGAAAAGAAAAACAGCATCTGCTTAGAAACAATAGACCGCATAGGAGCAACGGGCATACCAGTGATAACCGTTCTAAACAAAAGCGACCTGCTAAGTGAAAAAGAAACAAAACAAAAGCTTGAAGCATTAAAAGCTAAAACAAAGGAGCCCACTCTTATTTCGGCGCTACACCGCACAAACCTTGAACTGCTGAAACAGGAAATACTGAAAAAACTCGAAAATTACGTGCAAGCGTCGTTCTCGGTTCCATTAACAAACGAAACCATGCCGTTCATGTCCTGGGTTCATGAAAGAGCGAATGTACAGAACGTACAGTTCATGAGCAGTTCTGTGCAAGTCATTTTTGAGGCAGACCCCCTTTGCGCTGAAAAAATACGAAAACGAGTGGAAGAACTCGATGGCAAATTCGGAACAATCCACAAGGTCCAGTGAAAAGGAAAAAGCCATGCAGGAAATTGTTGTGTTGCGGTGGGGGCACAGGCCGCAACGAGATGCACGGCTCACAACACATGTTGCCCTAACAGCGCGAGCATTAGGCGCTTCAGGATTCCTGCTTTCCGATACAGTGGACAAGAAACTCGAAGAAACCGTGGAAAAGGTTACAGCAAATTGGGGCGGAAAGTTCTTTTTTGAAATGGGAACAACATGGAAAAGTTCCGTGAGAGACTGGAAAGCCAAAGGAGGAATCGTTGTTCACTTAACAGTATATGGCGAGAACATGCAAGCAAGCCCTGTTCTATATAGAATTCGGCAATCGGGAAAGAATGTTCTGGTGATAGTTGGAAGCCAGAAGGTTCCTAAGGAGTTTTTTTCAGATGGTGTGTCTGACTTTAACGTGGCAGTCGGAAATCAACCGCATTCAGAATGTGCCGCTCTTGCTGTATTCTTGGACCGTTTCTTTGAAGGAAAAGAATTGGCGAAGGGGTTTCAAAAAGCGAAAATAAAGGTAGTGCCTCAAGAAAGAGGCAAGAAAACAATAGTTGAATGTTGATTTTGGCTAAAACGTGAATAAGAGTTTTATTGTAGCGTTACCGTTAATATGGTGAAAGGAAAACAGAGCATGTTATCAACTATTGATGATGCGACATTGATGAAAGTTGCAACGGCAATGGGTGAGGAAGAAGCCGTAAAACTGATTGAGTTTATTAAAACTGTAGATGAAATAACGGACGACGAAATCGCTAACAACACAAGTATTCGACTAAATATAGTCCGCAGGATCCTCTACAAGCTTTACGACCATTCTCTTGTAAGTTTACGAAGGACACGTGACCCCAAAACTGGGTGGTTCATATTCCACTGGAAACTTCAGCCAAATCAGCTTGAAGGGTTTATCCTGAGTCAGAAACGCAGGGTTCTTGAGAAACTGAATGTTCGGCTAGAATATGAAAAGAACCATGATTTTTATTGTTGCAATACACTGGGATGCAAGCGGGTCCCGTTTGAAGATGCTGTAGAGCTGGTTTTCCATTGTTCCACCTGCGGCAAACCTTTGTCGCATTGTGAAAATGGAAAATTTGTTGAAAACTTATCGGCGAAAGTTGAACAGTTAAGAAAGGAACTGGGTGAGTGAAACGCTTCCATCCAGGGAACAAGCGTT
>JAFGNM010000077.1 GCA_016927015.1 Candidatus Bathyarchaeota archaeon | reverse complement strand
TAGCGCCTTGAAAGTCAATTTTAGCCGTAAGGATTTTCTCGTTAGGCAAAACCTGCTTAAAAGCTTCTGCCACAGAAAGGGCGTTTTCTTCAAGCGCAACGGCGTGTACTGCTTCGCCTATCATGTTTTGGGTTGCACCCACCGCCCCAGCCTTCTGGGCTAAATGCACCAGTTGGCGGACGTTCGCAGTGGCAAAACCAGCTTTCTGGGCAAAGTCCCAGCAAGAAGCCAAAAAATTCTCTAAAGTGGGCTCGGCAAGAATCTGCTTCAGCGTTTTTTTGCCGTAACGGTTAATCTGTACTTTCCGCTCTGGCGCTGATAGAACGGTTTTGGGGATTTTTGGATTATAGAAGCCTGCGACGATGACATAGTCGGGGCTTATTGGGATACGATCAATCTGGCAAATGCCTGGTGCTCCTGGTTCAGTGACAAGTATAAGACCACCGCCAACCGTTAAGGAACTAACCGTGCCTAAGCCAGTTTGGCATTGAATCTCTGAAACGTGTGCTATTTTGCCAATCTGATTATATGTTAAGGGCAACGCTAATGCTTCTCTGAGCGCTAATCCCGCGGTTAAGGCTCCGCCTGCACTGGTGCCAAACCCCATACCAATAGGGACATCAATTTGATGTTCAACTGTAACCATGTAGTTTTTGCTGGTTTGATTCAGCAGCGTTTGAATCACGTTTTCAGTGGTTTTAGCTTCTATAGTAGGCTGCGAATTAATGAAAACTTGAAAACTATTCAAGGCTGCCTCTTCAAGCGTAACTTTAGTGTGAACACCGCTTTGAAGCCCGAAGCCTCCGCCTCTCGCGCCCACCCGTTCCAAGTCGGTGATTGGGTTGCCGTCGGCTGTGGTGTTGTGGATTTCAAAGAAGCTGGAGATTGCGCCTGGCGCAAAGGCTTTAGCGGTCTTGGTCAATGGTTCCGCCTTTTCTTTCTGTTCTTGTCCTAAATTTTAGGGATGGAAATGCCCTGTAACAGGCTTTGATTATGGGTGGTCCCGCAAGTAGAATGAATGGGATTTCAGTGGCGAATGTCCAAACAAAAAGAGGAAGAATATATGAGGCAGCGAAAGGCGTTCCGAAATAGGAGAGGAAAAACGGGCTGACTGCCCATACAGTGATTGACAGCAAGCCAGCTCCTACTGCTTGCCCAATTACGGATGCGATAGCGTAACTTCTCCACTCTTTCCAACGAATAGCAACTGCAGCGATAACGGCAAGGCTCAGTATGATTGTTAACACGAAAGTGAGGAGGAACACTTCAGTGGATAAACCGGTATAAGATGCAAACTCTGGGAGAAAAATTATCGTAGGTACAAGCAATCCAACAGCTGCTGCTGCTACGCCTGCAAGGGCCTGTTTTAGGCTGATGTGCCTATATGTTATGTATCCGATTAGGAAGAATAGTATGAAGTTCGCAGGTACACCGGCTACGAGACTTAAACCGGCATTTCCATGGACAAACAGGTCTCTTATGAATATGCCGAGGGCTCCACTTAAACCCCCCACCCATGGACCACATAACACTGCGAAAATGGCAGGTATGACAACTGCAGGCAAAAACCCTACGCCAAAAAAAGTGATGTTTGCAGTTAAAATTCCAACTACAGCATAAAGCGCTGCGCAAATGCCGATGACAGCGATATCTTGTGTTTTAAATAGCGTTTTCAATAGTTATCCCTTTGAACAAGCTTAACCTTCACATAAGGTGCCCCAATTAAGTATTCCGTATATAATGTTTAAACATGTTTAAACTTCCCATGTTTTTATTTAGCATCACATTTGTTTAGTATTAACGAGGAAACCTGTGTGAACGATAAAATGTTCGTGGATACTCATGCTCACCTCCAGTGGGCAAGCTTTGACAATGACAGAAAGAACGTTTTAGAGAGGGCTAAAGAGAAACGTGTAACTCGCATAGTGAATATAGGCTTTGATATTGCGGGAAGTTTGAAAGGCATCGCACTTGCTGAAAACCACAAGGGACTCTACGCGACAGTAGGCATTCACCCTCACAATGCTGATAAGCTAAACGAAAAAACTGTAGATACATTAAGAGGACTTGCAACCAACCCAAAAGTTGTGGCAATAGGCGAAATCGGGCTCGACTACTATAGGAATTTATCTCCCAAAGAAGTTCAGAAACAAGCCTTTGAAACTCAGCTCGCCTTAGCGCAAGAACTAAAGTTGCCCGTTGTGATTCATGACCGAGAAGCACACGACGACATTCTCCAAACTCTTTTGAGATTCAAAGGAAAAATCAAGGGCATAATGCACTGCTTTTCAGGAAGCAAAGAAATGGCTCAACAATGCATAGATTTGGGCTTCCTAATTTCGTTCGCTGGAACCGTTACTTACCCCAAAGCTCATGAACTCCACAAAATCGCAAAATGGATAGACTTGAAAAACATGCTTCTCGAAACCGACTGCCCCTGGCTTGCACCTCAAGCTATGCGAGGAAAACGCAATGAGCCAAGCTTACTGCCAATGACAGCCCAAGAAACCGCAAACCTGAAGCACATAGATGTGGACGATTTGGCAGAAACTACCACAAGTAACGCAGAGGAAATTCTGAAACTGACTGGTGCACCTTGCTTAGATTAGCGCGCTTAATGTGAATAAGTGAAATCAAAAAAGAACAAGGAAGGTTGCGCGGGTGATATCTCCACAAAAGCAAGGTTTGTTTAAGCACGTTTAAACTTGCAAGTTATCTTAGGCTTATTTTTTCTCCAGTGGCTATGTAGACTATTGCTTCGCCGACGTATGTGGTGTGATCAGCTATTCTTTCTAGGTACCGTGACACTAGAAGATTGCACATAACGCATTTGCTTTGCACACGCGCCTTGGAAAGCTGGGCCAGATACGCGAAGTAAAGGCCATCCACCTCTTTTTCAGTGTCAGCTAAAGTTTTAGCCAGTTCTGCATCATGCTGCCTCAGCGCTTCCACGCTTTTGCCGACCATCAGGGAGACTTTTTCAACCAGTTCAGGCATCAAATCCGAAGCAACAGCGCATGCATCTAACGCGCCTAGTTTTTTGTGAGTGAAAGATATGTCCCAAGCGTACCTGCCGTATCTTTCAAAGTCGTATGCTACCTTCATGTAGGAGTTTATTATTCTCAGGTCGGATGCTACTGGCTGATATTTCACTATTAATTCGAAAGCTTTGTTTTCAATTTCCACAGTCATGGAGCTGATGACGTCTGAAAGGTCACGCACATCTGCCATTACATCTTTACCGTTCATGAAGCCTCTAAACGCCATATTCAAGGCGCTTTTGGCTACTTCACCGCTCTTATAGACCATCACGGTTAACTGCTCTAAACCTGCATCTAAAAGTCTAACCATATCATTCACCTAACCAAATTTCCCAGTTATGTATTTTTCTGTTAACTCGCTTTTCGGGTCCTCAAACAGCTTCTCTGTGTCACCGTACTCT
>JAFGNM010000076.1 GCA_016927015.1 Candidatus Bathyarchaeota archaeon | reverse complement strand
TTAGAGTCAGAACGCCTAGAGGCGGAAAGAAAGGAATCGGAACGTTTGGAGGCTGAGCGTTTAGAGGCGGAACGTTTGGAGGCAGAACGGAAGGAGGAGGAAAAGCGACAACAGGTTAAAAGTCAAGTGTTAAAGGCGATGGAGGTGTCTCAAAATGGGCGGTCAGAAGCAAGTAAAGACGCTGTGAACTCGCCGTCGGATTCTGGGTGCACACACTATTTTGGTTATCTTGGTCAACGAGACAAGGGAGAAGAGATACCTGCTGTATGCTTAGAATGCCCCAAATCGTTAGATTGCATGCTTCATAACTACAAATCAAAAGAAAGTGTTGCAGCAATCAAGAAGTGGTACCCTCACAAAACCTAACTTCCAAAGAACTGCCGCCTTTCTTATGCAGAAAAAACTTTTGAATGACATCGCCACAAGCAGGGGATGCAATTCCCATCCCCACTCTGGTTAGTTAAATAAACATCTAAATTTCTTATGGAAAATGGACAATTAATAGCGATAAATGTCCAAAGGATATTTTTGCTGGACAACTTTGAGAGCTATCTAGGCACATCCAGAATCATTTTTTAGCTAAAACCACCAGCTGCCTATCACTCAAATCTTTCCTCCAGGATAACAATTCCAGAAACAGATTAGCTATAAAATTATGTTTGGTATCTCCATAAGTATATGGAAAAACCACAAAACATGAAAAGCCAATTCTTTTCACTAAATTTTCCAGCTCTATTCTCCCCCACAAAGAAATATGATCCTGATGAGGAATGTAGAATCCATGTTTGATGATAAAAAGAAAGTTCAGAACCCTCATTGCATTTGGAGTTCCCAGCATAAGAAAGCCCTCGTTAATCAAAACTCTTTTTGCCTCTCTCAGATAATTAGCTGGAGAATCAACATGCTCCAGCACATCAATAGAATAAATCTGAGAAAAACAGTTAGATTTGAAAGGCAAATGATGGGCATCACACTGGAGAAAAACTTTTTTTTCTTTCAGATTAAAAACCTTTTTGTTGACATCAATATTAACGTCGCCAAAGCATGTGCCCCCACAGCCCATGTTCAAAATCATATTAAGCTCTCCTGGAGAAATCTCATTGGCAACAAAATAAGTGTTCTGTATGAAAAATTCACATTGTGTATATTTGTTTAACAGAAATACACATAACTTTTGGTTTAAAAAAAATTAGGGGCCCTGTGTGTAATAGTGTTCTTCAGATAGGAAATTGCATCGTCTTTATGGTTCACCTAAAAATAGGTCTGTTCTGTACGTAAGGAGTATTCAGCCCCAGCTTTGGTTAGTTAAATAAACAGTTACCTTTCTTATGTTAGCCAAGTTGCTATGTTGCTTTCAGAAATTGGTCAAAGCATGATGAAAAAGGGAAATTTACTTTTTCACCGTTTTTCGATGGGGATAAATTTTGTTCCGTATGCACCGATGTAGCCTGATGTTGGGCGGATAAGCACTGATTCTGAATACTGCTCCAGTATGTGGGCGGTCCAGCCGGCTATTCTGCTTGAAGCGAAAAATGGAGTGAAGAATTCTTTAGGCACTCCCAGCGCGTTCAAGACTATTGCAGCGTAGAAATCCACGTTTGGGTAAATCTTTCGTTCCTTGTGAACAACATCTTGAATCCTCCTGCATTTCCTGTATAAGTCCATTCGGTCAATGCGTTGACACAAGGTTTTACCCACTTTCCTAAGGTGTCTTGACCTGGGGTCCTCTGCCGCGTAGATTCTGTGACCAAAACCCATTATCTTTTTTCCGTCAAACAGCATTCCTTGTATGTAAGCTTCCACTTCCCCAAGGTTGTTTACGTCTAGGAGCA
This sequence comes from Candidatus Bathyarchaeota archaeon, assembly GCA_016927015.1. Taxonomy (GTDB): domain Archaea; phylum Thermoproteota; class Bathyarchaeia; order Bathyarchaeales; family Bathycorpusculaceae; genus SG8-32-3. Next base: position 4,794 of record JAFGNM010000076.1, on the reverse strand, counting down.
TACCCATCACTCTTTCGCTGGCGCCTCCGTGCAGTTTTCCTCTTAGAGTTCCAACGGCTGAAGTTACGGCAGAGTACATGTCAGAAAAAGTGCTAGCGGTCACGCGAGCGGCAAAGGTAGACGCGTTAAGCCCATGGTCCGCGTGCAGAATCATGAAACTGTCAAGAGCAGCTTTTTCTTCCACGTCTACCAGTTTTCCTCGAAACATGTACAGAAAGTTTTCAGCGAACCCGTACTCTTTCTTAGGAGAGACTGGGTCTTGCTTATTTCGCACTCTATACAAAGTAGCGACTATAGTGGGAACTTTTGCAATCAACTTCAACGCTCTTTGCTTGTTAGCTGCTTCAGAATGGCCATTCTGATTGGAGTCGTATTCTCCGAGCTGCGAGATTGCAGTTCGTATGTTCTCCATCGGATGACTGTTCTTGGGTGCCTGCCTTAAACATGTAATTATCTGTTTGGGTAGCTTCATCTCGGAAATCAGTGTTGACCTAACATCGTCTAACTCGCTTTTGTTAGGAAGCTTGTTGTACAATAAAAGATGAACCACTTCCTCAAAGCACACTCGCCCAATAAGGCGGTCAATATCATATCCAGCGTAATACAGTGCGCCAAGAGGGTCTACAAAGCTAATTCGAGTTTGGCACGCGGCGACATCTCTCAAACCGCGAGCATAAACCGTATCATCTGCCATTTCATAAACAACTCAAATATCCAGATTGTGGACTACTATATCTAAAGACCGTGGTATATTACTGTTTTAGTGCAACTGGCAAGCAAAAACAGGTGCCTATGGCTGAAACTGGTTAAAATTTTAAGGTTGCAAAATTAGGTTTTGACGCTTATTTCAATGCCGTCCACGCCTACAGGCACATATTTGCTGCGGTACTTCCCCGAGGTCCTAACGTAATCCAAGTAGTTTTTCATCTGGTTGGCGAAAATTCCTGCGTTATCCGCAACTATGATAGAGCCCTCGCGCAGCTTATCTTCAACCAGTTGCAGGTAGTCTAAGTACTCGGTTTTCTCCGCGTCGATGAAGACAAAGTCGAAGCAGCCCGTCAATTCGGGTATGACTTGAATTGCGTCACCCGTTATCACTTCGACTTTTGCGGGTATGTCGGCTTTTCGTATGTTTTCCTCGGCGGTTTCTGCCTCTTCCGCGTGAATTTCTATAGTGATTACCTGCGCGTCGTTGTCCAGTTCTTTGCCCATTAGAATAGCCGAGTAGCCTATGAGCGTGCCAACCTCTAAAACGCGTTTTGGCTTGGCTTTTCTAATTGTTTCAGCTATAACTTGCCCCTTCTCTGGACCAACAATAGGCAGGAACTCGCTGTTTGCCCTCTTTTCGATTTCCCGCAGGACAACTTCAGCCTTGTTCCAAATTGCCCACCAAACCGCAAGTTGTTTCCTCAGCGCCTCATCTGACTGCTGCATTTCTCACGGCACCTTCAGCTTTCCTAGGAACCGCTGTTGCAGTTTGACGAGTTTAGGCGTGATGACCTGCTGGCAGTACGGCTGATTTGGATGCTGCTTGTAGTAGTCTTTATGGTAGGTTTCAGCTGCGTAAAACGCCTTGAACGGCTCTACCCGCGTAGCAATCGGCGAGTCCCAAATTCCTTCTTTGTTCAGCTCTGCAATAACTTTCTCCGCCGTGGCTTTTTGCTCTCCGTTGTGGTAAAATATCGCTGAACGGTATTGAGTGCCAACGTCAGGACCTTGACGGTTCAGCGTGGTCGGGTCATGTGTTGCAAAGAATACTTCAAGAATTTCTCTGAATGAGATTACGCTGGGGTCAAACGTTATCTGCGCCGCTTCTGCGTGCCCCGTGGTTCCCGAGGAGACCTGCTCGTAAGTGGGGTTCGCCACTGAACCGCCGGAATAGCCTGGGTCAACTTTCTCCACGCCCTTCACTATTCTGAAAACTGCTTCGGTGCACCAAAAGCAGCCTCCTGCAAGCGTTGCAGTTACCTTCGTCTTGTTTTTCACGGATTCCTTAGTCATAAACTTCAATCAGCCCTTTTTGAGTGTTACAAGTTCTTGGCGGATTCCAACTTCGTTGTTGTTTCTATGTAGTCGATGTGCCAAGAGTGGATACGCCGTAATGCTGAGGTACGCAGGCACTTAATACTTTGTGGCTGTCATGGTGCAATCACAAGATTTGCAATGTTAGCGGAACGTTTTTACTCTCCATGATTCTTTTAGCCGTGTTGACTAGGCATGTTTGCGCTGGCATCAAGGTTGCCAGAAACGGGAAGGAAAACTGAATTTCATGCTGAACAAGATTAAGGTAACGCCTTTAGCGGCGGAAAGCTTCGGCGTCAGGTCCATGTGCACGTTGGTTGAAACGCCTGACGTTACAGTGCTTTTAGACGCTGGCGTCTCGCTTTGCCCGTACCGTTTCCGTTTGCCGCCGCACCCAATTGAATTCAAAACAATCAAGAAGCTCCGAAAAAACGTCGCAGAAGCCGCCAGCAAAGCCGAGGTTGTTACGATTAGCCATTACCATTTTGACCATCACACGCCCTCATACGAAGATTGGCTGGTCAACTGGACAGAAGCGAACGAAACTGCGCGGCAGATTTACCAAGGCAAAAAAGTTTTGATGAAGAACCCGCGAGATAAAATCAACGCCAGCCAGAGGCAGCGAGCGTGGCTTTTCCAGAAGACAGGCGGCAAATACGCTGAAGCGCTGGAGAACGCGGACGGCAAAGCGTTCGCTTTCGGCGAAGAAACTGTTTTGCGTTTTTCAGAGGCTGTTTTTCACGGGTCTGAAGATTCCATGCTTGGCTGGGTTGTGATGACGCTTGTCGAATACGCGGATGAACGGTTCATGTTTGCACCAGACGTTCAAGGTCCCATGTCCACGCGCACGCTTGAGCTGATTAAGGCAGCAAAGCCACATGTACTTATGGTGGGTGGACCCCCGTTCTATCTTGGCGGTTTCAAAGTCTCCGAGGCTCAGTTGCAGTTGGGACTGAAGAATCTGACGGCTGTGGTTGAGGCTGTGCCGTTAACAATTTTGGAGCATCATGCGCTCAGAGATGAATCGTGGCGGCAGAGAACAAAGCAGGTTTACGCTAAGGCTGTTGAGGTGGGACACAAGGTTGTGACAGCTGCCGAGTTCGCTGGGCAAGAAAACAGCTTTTTGGAATCAAGACGGAAAATGCTTTACGTTGAGAATCCGCCGTCAAAGGAGTTTGAGAAGTGGATGCAGGAAGGATTGACGGAGAAAAGCAGCACTAAACCGCCGATGTAACGTGTGCCCTTAAAGATGGAAAAGGCTATAATTGAGACTTTGAATCAGATATTGACAAACTTTGAAAGGATAGTATAGGAATGGCAGAAGAGAAGAAGCCGTGGGATCAAGAAAGCTTTGATCAGAAAATGAAAGAAAGTCTCAATGATTTATCGAGTTTGAGAATGGAGCTGCAAAACCTGCTTGTTAAGTTTGGTTTGCGTGCATTGAAACAATATCAGGCTGCTAGAAACTACCCGTTAAGAGCTAACGAGATTGACCGTTTAGTGAAATATGAAATCGAAAATGCAATCCACGACGTTTCCGAACAGGACAGCAAAGCTGCGATTATCAAGCAAGCCAGACTTGAATGGGAAAAACAGCACAGCACACCACAGCAGTAGCCAAGGCAAAGCGTGTTCAAATCCAACAGAACATTTGACCTATAAAAAAAGAGGGCATAGCCTGCAGAGCAGACTGTTTCCCCCAAGAATCAGAAAGCTGCGTCTACCCAAAATGTTTTTGGAAGACTCCGCGGATTTTCTGTGGTCCTTCTAGCACGAACACGTCTTCCATGCGTTCTAGTTTCTTGACTTGCTCCACTTCTTCCTTTCTGACTCGTAGTTTCATTTCTTTGCCGTTTGGAAGCTTCGTGTAAACCGTGCCTTCCTTGTAGTCTGTGGGTGCAATGTAAACGGGCACGAACGCCTTCAAACTCATTATCGTGGCGTTTGTGAGCATGGTGTCGCCTATGCTGTTTGCGATTTTCGCAACCGTGTTTGACGTGGCGGGAGCAATAAGCAGAAGCTCGTACTTGCGCATTTGCATCCACGCCGCAAGGAAAGGCGCGTTGGAGTTAACTTCAACTCTGACTTTACTGAAGTTCTGTTTCAGTTCGTCTTCAAGCCTGTAGTATTTCAAGACGAGGTCTGCTGCTTTGGAAAGAAAAACATGTATCTCCACTGTGTCCGCGTATTCTTTCTGGATTTCCTTCATCACTTCTATGAACTCGGCAATTTTGTCGCCAGCACCCGTGATTCCCCAAGCAACCTTCCGTTTCTTAGCTTTCTCCGCAGTCATTTCTTATCTTCCTGCTCATACCGCTTCAAAAACATACTGAACTTCTTCACTGTTTTCCTCAAACTCCTAAAACCCTCCTCATCTAGCTTCACTCTCTCCAATGTATCTCTCGACCAAAAAGTCGCACCCAAATTTGCGCCAAAAAACCCGCCGCCCACAGGAATCATGCCCTGTATGATGTAGAATGCGTGAATCTGCATAAGCGCGAACTCTTGACCGCCAGCCCTGTCTCCACCAACCACTATACCCATGCCAACTTTACCCCTGAAAAAGTGCTTATCCGCAGCAACCACTGCTCGCATCCTATCCATAACCGCCTTTGTTTGAGAACTCACGCCACCGTTGTATACTGGTGAAGCAAAGATAATTCCCTGTGCCTCAGCAAGCAACGCGTAAAGCTCTTGTACATCATCCTGAACAATGCACTCCTTCTCCTTGAGGCAATGATCACAATGCGCACAATGATCCACCCATTTACC
>JAFGNM010000075.1 GCA_016927015.1 Candidatus Bathyarchaeota archaeon | reverse complement strand
TTACCGCCAATGTCAGACATGTACAGCAACGTCGCAATTTTCGGAGACAACGTTACCGCTCGCAATCATCCAGACTGGATTTCGCAATCACCTCTCGGTCCATCGTGGAGAACAAATGACAACTTTAACGTGCGCTGGGACGTCCTCTGTCAAACGCAACCCGAACACAGAGCAGAACAACTAGACTACATAGAAGACGTTGCAAGGCATAGCCCAGGCGTCTGGCTTAACAGTATCCACTTCGCAGAACATGGTCACTGCACGTGCCCACGCTGCAAAGAGCTCTGGAAGAAAAGCGGCTTAAGTTGGCTTGAGTGGCGCAGAAAAGAAGTTACCGACTACATGAGAGAAGTAAGTGAGCGAGTACGCGACCGTGCAAAGAAAAAGTTCGTTATTGGTGTCCTCCCCGACCCAGTCAGCAGCCTCGAGCGCTTCGGCATCAGCTTCGATGACCTAGCCCCACTAACCGACGAATTCCTTGTTGTCATGTTCAGCAAGAACTACGCCACCCCATGGTACTGGGAAATGCTTACACGTGGATTCAAAAAACTCTTCAAAGACGTAAAACTTAACATAGCGCTGTACGTTTTCGGTCCTGGAGACAATCCATCGGAAGTACCCGCTCCAAGCGAACTAGTAACGCTTTCAGTTCGCGCTGGAAGAGCAGGCGCTGATGGCATTCTGTACCTGACGGACAAAGCTAGCCAAATTTGGGATTTCCAGAAAGCAGTAGTTGACAGAGTCGAACTCAGAGAGAAACTGAAGACCTACGGATGCCAAGAAGTTCTAGACTTCTTCGCCAGCTGGGAAAAAATCGTAGAATAAGCCTTTCGAAGCAAAAACCTCAAGAAACAATCGGCGAGAGTGGGTGAAATAAACCACCACGCTGCCTTTTTATTTTGTTAAAAACGAATAGCGTAGATGCCGCTTACTGTTTTTAAGTTTAAACGGCTAGACGGCTTTTATAGCTCAGGAGCGAAGGAAAGTAACATATACTCCTGCACTATTTAGGGGAAGCAATAAAGAGGCGAATCTGCGTTGGATGAAGTCTTAGAGATACTGGACAAAACCGCAAAGAGAATCCAGAAAACACTTGAAGAAAACAAGGAAGTAGCGTCAAAGCAAACAGCCGCCTATGAGAAAATACTTCAATCGAAAGAAGCTTCTGAAGAACAAAAAGTCCAAGCGTTAATTGGAAAAACCCTTGAGTTAGACCGGTTGGAACGGCTGTCGTCTCAACTGAGTTTGCTTTATGCACTTCAAATATTCGCTTTCAAGGTAAAAGTGCTAGAGATAACAGTCGGCAACATTAACGAGCAGCTTGTGAAGTCGGGAATTTTGCAGAAAAGCACCGAGCTGGATGACATAAAAAAGAACATTGACGAATTGAAGATTCTTGTGGAAGCGCAGTACAAGTCGATGAAGGAAATCAGAGAAGAGCCGGGCAGCAACCTGACATACATTCACTAAAGCCGCGTTTTCTTTTGTTTTTAGCGTTTCAGCCTTTTCTGCGGGTGCTGCCGCAACCCGTATGTATGTTGAACTTTCGTGAAGCGCGGCGGTTTTATTTTTTTAAACAAATGTGTTGCATATTGCTTAATTGCCGCTCATATGTGTGTTCATAACCTGTTTTGCTTGACGCTTGCTTAAAAATTAAGATAAATTATGAACGAATCACAACCACCTTTATATTCGGCACTGGACACATAAATATCAAAACAAAAGGAGCTTGAATTAACGTGTACAGCAGCATAACCCTCGACTGCCAAACTAAAGCAAAGCGTCCCTTCTGTGAAGACTGCTTTGCTCGAAAAGACTGCAAGATCGCACGTTGACCATAAAACTTGGAGGTGAAAATAAAATGGAAAAGAAAAAGAAAAGAAAAATGAAACCGAGACTGCTCCTCGAGTACAAGGTGGACTTAGTTAAAATTGAGGGAAGCGGCGATTTCCCTTGCCCACAATGCGGAGCCAAGCTGTCTCCAGAAGACCAAACAGAAGACACGTACTCGATCAAAGAGATAAAGACACGCCGAGACAGACTGGAAGAACTAGTGATACAGTGCAACCGATGCAAAAGTTTTATTCACCTCGCCGGCTTCAAACTGCTTGATTCGCTATAGTGTTATGCTTACGTTGCCAGAACCCCCTCTTCTTAATCTTCTATTCTGCTTTATCAATGTGGGATTTACATGAGAATGCACGGCGGCTTGACTTTGGACAAGAATTACAACAATGGCTGGTTTGACTTGTGGGTTGTTACCCAAAACTCAATGAAAAGGTTAAAGTTGAGGCTTTTTCGGCTTTGAATTAGTTTTTCCCAGTATTCTTCTGGACAAGACGGCAGTGGCTGTTACTAAGAGCATTGTCAGAATTACTGCGATTATGCTTGGAAATTCTGGAATCACACTGTCAAGGGCGCCATTTACGTCGGTGTGATCGATTAGGTTGCTTCCAGACGGATTATAATCTGCGAGTTCAGTTATCAAAATGAGTTCGGATTGCCCGATACTAGTTACGTTGAAGGTTAGGCTGGCTATGTTGCCCGATCCGCTGAAGGATGGTGCGGGCGCCACGGAGGTTGCCACAAGGTGGTATTCGCCATTTTCTTGGTCGACGGTGTTCTCTTGAATGAATATATCGGCGCTGGTTGCCTCGTGGAGGACGCCATCAGGAAAAGATTCCACTCCCAAGCGAATGTCGATATTTTGAACTGTTAGAACTGAGGGGTTCCACAGCAGGGTAACATCCAGCCCGTAGAGATTCTGCACGTTAGATATAGTTATGTTTACGGTTATTGTTCCGTCAAGGATAGCGCTGATTGCTTCAGGATTGACTGCTACTGTCGTATTGGAGAAACTTTGCGGAAACGCAGATTGGATGAGGCTAATCGTCAGCAATGCAGCAATCAGAATGAAAAGCAGTGTTTTTGCGGTCTTTAGCTTTGGCGGTGTCACTTGTTTTCACCTTTGTTGTGCTTCTCAGTGAGCATCACTATTTTATCTCGTCCTTTCTTAAATCTTTTAATAACGCCTTTTTGCTCCAGAGCAGTTAAGAGTTGACTTGTTTTTGCCTTGGAAAACCGGCACTGCTCAGCTATGGCGGTCTGGTTTAAGCTGCCTCCTGAGGATTGTATAGTTTTTAGAATTTTGTCTTCGTCGCTTTCTGTCAATGTTGCCCCCGCGAATGTTGCTGCTGTGGGGGCGTCTTTTGTTTTCTGTCTATTTCGCCTAAACAAGTAGAATCCTATCAGAGAAGCAGCTAATGCGGTGGCTGAGACTGCAGCAATTAGTGTGCTTTGTGGCCAGCTTACCCCATTTTGCGATTTTAAGCCGAAAATTATGCTGGGTTTGCCGTTAATGAAGTCTTGTGTTCTATACCATTCTAACTTTTGCAGATCATCGTCTTGGTTGTCGGGTGTTGGAGCGACTGATATTATGGTGGAGTTGAATGGATAGGTGATTTGGAGTGGTCCGTCACCGTACAGTTGGCTGAAGAATTCTGGTACTTGAAAAACATCGCCGAAGACTATTTTGTCATTTTCTGTTGTGCTGAAATTTAGCCATTTAAATCTGTATTCTGTTGTTTTTGATTGTGTTTCCCAGGAGATGGCGGTTTCCATTTGTATCGATTCAGGTTCGATTGCCATTTCTCTGTTTGTTGCTTTTGTTGCCGCGTCAGCGAGGTTGAAGATTTTCTGTTGGAAGCCTTCCCAAGTGTCGATTGTGGCGTTTATGTCTGAAACTTGAGTAATGACCCATGCTGCTGAATTGTCGTTGTTCATTTGGACTTGATATTGTATGTAGTCTTGGCAGTTAGCCTTGTTCACGGTTGAAAGTAAAAGCAGTACTGCTAGTAGAGCAAGCAACAGACGAGATTTCATCGAAATCTGATTTAGAAGGAGCGCATCTGCCTTATTTAAGAATTTAATGCTTGGCTACTGGCTTCCAAGCCTTCTACTTGTCGAACTGTTGCGCCGCATTCAGCTGTAACTTGGAGTTGCGGCTTAGAAATGCTGATTCGCATGTTCGCGCTGTTACGGGTTTATCTATTGCAAATAACCTATTTTATGGCATTAAAACAGTTAATAAACCTTTATGAACGTTTATGAACTAAAATAAACTGTTTTTAAATTTATTATTGAAAAATAGGCTTAGAAATGCTTTTATTTGACTGGGAACACAAAAGTTCTTAACAATTCGAAGAGGATGAATGAAAATGAAGAAAGCTCTTGCAGTAGTATTATTAGCGGTTATCGCAATCAGCAGCTTAAGCTTTGTAGTGGCATCTGCGAATGCTTCAGGTCCAGCTAATCGCGGTTGGGGTTGGAAAGCAGGTTCTTGGATGAGAAAGGGTGCTGCCATTCCATTTCAGAGAAGCTGGGTGCGATTAAACGGCATCGTAGAAATGTGGGGTACACAGGAAGTCAACGGCTCTCTATCAGTAAATGCTCGGACAGTTTATTCTGACGAAGTGACTCACGAGACTGCGTTCGCCACCGCCATTTGGAGCAACACCACGAATACGAGGCAAAGAGGCAACTTTTCCTACAGCTTTTACGTTGCCCGGCTGGTGGATGCCAATGTTACCGCGCTCAACCTTGAAAACGTAGACTTCTTTGTGAACGGCACATGGAACGTTTTCAACGTGACTATGCAGCAAACGATAATTAAAAGCGGAGACTTGGAAAGCGGTTATACCGTTGACCGCCAAACGAAGACAGCAATTGATCCGATCGCAAACAAAGCATATGGTGAACTCAACGTAACTGACAACTGGACCAAGTTTGTACTCTCAATAGAAGGCGTCGACGAGTTAAACGGAGTCGTGACCCGAGCAGGAATGCGGCAGATGATTTTCAACAAATTCAAGGTAAGCGAAGACGGAACCGACAAAGTATGCAGAACCGACCTCACGGTCTTAGCAGGAATCTACGGTGCAAGACCAGGCTGGGGAAGCTACGACAGCAACATGGACTTCAACTGCGACTACAAAATAGACATAACTGACCTAACAACAGTCGCATCCAACGTGGAAGCTTAACCTATTTTTCTTTCCGCAATCCCCATTTTCTTTTTAATGAAAATCATGCACTCCGCCGCATTGCACAGCTACGTTACGGCTTATGCATGAAGTTTTAACTTATGTGTTGGGGTCACGGTTTTGGTAGCTGCAGGGGCAAGTTGTCATAGCTTTTATCAACTGGGAATGAGGTGTCAGTTACGATGACA
>JAFGNM010000074.1 GCA_016927015.1 Candidatus Bathyarchaeota archaeon | reverse complement strand
TCTTGTTAGGCGGGTAGGTGGACCTCCACCCGTTCCGCCGCTGAAATAAACCCCGGTGTAGGAGGTGTAAAAGTGAAATTCGATAGTCGAGACTTGGCTTTGACCGCAGTGTTCACTGCGCTTTACGTGGTAATCAACATTGTTCAAACAGTCACGGTTGGTAACCCCACGATTTATGGTCCAATACAACTGCGTGTCGCTGACTTTATGATTGCGTTAGCTATCCTGTTCGGCTGGCCACTAGTTGGCGGCGTAACGATAGGCTGCCTTTTGACGAATTCTTACTATTTCATCGGTGCTCCCGATGTCGTTCTCGGACCGATGGCTAACTTGATCGCAGCGTCGCTTGTTATGCTTCTGAGAAAGCGCCGTTTGCTGGCGTGTATTGTCGGAGCTTTGCCCATAGGCTTAATCGTAGGCGGTTACCTTTGGATGTTCTTTCCGCCGCCAGACGTCTTCGGCACTGTACCCGCGTGGGCAGGCATGATTGGCAGCTTAACCATCAGCAGCTTAATCGCAGTGGCAGTCATAGGATACCTTGTGCTTTCAATATTGAGCCGACCGAACATTATAGAACCGTTGAAGTCTCGCGGACTAAAAGTTGTTGACCAAGGATGACTATGCCAGGAACCTTTCGAGCTTGGTTAAGCCGATGATTTCGTCGAAGCTTAAGCCTAAAGCGTCTAAAACCTGCTCGAAAGTGGACTGCAAATAAGCAACGTACTTGTCAACATCCACCTCGTTTTTTACCGCCAACTCAACAGGCTTCACATGCGGTTCCCTGATGATTTTGACGAAGCTAATTAGGTCGCCTCCTCTTATCTCAACTCCGCTTTTTTCCAGAATCTTGGCGGCTTTGACGTGCTGCGGCGTGGTTTTCGTGTAACGGTCAAGATCGTCACCCAAGACCACGTGGAACGCAAGCTCGTTGAGGTTTTCCCATTCTCTTCTTTTCAGCCGCATATAGCGTTCACGGACGATGTTGGCAATGTCTTTTTTCGCCTTTTCGAACTCAGCTGGGCTTTTAACTTGTGCAAGGCGTTCCTTCATCTTGTTAAAGGCGTCTTTGATGAATATGGGAATGTGCTTTTTCTTGCCTGTCAATCCTTTAACGTCAACTGACCCATCGTCTAGAACGCCGAGGTAGTTCTTTTTGCGGGAGCTGAAAACCGCGTACCTGTAGACCTTCTCCACATCTATGCCCATTTTCAGTTCGCGCTCAGTCCAGTGGGCTAACTCTTGAATTTGTTCTTTGGAGGGGTTTTTGAGGAAGAGGCTGTCCGTATCGCCGTAGAGCACTTGGATGCCTAATCCCTCGGCATGGTTAAGTATTTGAGTTATGGAGTGTCTACCGATGGCGGCTGTAGCTTCAGCCACTGGTGGGCAATACAGGTCAAAGCTGGCGGCTCCGAACACGCCGTAGCTGGCGTTCAAAATAACTTTCAGCGCGCCTTGAGTGACGTTGTACCAGCTTCTCAGGTCAGCGGACAAGTTTTTGTCCTTGGCTTTCAGTTTGTACCATCGCACTCGCAGGTCTCTCAATGAGCCGATTAGGAGGCTTTCGAGGGCGCGTTTTTTTGTGCAGACCCAGTTGGGCGTGTCTGGTATTATGTTTTCTCGGCATTCTGGGTGCGGGCACAGTATTGATTGGTAGCCGAGGTTCCAAACTTTCATTATTGATGGGTACAGGCTTGGGAAGTCCATTACTGCCACGTTGAAGTGGACTCCTGGTGTGGGTTCGACGACTATGGCGCCTTTGTATTTTTTGCCTTTTATTATAGCTGTTGTTGCGGTTTTGCCTTTCTTAGCCAATATGTCTTCAGAGTTGGGGATGAGCATGTTTCGTTTTCTATGTTCGCGGTGCATGAAGTTCCGTATCCACCGTGACACGCCTTGGCGGCTTACGTCTTCCATGGGCATGCTGCTGATTCGCGCCAAAACCAGAATTAGCGTCATGGCTAATTCGTCTTCATAGCTGGTTAGTTTGTAGGTGATTTCTGAGTCTCTGAGGCAGTATTTGGCGAGTTCGGTGTAGTTTAGTTCCCCGAAGGTTTTTTCCAGTTGAATTTTCTCTACTCCGATGATGCCGCGGCCAACCTCGTCAAGTGTTACGTCGCGGTAGCGGTTTTTGAAAGCGTAAATCTGGATTGCCCTGTTGAAGAAAAACTTGTACAGGTCGATGTGCACGCCGTATTTTAGTAGGCATACTCTTTTGCCGACGTCTATTGGGATTTCGTTTCTTCCTATGCCGAGGTTCAGCGCGCGGTGAGTCAGGTAGCGCAGATCGAAGTCGTCGCCGTTATAGGTCAATATGAAGGGGTAGTCCCATAGCACTTCAAATACGGCTCGGAGCAGCTCTGCTTCAGTCTCAAAGTACTCCAGCTTCACGTCTGCGGGCAAGCGTTCGTTTCCTTCGCGCATGCCTTGGCGTTTCAGAAGCAGCGCTCTTTTCTGGTTGTCCGAGCTGTACACTGATACGCAGATAACGGGGTGCTCGGCTTTGCTGGGGTCTGGCACTCTCGTGGATATGGGCGAGTAAACCTCTATGTCAATGGCTGCTCTGCGAAACTTGGGCGCAGGATACTCCAGCAGCCTTGCCCAATCCTCGACGAACTGGAGTTCCTCAGGTGATTCGTCTTTGAAAATAGTTTTCAGCTGCGCGAGTGTTTTTTCGGTTTCTTCTAGGGTTACAGGAACAAGATTGCCGTTTTTTACTTCGTAAATCATTCCTGGCAAAAGTTGCCTGTCGTAAATGTAAGATTGGTAATACTTGATTCTTGCTTCCCACACTTTGATGTCTTCAGGCTCGACTGGAGTGTCTGAAACTTCTGGAAAATCTTCGGGGATTATGTCTCTTATGGTGCCTTGTGGGCGACCGCCGATGGCTAACGGGTCATTAGTGACGATTTTTGTAACCTGCACGTTTCTGTCAAGCAGCGCGTCAAATCTTTCTTCGATTTTGAAATGGTCAAAGCCTTCATGTTTCATTAGGCGGTCGATTTTTTTCAGTTCATTCGGACGAAGGTTAGTGAGGCAGTAGGGCTTGTGCCCTGTGTTGTCAGTCCAGAAGTAGATTTGGCCGCTTGTCGGCTCGTACAGTTTGATTAACGCTTTTCTTGAGCGCCCGTCGTAGGTTGCGGAAACGAAGTATGACGGCGGCAGGTTTTCAGGTGCCACTGGGGGAAAAGTGGGGCGTTTTTTTCCTTTTTCTTTTTTTTCAGTTTCGGGGCTGGCTTCGATGGTGAGAGGCGTTTCCGCTTTGGGCGGCTCTTCTTTTGAGGGCTTTTTCTGTGCTGGTGGGTATTCTAGTAAACTTTTTTGTGCCATCCCGCTTTTCGCCCTTGGGTACTTCTATGGATGGCGCAGACTAATATCTTTACTGAAATTTCAATCACGCGTTCCTTTGCGGTTGGGTGCCAGTGCTATGCGGAGAGCTACCCCTTCGCTTATATATACATCTAAGCTAGTTCACTTTGGCGTGCGGATTTTTATTGAGCCGCTGCATGGCTTTAGCTGTGTGAAAAGATTGCTGAAAGACGCTTGGACTGTTGCCATCGAAACCCTAAGCTGGATAGAACTGCAAAAACTAAGCGAACGCTTAGCCTTGGCTAAAACAGTTAAGCAACTTGGCATAATGAACCCTGACGCTGTCAGGTACGCTTATGGAATGGTTGTTGAAACTGTCCGGCGCAAAAACCTGATCGACAAGTTTGTCAACAGCGTGCTGACGCCTAAAGAAATCAGCGAGTTCAACATGGGCGTTCAAGCGTTCCTGCGGCTTTACGTTTACCAAACCCGAATCGCCAAGCGCTGGGCTGAAATCGACCTGAAAGAAGCAGAAAACATTGCCAAGCTGGGCAGGGCGATTCTGGGCTGGAAAACGCTGAGAGAGGTTGAGCCCGTCTTGGGTTTTTTGCTCACACTCCAGTTAGACTCGGTTCTGAAAGCGGCAAGCGCCGAGGAACGGATAGGTCTCCAAACATTCCACCCCACTTGGTTCGTCAAGTACTGCGTTAACCTTCTCGGGCGAAGCGAAGCCATAGCTTTTCTGGAAGGAGACGTGAATCCGCCGCCGACCTGCATCAGGCTGAACACGCTTAAGGCGTCTGAAGAAGCGGTTCTGGAAAAACTCTCGGCGGAAGGCGTCAAACTAGAAAAAACTGAACCGTTAAAACACGTCTACAAGGTCGTGGGCACAAAACAGTCCCTAACGGACGTAGCGAGTTTCCGCGAAGGCTTATTCTACATTCAAGACAAGGCAAGCTGTTTCGCCGCAGAAGTCGCCGACCCGAAACCCGAAATGACGGTTTTAGATGTCTGCGCGGCTCCCGGCGCCAAAACCACGTACATAGCACAGCTCATGCAGAACCAAGGCAGCATTTACTCAGTGGATTATTCTGTGCGGAGGATGCAAGCTTGGAGAAGAGAAGTGGCGCGCATGGCCGCGACAATAGCAGAGCCTGTCCTCGCGGACGCGTGCGTTCCTTTGCCGTTTGCTTTGGATGCAGATGTTGTAGTTTTGGACCCGCCTTGCACGAGTACGGGTGTCTTTGCTAAGCAGCCTTCAGCCAAGTGGCGGCTTACCCCGAAGTCGATTGACAAGATGGCTGAGATTCAGTGGCGCATGATCAACAACTGCGCCGAGCATGTGAAAGCTGGGGGCGTTTTAGCCTACTCCACCTGCAGCATCACTGTTGAAGAGAACGAGATGATTATTGAGCGGTTTTTGAAGTGTCATCCAGATTTCTCGCTTGCAGAGATAAACCCGCAGATGGGCTTGCCAGGGCTGAGAGGGCTGGAAAAATGCAGAAGACTTTACCCGCACCTTCACGAGAGCAACGGCTTCTTCATCGCAAAACTACTGAAAAAATAGGAAACATGAAATTAGCAGAACGCGCGGTTCCAGATTAGTGTTTGCGTTTGTTGAAGTAGACCAGCACAACAGCACCCACAACGACTATTGTGGCTACAACAGAAGCCACAACCAAAGTCATTGGGAAAGGTTTTGGTTGAGTTTCTGGTGTTGAAGTGGGTGTGGGGGATGGTGAAAGGGAGGGCGTTGGAGAAGAACTGGGCGAGGGTGCTGGCGATGGATATATAGGCGGCGGGTAATTTTCAAATCGATACATCAATGGATAGTTGTCCTGATTATTTGCATCGATATGGTATGGTATATCTCCAACGCCGTCGGCATTGATGTCTTTGCCATTGTAGTCGTTCCAATAATTGCCCCTTGCGCCGTTATCCCAAATGTTGACGCTTTCAGGGCTTAATAGGTCTTGGGCATTGACAACGTTTTGAGAATTGCTGATGAAATTGTTATAAAAAACAGTGTTGTTCATCTTGTTCGTCTTATAGCCACCGCCGGAATACATCCACAGAAATTTCATGCCAATTTGATTGTTAGCAATTTGATTTTCGGCAATTATGTTGCCACTTGTCTCACCGCCTTCTTGAGCCATTTGAATATCAACACCGATAGTGTTTGCTGTTATTCTATTTCCAATTATTGTGTTGTTAGAATAAGTATAGTAGCTTGAGAAACGGATGCCTATACTGTTGTTTGTCACGTTGTTTCCAGTTATGACGACTCCATTTATTATGTTGCCCCAATAACCAAAAACGTCAATTCCTTCCTCAAAACCTCTGATATTGATGTTCTTGACGGTAACGTCATAGCTTTTTTTGATGGAGGCGTTGTATGGATTAGCGATTTCTATACCTCTTTTATTTCCATTTCCTTGAATTGTATAACCTGCCCCATCAATTACAATGTTGAATCTTTCAACGCAAATTCTGCCCACGATGTTTCCAGTTAATGTGTAGACATTTCCATTTTGAGTTATAGGTACGGTTGGCGGGTCTACGCTTCCATCAGGTTTTATTGTTATAATTTCAAAGGATTGAGCGGAAGTAAAGGTAACTAATTGAAATTCCGACAGCGCAAAAAACAGAAGCACTAAAATGGAAGCCACTGACAAAAGTTGCGTCTTATCCACAGCCAAGCCCTGTTTAATATTGGACTGTTTCTGCTGTAAAAGGGTTTTTGGTCAAGATTTCTTGACAAGCTATCATATTTGGATCCTAATAGAAATACACTGCAGAAACCTATAGGGGGTAGGTCTCGTATTGGCGCTTTCCGCAACCATTAGCATGTTGAAAAGAGACGAACCTATTTGCCGCCTAATAGCCAATCAATGCAGAAAACGTAGAGGGGTCTACCCGCGCAGCCTCGGCTCAGAGCTATTTATACCCCCTTTATATAAGGGGGTATAGTCTCTCGTGAGCGCTAGCAGATGCAAAATTACAAAGAAACAAAAAAAGGAAAAGATAGAGGTTTTTAGTAGGGCATTCCGCCCATTCCGCCCATGCCACCCATTCCGCCCATTCCTCCTGGTGGCATCGGTGGCATTTTTCCGCCGCCTTTGATGCTGATTAAGTCGTCGATTTTAAGTATCATGTTTGCTGCTTCTGTGGCTGATTTGATGACTTGTTGCTTCACGCGCAAGGGTTCAAGAACCAGCAGGTCAAGCATGTTCCTGATTTTTCCTGTAGTGACTTCAATGCCGAAGTATTTGTGGTCTGGCTTTTCGTGTTCAGATCTCAGCGCTACCATGATGTCAATTGGATCTAATCCAGCGTTCTCAGCCAATGTTAACGGGATAGCCTCGACTGCTTCTGCGTAAGCTTCAACAGCTAACTGTTCGCGTCCGCCGACTTTGACCGCGTATTTTCTCAGGTTCTTGGCTAATTCTGCTTCTGGTGCGCCGCCGCCAGCCACGATTTTTCCGTCTTCCACCACGTTTCTAACCACACATAAGCCGTCATGCAAAGAGCGCTCAGCCTCATCGAGCAAGTGTGACGAGGCGCCTCTGATGACTATGGTCACTGCCTTCGGATTCTTGCATTCGCGCACGTAGATGAGCTTGTCGTCGCCGATTTTGACCTCTTCAACTTTCTTGGCTTTTCCAAGAACGCTGGCAGTCAAATCTTTCACGCTGCCTAATATTTCGCCGCCTGTGGCTCGGGCTAATTTTTCCATGTCGCCGCTGCTTACGCTTTTAATTACCATTACGCCGCCTTTCGCCAAAAAGTGCAGCGCCATGTCGTCTATGCCTTTCTCGCAGAAAACTACGTTAGCTCCCGATTTGGTGACTGCCGCAACCATTCCTTTAAGCATGCGCTCTTCCTCATCCAAGAAGAGTTGCATCTGGTCTGGGCTTTCAATGTTGATTTTCGCGTCAAACTCTGTTTTTTCAATCTCAAGCTTTTCATTAAGCAACGCGATTTTGGCGTCTTCGACGAACTTTGGCATCTGCGAGCTAGCAACTTCTTTGTCGATAACCATGCCCTTCACAAGTTCTGTTTCGTCCAAGCTTTTACCGTGCTTCTTAACGACCTTAATCAAATCAATGTCTGCCTTGTACTTGCCGTCAATTTTCTCTGCTACCTGCTTAACTGCGTCAACAATCAATTTGGCAAAGTGGTTTTCAGCCACGTTGATGGCTTTGCTAGACAAAGAAGTAATAGCCACGTCCCGCAGAGTCTTGTCGTCACTGATGCTTACGGGAATAGCGATTTTCTCCAAAATTTCTTGAGCTTTCTCACTGGCTTTCTTGAAGCCTTCAATAATAACGGTTGGATGCACATTTTTATCCAGCAAACTTTCCGCCTTTGAAAGTAATTCACCAGCTAAAACCACCGCAGTTGTTGTTCCGTCGCCGACCTCGTTGTCCTGAGCCTTGGCTACTTCCACCAGCATCTTCGCCGCTGGATGCTGCACATCAAGCTCCTTCATTATAGTTGCGCCGTCATTCGTTATTGAGACATCACCCATGCTGGTAACAAGCATCTTATCCATGCCGCATGGACCAAGCGTAGTCTTCACGGCTTCAGCCACTATCTTAGCAGCCATAATGTTATTTTTCTGTGCGTCACGTCCAGTTGTTCTTCCTGTACCTTCCTTTAACACTAAAACGGGAATATTTCCGCCTGTAGACATTTTCTCACCAATTTTTCCATTTACACAATGTTTTGAATTCTACACGGAACACCTATCCCAACGATATAAATTTTTCCCAGAACTACCCCGCTTTGATGATATTATAGCCTGATGCTTTACGGAGCCTGTTCATAACAGCTAAGCCTAACCCCTCAGTTGGCACGCTCTCCGCAACTATGGCATCCACGTTTTCCTCATCGAACTCCCGCAGAAGCCTAAACAGGTTCGCCGCCATGGCATCCACGTTACGTCGGCTGCCCAGAGACTTAACCACATCCGCTTCGTAAGCCCAAGCGGTCTCGTCTGTGGCTAAAACTCCTACCCGTTTGTCCTGCAGCCAATAAGTGCTGATGAGCGATTTAATAGTGGCCATAACCGCCGAAACCGCGCCTTCCACCAGAATAACCTGAGCTTTGGGAGCGTAATGCTTATGTTTCATCCCAGGCGACCGTGTCTTCTCAATAGGCAACTCTTTCTCGGCGACAACAAAAGGGTGAAGCTTCACGTCGCCAAGAACCTTTCTTAACGCTTCAAGCGGCGTTCCGCCGGGACGAAGAACCATGGCAGGGTCAACGCTTAAGTCCAGAACAGTGGACTCCACGCCGATACGTGTTGGGCCACCATCCAAAATCGCGTCGATTCGCCCGTTAAGATCGTCGAGGACGTGGTCGGCGGATGTGGGACTTGGTTTGCCTGCGAGGTTTGCGCTTGGAGCAGCAATTGGGCGACAGCTTTCTCTGATCAACGCTAAAGCAACAGGGTGCTGCGGCATCCTAACGGCGATGGTGTCCAAACCTGCAACCGTGATGTCCGGAACAGTATCTGAACGTTTAAAAACTAACGTTAATGGTCCAGGCCAAAACGCCTTCATCAATTTGTCAGCGTTCGGCGGAACCTGCTCGGCTAACCTGTAAACGTCGTTTATGTTTTCCACGTGGACGATAGGCGGGTTATCCATGGGTCGCTTTTTTGCCTCGAACAGCGCCAAAACGGCTTTTGGGTTCAGCGCGTCTGCGCCTAAACCATAAACGGTTTCAGTTGGGAATGCGACTAATCCGCCTTTTCTGATTATGCTTGCTGCCGCTCGCACTTTCTCAATGTCTGGTTTTTGAGAATCAACTTTTAACACAACGGTTTGCTTCATTCTGGGCTGCCTTATCCTTAATACGCGAGCGCACCCTTAAATTTAAAACTGTTCTCCCGTTTCCAACTCATTAAACAGAAATGTCAGACTATGTAATGGTTCAAAACCTTTTTCATGCTCTTCGGCGTGTCCCGCGCGGCAGCAAAGCTCTTCAAGAGCGTGATTATCGCAGGTTGACAGCGAGCAATGTCGGTCAAGCTAACCAAGCCTAGTATGCTGTCCTTATCTACGACCGGCATCTTCTTTATTTTTTTCAGAAACATTAACCGCAGAGCCTTTTCCAAATCAGTGCCAACATCAACGACTTCCAAAGGACTTGACATGACTGCTTCAACTTTTGTCTTTTCAGGGTTCTTAGCCTCAACGATTACGCGTTTTAAGAGGTCCCTTTCTGTGATTATGCCTATAGCTCTACCTTTTCTAAGCGCGATCAAGCAGCTTATCTCGTTTTTGTCCATAATTTCAGCAGCTTCTTTGACTGTTGCATTTTCGTCTATTGTAATGACTTCCTTGGTCATCACGTCCTCTACTTTCAGAGTAACGTTGCCTTGACCTGAGGTTTCCGACATCAAATCCCCTATTTTTACTCTGAATTCGAATATATAAAAACTAACCAACTCGCATGTAATTCAAAATTCATTTTTCTTTTTTGAGTTCAAGCACGACTGAGGTTTCTATCTGTCGTTCAGGTATGTCCCAATATTTTCGGAGAAGCCTGTCCTTTTCGTCTCTTGACACAAGTTTGAAACCGTGCTTCTCGTAGAAGCGGATAGCCCAGAGGGCTGTTTCCCAAGTTCCCACGAGAACCTCAGAGGTTTGAGCCGTGCGTACCAAGTGCCTAAGCAGTTTTGTGCCTATTCCTTTTCTTTGGAGGTTTGTAAGCACGTAAGCGTGTCTGATTAAAGTAACATCGTTGACCCGTTGGATTCCCATAACTGCCACTGGAACGTCGTCTTTTACCCAACCATAGAATTCTACGCCGCTTTGAATTTCTCCTTTGAGTTCTTCGGGTGACATGTATGGCTCTTTCCATCTGTCTGCTGGAATTACGCCTTTGTATGCTTCAGCAGCGTCGTTAACAACATGTAGAATGGTTTTGAACTTGGTGGGTTGCAACTTGGTTATCATTTGTTCCATCAACTTTAGAGGCAGGCAGTTGGAACTTAGGTTGTTGCAGCCTCTTTTCCAGTTGCCGAGCGAAGAACCTTCTCAATCAAGTGCATGAAAAACGTTTGCGCCTGCATTTCACTTAGCCTATCAAGATAAACGGATACCATGGCAACTTTTCCTTTTTTGGAGGCAACGTATTCAGCGAACATGCGCGCTGAAACCGCGTTTTTGTCGCCTAAAAGCACTGACGACGAGACTGGACCCAGCAAATCCTTGGGCTTGGGAACGGCAATCGCCATGGTGCCAAGCTTATCCTCTTTCTCGCTTAGCATGATAAGGCACGAGTTGTTAGTTTCAACATAAACTGCTAGAAACCTTGTGTCCTGTTCAAAAAGCTCTTCTTTAACGACTCTTGCGCGTTCCTCCATTTTCCCCCTGCTCCATGCTTAATTGTGCTTTTCGTTTCTCCCAGCTTCTAAAATTGGGATAACTGACTGTTCTATGCAGTAATTGCTTAAAAAGACTTCACCAAGCGGTGCCATGAATCGCGGAACTGTTGTGCTCACGGCAGACTATAGCCCCCTTTTATAAAGTATATATATAGTTCTGAGAGAAGCAGCAGCGCACTCAGTTTTTAGCGCTCTGGTTGCGGTTTCTAGGGTAAATCGGTTTTTAGCGGCGTTTCATTAAGAGTGTTTCTCGTACTACTCCGCAGTTGGGGCAGCAGTGTTCTTCGCTTTGTTCGCATAAGATCATTCTGACAAACCTCTTCTCTTTCTTTAGGCATTCAAGGCAGTACGGTTCTTGATTGTGAAGCTTAAAAACTTCCAGTGGGACTTGGGTCATTTCAAGCTCCTCCAAAACCTCGATAAGGTCCAAGTTAGGGTCAACAAGCAAATCTTTAAGCAGTTTCACGAATCTCTTGTTCAGCTTATCTTCAGCATCGTCAGCCACTTTCCTGTAAACATTTTTCCATGGTGTTTTCCAGTCGTCCTCGCTCATCATTAGGTCAAGCCAAGGGAAATTCCATCCGTATCTCAAAGGTTGAGTCCTCACCATTCTGAACGTTACACAGTTAGTGAAATTGTAGCTGACAATCATTCCGTTCTCTTTGAGAAAATCAAGAGCCGAACGCAGCGCAGTTTCACCAACACCAGTTATGTTAACCAAATCTTCAAAAGAACGCGGTTTCCGAACTAAAGTATAGTAAATCCGTCTTATCGTGGCAGGAGAAGGCTTTTCACGGCTGGACATTATAATTTAACTATAGCGCGTTTCTAATATTTTTAGCTATAAAAACTCGGCTTTATGCTACTGAAATGAGAGAACGGGGATTACTTCAAGAGCAGGTTGATTTGTGCCAAGGCAAACTTGAAAAAAGCGTGTTTCTACAACATTACTTCACAAGCATTCCATGTTTTAGTTGGCGCGAATTTGGTAAAGATTTTGGTATAATTCTGAAAAGTGTTTAAGTGCATAAAATGGCAATAAACCATTTGAAGGGAAGCAGTGCTTGCAGAATTTCTCTCACTCTTCTCTCCTTAACTGCAAGCATTACCCTCCCCTCTCCTAAAGTCACTTCACCAACATTCCAAGCAAGAGCATGAGTAAAAGTGAGTTTACAGTTACACATGTTTATATTTCAGTCAGCCCCCTGCAGTGGAGGCGTGAGAACACTTGTCACATCAGCAAGCTCTTGAGACTTTGCAAATAAGAATAAATAATGAATTCAACATACTAGGGTTACCTCACTACATTCGCATTGATGATTACAGCATTCTGAGTGGAATTTTTGAGTATACCATCTTGTTAAGATATGGCTTTGTATATGGAGAAGACACCAAGGGGCAAGCCCATGAAATAGCTGAAAAACTTCTCAAGAATTCGATTTTGGGTATCTTTTGACCGCTATACATCAAGAAATATGGTTTCCTGTCTGTTTTCTTTCTAGCGCGCTGAAAGAGCTAGTACAAAAGGTTAATGCTGTTACTGCCACAATGCAGAATAGCCTACTCTCGTAACCTTTTTTAAATCTTTTAAAGCTAATCTAACGAAAACTGATTTAAAACTAATAAATACCTTGAGCGAATAACCTCAAACTGAGGAAAATCTAGTTTGGCACAAAGAAACGATATGACGGCTGGTGAGATTGCAGTTGTCGTAGGCTTACTTTTTTCTGTTCTAGGTTTTCTTTTCATTTTGTTAAGCAGTATTATTCCACCATTTTCACCTATTCTTAATTGGAGTATTCTAGCTCTTGTAATGGGAATAGTTCTCATACTTGTTGGCATAATTATGAAAACAAAAGAGAAAACTCTGCCAGTACAAACTACGTTTTCATCACAAAATAATGCAGTAACGAAAGAAAAGGAAACTATTGTCAAAGAAGTTGTTATGCTTCCCTGCCAATACTGTGGTAGCTTAATGCCTCAAACATCACTATTCTGTCCACACTGCGGAGCAAGAAGAAAAAGCTAGCTGTTACTGGCACAATGGAGAGTGTTTTACTCTCTTAACCAGATATTCCTTTATTCACTTCACAATTTTTCCAAGGCGCCTGCAGAATGAAGCTGGATGTTAGTTCTCTATTTGATGCAATCTTGCTTGCTTTCTTTTAATTTACACTCGTCACAAAGGTCATGAACTGGTCTTTTTGAGCGTCTATTGTAGACTTTAAGTGGATACTGCGTGCAGTTCTTACACCAATGCCACCTATCAGGCGGAACTCCTTTAACATACTCAACCATAACACACTCCAAGACATTCTCACCCTCCCAAAATGATAACTATATCAAAACTGGTATTTTTCACTTTCCTTTTCTAGAAACTTGGTTGAGATTCATTATGGCTTTTCTCTCTTCACGAACAATTCAAGTAAGCATTAGTAATCCCTGTCTCTTTTCCAGATGTTAAGGGAACACTGCCCCCAGCAGTAACTACCACCTTTGTAAATACAGCCCCCACAATTTGGCGAATCAAAATATCTATGCATAATCACAAAACCTTCTCCATAGATAATAGATGCAGCGCTGGATTTCTACCTTCCTATATAATGCAACAGACTAATCTTTTTCTCTTCACAAACATTTCAATAAAAAGTAATCTTAGATAAATATTCCATCACGCATTGGACATAGCGCGCTAGGTTTTTCAGAGTTCAGAAGAAATGAAGTTTTCTTTGACTTTTTGTTCGCACTTGTTCATTCTTACTAGCCTGAACAGGTAATTTGTTTATTTGTGCTATCCAACCACATCTAGTGCATTGCGAAGAACCATTCTCCAAGTTGACAAACACTTCATTTTTGCAGTTTGGGCACTCCAAGATGACGCCACGAACAAAAAAGCATGGGCTCAACCTTTATGAATCAGCCTTCTGATTCAACAATATGTCCAGAATTATTCCAACAAAGATTAATTTTAGAGGGAAAAGCCAAAGAATGGATTTCAATAAGGTAATCATTGACCTTAACAGTTTGGTGTCCTATCTTTTTAAATAACAAAGTTTTCTATTTACCATTGAAATTAAGGAGAGCTTGTTTTCATAACTGACATAAATCTCTTTTTCAATCAAATATGCTGAAACTTGCGGTCTAGTTACTTTTTTCAAATTTTCAGATTTTGCCCATGTGGCTATTTCTTCTGATAACTTTACTAGTGTGTCTCTCTTTTCTGATAATTCTCTTCTCTCTTTCTCCAATGACTCTGTTTTCTTTGTTGTGTCTAAAATATCGCCAATTTGAGCTTTCAATTCAAGAATTCTGTCAAATACTGATGAAGATAATTGAAAATAATAGCAAACCCCTTCTTTAATCCAGCTCAATTGAATAAAGGATATTTTGCCTGCGATATCTGAATAGGATTCTATTTGTTTCTTTGTTTCCTTTACTATATTTTGGTCTTCACTAATTTCTTGAATCTGTTCTATTCCCTGCTTTAAATCATCAAATAACTCAATTAATGTTGAATCGTCATAAACTATTGTCTTAATATTCTCTTTTTTTGCAATCTCAAGGAAATCCGTCCAATTCTTACTTTCTGGGTCCCATCTAACTTCATTTGTAAAGCTAGTAAATCCAATAAAAAGATTAAAGCCATTATTCTTAATGAAACTCATAACTTCGTTCTTGATGTTTTCAAGTGAATCTTCCAATATTGAACCCTACAAAAGAGTTCTTACACTCATTGATAAGGTTATTTCTGATGCGTTTAACCAATTTTTCTTAACTCTCAAAATTGTTCTTTAATTGTCATTAAATACTCTAAATGCTCCAAGAGCACTGCCTAAAGTTAGGTAGAGAGGTGAAAAAGCAAAATGGGAAAAATAAAATGTATCAAAGATTTCCCTTGTGAAGAATGCGGTAAAAAGGGACTTTTACAGGTCCTAACGTCAAACTATGCCAGATGCAGGCACTACTCGCATTTAGATGCAGATACAAGAAGACCTCAATTTGTCTATCACAGAAACTCAATGGCTTACGTTACTGAAAAACTTGAAGTGCTAGGTGAAAAATCTTTA
The DNA here is from genome assembly GCA_016927015.1 of Candidatus Bathyarchaeota archaeon. Lineage (GTDB taxonomy): Archaea > Thermoproteota > Bathyarchaeia > Bathyarchaeales > Bathycorpusculaceae > SG8-32-3. Next base: position 22,388 of record JAFGNM010000074.1, on the reverse strand, counting down.
TCAAGTAGAATGGAAACTCAGGTAGTAGCTGTTAGCTCTAAAGATGGCACTGACCAAATTGGTCATGGTGGCACCATAGACCAAAAACTCCAAGCTACTAGCTCTGAACTGGAAAACAGCTTGTGCCGGGGTAGCCTAGCCTGGCTAGGGCGCCAGACTCATAATCTGGAGAGTCAAAGGGGCAAGCGCCCTACACCCAGAAGTCGCGGGCTCGAATCCCGCCCCCGGCACCACAGTGCGCGTTTGGTTTTTTGTTTGGAAAATGCTTAATTAAGGGCTGTGCTTATTGCTGTGCAGACGGAAGGATATAATATGAGTGATGAACTTTCAAAGTTACCGCCTCAAGTTCAAGAACGCTTGCTGAGACTGCAGCAGCTGCAGCAAACATTGCAGAGCGTTTTAGCGCAGAAACAACAGGTAGATATGGAGAAAACTGAAGTGGAACAAACCGTAGCCGAACTGCAAAAGACAGCTGACGACGCTGTAATTTACAAGGCAGCTGGTTCTCTTCTAATAAAGGCGGAAAAAACCAAGATAACTGAAGAGCTTGTTGAACGGAAAGAGATGCTGGACACTCGAAGCACCGTTCTCGCCCGCCAAGAAGAAAGGTTACGCAGCCAAGCGAAAGAGGCTCAAGCGAAACTTCAAGAGGACCTCAGGCCGGTTTCACCCTCCTCAAAGTAGTCTCTAGGTGAAACGTGTGGAAGAGCTGGGGATACCCGACTTAACCACCGAGCAAATTGAAACTTTGTGCTCAACTGCAGAGGACGCCGCCCGAAAGTATATTCTGTCAAAAGTGACCTTGAAAATGGTGGATAACCTGAACATAAGTGTGGAAGCTGACGGAACAAAACCTGTGAACGTAACGGTTGAAATAGACTTGGTGCTGTCACCGAAAATGAAAGGATTTGACGCTGAAACGCTGGTTAACGAAGCAGTTAAAGAGGCTTTAGAAGCAAGTGAAATTTACCTGAGAAAGTTAAAATGAGTTTCACAGAAGTAGCCACGGTTCTAGACGAAGCACGCGCCCGCTTTGTTCTTTTGTTATGTCACCACAATGCAGACCCAGACGCGGTTTGCTCAGCTTATGCGTTTCAAAGCTTGCTAGCAAGGTGCAGGCCAAACATGACGTCGGAAATCGGGACAGGGCAGGGAATCAGCAGGCTTTCGAAGCACATTTTGAAACACATTCCTGTAACCGTGAATTTGCAGCCTGATGTGGAAAAAGCCGACGCCGTAGTGCTGCTGGACACTAACACCACTCAGCAGCTGGGGCATTTGGCTGAAAGAGTTACAAATTCTAAGGCGCCGATAATAGTTATTGACCACCATGCGGCTCACCCGCAAACGGAGCAAATAGCAAAACTCTGCATAACCACCGAGGACTCCTCGTCCACATGCGAAATGGTCTACAACTTCTACAAGCAGCTCAACATGAAACCAGGCTTGAATGAGGCTAAGGCGCTGTTTCTAGGCATAACTTTCGATACGCGCCACTTCGTGTTAGCCAACTCTTCAACGTTCAAAACTGTATCTGAGCTTAGCGACATAGGCGTGAATCCACAAGAAGAATTGTCTTCACTTTCGTTGCCCATGGACTTTTCTGAACGCGTCGCAAGAATGAAAGCGTGCCGAAGAGCCAAACTGATTAAGATGGAGAACTGGATAATTGCCCTTTCACACGTTAGCGCGTACCAAGCCTCTGCGGCGAGAGCGCTAGTTGACTTAGGCGCACACATGGCGGCGGTGGCTGGACAAAAGAACGAGAAAGTGGAGATTAGTCTGCGCTGCACTCGCGATTTCAATCAGGTAACTGGCATTCACTTGGGAAGGGATATTGCCAAACCTTTGGGCGAGTTCCTTCAGGGGATGGGCGGGGGGCACGCTACAGCTGCGGGAGTCAACGGAACAGGCGGTGTGGAGAAAGGACTGAAGCGTTGCTTGCGGTTGGTGAAGGAAAACCTATCTAATCATTAATGAGTAGCTACTCTTAAATGGGAAAACAACGGGTAACATAGGCAGGCACAGCAAACATGGCAGTAATAGAAACAAAAAACCTCACATACACTTACCCCGGCGGAACAAAACCGTCAATCAACAGCGTCTCCATAAAAGTAGAGAAGGGAGAATTCGTTCTAATCACCGGCCCAAGCGGATGCGGAAAAACAACACTGTGCCGATGCTTCAACGGACTGATACCTCACTTTTACCAAGGCGAATTGAAAGGCGAAATCACCGTAGCCGATATGGACACAGCTACGCACGAAACCCACGCGATGGCAAAAAGCGTGGGCTTGGTTTTTCAAAACCCCGAAAACCAGCTGTTCGCCCTGTCCATAGAGAAGGATGTAGCCTTCGGACTGGAAAACTTGGGCATGCCCAGAGAAGAAATGCGGGAAAGAGTGGACTGGGCGCTTAAGCTAACAGACATTTACGACCTGCGGGAAAGGTCGCCTCATGAAGTTTCAGGTGGTCAGCAGCAGCGCGTTGCAATAGCTGCTGTGCTTGCTATGCAGCCGGAAATCATAGTTTTGGACGAGCCAACGTCTTTTCTTGACCCGTTAAGTGCAGAGAAAATCTTCGAAGTAATCCATGAACTTAACAAGAAACTTGGGATAACAGTGGTGCTGGTGGAGCACAGGCTGGATTTAACCGCAAAATACGCCGACCACATAATAATCATGGACGAAGGAAAAGTCTGTTTTGACGGCAACCCCCGCGAAATCCTAAGCACCGAAGAAACCCGACTAATCGGCGTTGGAATCCCAAAAGCCACACTCCTCTACCACATTCTCCAAAAAGAAGGCGTGAAACTCGGAGACGTTACTCCGCTGTCCTCGGAAGAACTGGCAAAACTGCTACAGGAGGCTTTCGAAACCAAGTGATTGAAGTTGAAAACGTTCACTTCCGCTATCCCAACGGCGTGGAAGCCCTGAAAGGCGTCTCACTGGTCATAAAGAACGGCGAATTCGTGGCGATAATGGGGCAAAACGGCGCGGGAAAAACAACACTGGTTAAACACTTCAACGGTTTGCTGAAGCCCTCCGAAGGAGTCGTACGCGTAAACGGAGTGGAAACCACAAAAACCAGCGTTGCAGCCTTGTCGAGAAACGCAGGCTTCGTTTTTCAAAACCCCGACCATCAGCTTTTCAGCGAAACCGTTGAAGAGGAAATTTCGTTTGCACTGAAAAACTTCGGGTTTGAAGCGGAAACCATAGAGAAGCGGATCACGTGGGCTTTGAATCTTCTTGGGTTAGCGCAGTACCGTAAAACTTCGCCTTTCCTGCTCAGCGGCGGCGAACGCAAACGTGTTGCTTTAGCTTCTGTCTTAGCTTGGAACCCTGAAACCCTGATATTGGACGAACCCACGATAGGTCAAGACTATCAGCAAAAGGAAAAACTGCGGCAGTTTATTGTCCAGATGCAGACTCAGGGGAAAACAGTTGTTATAGTCACGCATGATGTGGAGTTTGTGGCTGAATGCAACCCCCGAGTTTTGCTGATGAAGGAAGGCGCCGTTGTCGCTGACGGTGAAGGAAGAGAAATCCTCACAGATCCTGAAGTTTTAGTTCAGTCGTCAATTGTTCTGCCGCAAATCGCTCAAATCTTCCTGAAACTGGCGCCGCTGGGGCTTCCGAAAAACGTCATCGACGTTTACGAAGCGAAAGAAATAGTGCTTAAAGCTCTGGAGAAGAGGCGAAAATGAGCGTTTTCGACGGCTTAAAATTCCGCAGAGTCTACTCGCCGATTCACAATTTAGATCCGCGAATTAAATTCGTGTATGTCTGCGCCGTGTTCGTGGTGGCGATTATTTTCAGCGAGATTCTTCCGTTAATTGCCCTTTTCCTGATGCCGATTCCCTTCGTTTTGTTGGCAGGCGTTCAAAAAGAATGGCTGCGTTCGCTCCGCGGCGCCGCCTTTTTAGCCGGATTCATTTTCATAGTCAATATAGCATCCAACTTTTTTACTTCAGGCTACGTGCTGACAGCGGGGGCTGTGGAAACCTCAGCTGCAATGACCTTACGCTTCGTAGTGCTTGTTGAGTCTTTCTCGGTTTTCTTTTTGACGACGTCTCCGGACCATCTGGGTTTGGCGTTGGAGCAGACTCGCGTGCCCTACGAGTTCGCTTTTGCCTTTACAACTGCTGTGCGGTTTGTCCCTGTTTTGGCGGAAGAAGCGCAGACAATAATGGATGCTCAGAAGGCTCGAGGGTTGGAGCTGGAGAAAGGTGGCTTTCTCAAGAGGATCAGGAACTACGTGCCGGTTCTTATACCGTTGATAGTCAGCGCTATTCGCCGAAGCCTTGAGTTGGCTGAAGCTATGGAATCCCGCGCTTGGGGCGCCACTAAGAAACGCACTAACCTGTATGCGTTGAAGCTTCATCGGGGCGATTTTGCGCTGTTGGCGATAACTATTGGGGTTTTGGTGGTTGCGATTTACGTTCGTTTGTACGTGCCTGTGCCGGCGATAAGTCAGTTTTTGTAAGTTTTTCCTTAATGCGGTTGTTATAGAGGTGGGGCAGTTGTGTTTGTTTTTGAGTGGTTCTGGTGTGAATTTTAGTTAAGATTAGCGGTACATATAACTTATTAGGACTTCCGACTCACTATATTTTCTGAAAAACCCGTGAAATCCTAGTTCACCCAAGGAGGGTCAACAAAACGAAGAAAAAACAAAACGCAAAACCACTGGGCACTCTCGAACAGCCACAAGCACCAGCCATAATAAGCAGCGCCACCAAAAAACCCGCGTCTTTCCAAGAAGTCTACGCCCTCCAAGAACCATACGTGTACGCAGCCATAGTCAAAGACAAAGAAAACCAAAAAATACGCTACGAAATCATAGAACCCACCCTCCAAAAAGACGAGGAAAAATATCTTCATGAAATAAAGAATTTTTTAATGGATGAACTAGACGTAAACCTGAAAGAAATAGAGAACAAAGAAAAAGCAGAAAGCTACCTGAGACAAAAAATCACGGACCTGATAAAAAAGTACCGCCTGCAAATCCCAAGCGAAGCAGTTGACAAGCTCACCTACTACATAATAAGAGATTTTGTAGGCTACGGAAAAATCGACCCGTTAATGAGAGACCCGTTAATCGAAGACATATCCGCGGACGGCGTAAAAATCCCCCTCTACGTGTGGCACCGACTCTACGAGTCCTTACCCACAAACATCATGTTCACAGACGCGGCTGAGCTAGACTCCTTCGTAGTCCGCCTCGCATATCTTGCTGGAAAAAACATCTCCATAGCCGCGCCAATCCTCGACGCCTCGCTTCCAGAAGGAAGCCGCATACAATTAACCTACGGCCGTGAAGTCACCAGAAGAGGCTCAACCTTCGCCATCAGACGCTTCAAAGCTGACCCCTTGACAATCTCAGACCTAATAGCCTTCAACACGATCTCCTCAGAAATAGCGGCCTACCTGTGGTATCTCATAGAGCACAGAGCGTCAGTAATGGTAGCGGGAGGCGTAGCCAGCGGAAAAACAACCATACTGAACTGCTTATCCATTTTCATAAAACCCGAAATGAAAGTTGTAAGCGTCGAAGACACACAAGAGATCAATCTTCCACACGAAAACTGGATACCTTCGGTCGTAAGGGCAGGCTTCAAAGGCGATGATAAACGAAGCAGCACCATAACCCTTTTCGACCTGCTGAAAGCCGCGGTGAGACAGCGCCCCGACTACATAATCGTGGGCGAAGTCCGAGGCGAAGAAGCCTACACACTGTTCCAAGCCATGGCCACAGGACACCTGGGCATGTGCACCATCCACGCCGAATCCGCTGAAGCGGTTATAAACAGGCTAGAATCTGAGCCTATGAACATTCCGAAACCGCTAATCGCCATGACCAACATCATCTTGGTTATGGAGCGAACCGAGGTTAACGGGAAACCCGCAAGGCGCGTAAGCGCCACTACCGAAATTCAAGGATTCGAAACAAAAACAAAGGAAATTCTGACTGAAGAGGTGTTTCGCTGGAACCCCAAATTTGACAAGTTCGCTTCTTCAGGCGACAGTGCTCTCTTGGAGAAGCACATGAAGAAAATGGGTCTAAATGAAGCGGACATAAAACGTGAATTGAAGGCTAGGCAGACGGTTCTGGAGTGGATGGTAAAACAGGGTATTCGCCAGCATGGTGAGGTAGCCAAAGTCATCAGAGAATACTGCGTCAATCCTAACAGTGTCTACCAAAAGGCTAGAGTGGGTTTGAAATGAGAAGCCAGATCACGGAAAAGCTCAAAGCCTCCACGAAACGTTTGGCAACAAAGCTTCAGAAGTTATCTGCAAACCTTTCAAAAACAAAGTCCAACCTGCCAACGCAAGCGCCGAAAATGGATCTTGAAAAACCGTTATCTATGGCGTATCAGTTAATGGGCGACAAAACTGCCCGTTTTATGCCTTTATTCAAGGATTTAGACCAGACTCTGCAACAATCAGGTTTGAAAATTAATTTCAAAGCCTACGTGAGCTTAATAATATTCTCCTCGCTTTTGATCACTTTAGCAGTTGCGGTGGTACTGCCTGTGTTGCTGTTTTTTGTTTCCAACATGCCTATAGGGTCAGCGCTTCTGTTCGGATTCGGCGGCGCCCTGTTCACGTGCGCGTTTACGGTTATCGGCTTTTACATGTACCCAGTTTATCACGCTGACAAGCATAAACGAGAATTGGACGACGAACTCCCCTTCACAACCGGCTACATGGCAATTCTGGCGAACGCAGGAGTTTCTCCAGAAAAAATTTTCCATTCCCTCTCAAACTTGAATCAACCCTTGGCTGCTTCCAACGAAGCCAAAGAAGTAATCAAAAACATTAACCTGTTCGGGTTAGACGTAATCTCAGCCTTAGAAAAAGTTTCAGGCCGCACCCCTTCAGAGAAGTTTCGCGACACTATAGAGGGAATAATATCTACAATTCACACGGGCGGCGATCTGGGAGGCTTTCTGCGTGAGAAATTTAGGACAGCCATGAAGCTGAAAAGGCTGAGTCTTAAAAAATATTCCGACAGTTTGTCAGTTTTGTCGGAAGTTTATGTGGCGTTGCTTTTGATTGGCCCGTTACTTCTGGTCATAATGGTGTCGGTTATGTCGGTGCTTGGCGGTGGTGGGGTAGGCATGCTCAGCCCTGATCTGCTGTTGAGTCTCCTAACTTACCTGCTGATTCCGGTCTGCGCCGCGATATTCCTCATAATACTGGATTCAACATCGCCGAAATGGTAAAGAAAATGCCGAAAATAGAGAGCAGAACTAAAAAAATCGTAGTCGTAATGTCGGTTCTGTTAGCCGCTGCTATAGTGCTCTTCGGCTTTTTCACCGTAGGCGTCAGCGTAGCTTTGGATGACTTTGTGTTTTTCGGTCTTCTCGCCGTAATTTCGCCGATAGCGCTCCTGAATTATATTGATTACAGATGGAGAAAATCCGTTGACGAACACTTGCCAGACCTTTTCAGGAGCATAGTGCAAGCCCAAGAGATTGGTATGACGCTTCCTAAAGCCTTAGAAGAAGCAGCGAAAAGAGACTATGGTCCGTTGACTCCTGAACTGAAAAAGATGACGGTGCAGATTTCTTGGGGCGCCAGCTTCGAAGAGGCGCTTTTAGCGTTTGGAAGACGCGTCGGCACTGTACTAACGCAGAGAACCGTGCCCATGATAATCGAAGCCAGCCGTTCAGGAGGACGCGTGGAAAAAGTATTCGACCCCATGGGCAAGTTCATACAAACAACCATCCTGCTTGAAAAGGAACGTAAAACGCAGACGAGACCGTACATCGCCATAATCTACGTGGCGCTCTTCGTGTTCCTGTTCACGATAGTGATACTTTTCAAAACGTTCTTCACAGATATAGAAGGCGTGGCTTTGTTTTCAGTGCCGACATCGTCGTCCGCGGATTTGAAGCGGATCTTTTTGCATTTGACACTTGTTCAAGGCTTCTTCAGCGGTCTCGTTGCTGGAAAAATGGGTGAAGGCGCTGTAAGCGCTGGCTTAAAGCATAGCTTAGTCATGATGCTGTTAGGTTACGTGGCTTTGAGATTCTTTATGTGAGGCGAAAAAGGTGAAGAAAATTTTTAAACGGTTTTTGCGTGACAAGCGGGCTGTAACGCCAGTTCTCAGCCACCTTTTGCTCACTGTCGTAGCCGTAGCGATTATGTCGCTTGCCACTTCAGCCACGTTCATGATAACCACCAACATGCGGGAGACAATGGGCGAACGCGTTATTGTCGAAGATGTCTGGTTTAACAGTGCAACGGGCACAGTGGACGTTTACATGCGTAACGTTGGAAAAGCCGACATACAAGTTTCCAACGTTTACGTGGAACATGTAAGTCAATCTTTCAATGGACCTTTCCTTTTGGAGGTAAACAAGCACGGTTGGCTCCGAATCGCCTGCAGCTGGGATTCTGGAGAATCCTACTACATAGATATAGTCACAAAGAGGGGAACTCATGTTGCAAGCTATTACAAAGCGCCTTAAACAGTTCAAGCGCGACAAACGTGGCATAAGCACCGTCATAGTCGTAATGCTAAGCCTAGTGCTGATAACGATTATAGTTGGCAACGTGGTCCTTTGGAGCTACCAGATGAACCAGCTGGACCTGGACAGAATGCAGGAAACCCTCACGTTTACAAACATGACTAGAGCAACTGCCACCTTGTGGTCCACAGCTAGAAGCGAATACGTCACCAACGAAGGAACACTCTCAAGCGGAACTTACGCCGCCACGAAAACCGTAGGCGCCAGCTACGAAACATTCAGAGAAGAAAGCGCGTTAACCAATGAAACGTTCAACCCCTCCAGCTACGTTTTAGGCGGGTCAACAACGCACGTTTCAGGCGCGGTTTCTGACTTGACGGCAGACGACAGCGCAGACATGGTTTTCAGAAGCTACTCTTCAGCTTTCACAGCGCAGACAATGTACAGCCACAGCGAGACAACATCAATCTCAGGATTAACCTGCTATCAACTGGAACCCGGCAGCGCAGACTCGTCAGGATTAACCTTTCAAGCCAGCGCGGCAACCACCGGACGCAAACTGCTAGCCAGATACGTGTACCCGCTAACTGGGGTCACAACGGTTCCAGCAAGCGCTTTGACAATGTATTACCGAGCCTACAAGACTCATCAAAATGTCGATGCTCACTGCAATGTTGACATCTTGATAAGGCGGTCCGATGGAACCGTGAGAGCGACTGTCGCCACGCAAGTGGCAAACTCGGCGGAACTGTCTACTTCGTGGGCGACTACTTCGGGAACGTATTCTTGGAACACTTACAATGTTGTTGACGAAACTGATTACCTTGAAATCGACTACTACGCCGTAGTCACAGGCAGCCTGCCCAACAGGTATGTGTACCTGCGGGTAGACGACGCTTCTCTGCCGTTAGCTGACCAAACAAGAACAGGTGGAATCGAATTGCCTAGCGAATACACCGTTCAAGTCGAGTTAACTGGCTCAAGCAGCACTCAAAACTGGCAGATTCTAACGTGGACACTGAACAGCGCGTTCACAGCGGCGAACGTGGATGCGACGCTTCAGCTCTACAATTACGATGCAGCCCAGTACTCCACAAGCGGAGACGGTTACGTAACCTACACTTCGAGCGCAACGCCGAACACTGACGAAACAGGAAGCCAAGCCATAACGGCGAACCCGACGCACTACAGAGACGTGCTTGGCGAATGGAAAATCAGAATAACAGGCGTCAAAGACGCGGCTTCACCGTTTGACCTCGAACTTGACTGGGTTGCGTTCAAATCTAGCGTGGCAGGCGTATACCGACTTGACGTAACCAACACGTACCAAATAGACTTGCAGACTTGCCCGCTTGACTGCATTCAAGGCATCGAAGTTTTGCTCCGATATAACGTTTCAATCAGCGATGAGAAGTGGTTCTTGAAGGCGTACAATTGGGAAACGGGCAGCTTCAGCGACGTCGGCTTTAATGTCACTGGAGGAAGCCAGCCAGTTCTTGACCAGTGGAACGAATACGCAATAAACGTCACAAGTGTTTGGGCAGATTACGTCGCAGAAAACGGCACAATAGTCATCAAATTCACTGATGAAGGCTTAAGCACGAACCAAGCTGTGGTGGGAATAGATTTTCTCGCGGTAAGAGCCATAATCGACGGCGTAAGCCTAGAAGTGAAGAACTCCAGCCCCTTGAGCATTCACATAGTGGCAGTGTGGATTACGAACTCGACATCCCATCAACGCTATACCGCGGACTTGTTTATGAACTCAGGCGAGGCAGCAACGTACATCCGCGGGGACATACAAATGCCGCAGGAAATTCTCTTAGCAAGAGTCGTTACGGAAAGGGGTAACACAGCCGTTTTTTCAGAAGACTAAGCAGCCTTAAGGTTTGCGTCTAATGAAGCCACTGCCTCTTCCTGGTTTTTAGCCTCTATCGCGCGGATTTTGTATAACTCCGCCATTTTCTTTCCGTTCTCGCTGAGCGTTGGAACAGCAATCAGGAAGGCCCTTTCAGGTGAAACGTCAAATATCTTCGCGAATAGAGCAATTACTGGCTGTTCGGACACGACAGTTTCTGTCGACATTGCCAAGTCAACCACTATCGCTGTCTGTGATTTATCTGCCTTGTATGCTACGATGTCAAAGGAGTGGGTTGCCCCAGATTTGCCTTTGAGAAGACCGGGGCTTTCTACATTTAGCTTTGCCTTTATTAGAAATTCGCGTATGGCAGTAACTAGAAACAGGTTTAGGGAGGATTCTGCTGTAACGTTTTCCTTCAGAGTATAAGAATAAACGTCTTTAATGGTGACTTCTTCGAAAGTGGAAGTTACACCGCAGTTTCTGCAGAAATGCGTAGGCACAGGTACATCAAAACTTTTTTGGCAGTCTCTGCATGTGCACCAAATTCCAGCTTTCCTGTAGTCAACATCGATTTTTCTCAGTTCTTCGTGGCATTTCGGGCAGACGTACTTGTCGCCTTCGTAGAACTTGTCCTCTAAATCCATGTATCCGCATTTTACGTGCTCAACAAGCGAGCTTTTTTGAATATCAAAAGATTTGCAGAAAGGACAACAGTAACGAACAGCGATATCCGCAGAACTGCATTTTGGGCAAAAAATGATTTTATCGTAGAGTTTCTTTTCTAAGACTTCTGCGTCATCAAGTTTGTCTAAGAAAGGCCCAACCTGTGATGGGTCGCCAAGGATGGTTTCTATCACGGGGTAACGATACCCCACGTCTGAAGCGTAAACTGGTTCAAGCGTTTTAATCTCGCCGCTTAGAAACTTGCTTAGCAGCATCTGTACATTACGGTCTCTGTAGAGTTCTCGCGTTTCCTTTTTTTCTACTCTCTGCATTTTTTCTACAAACCACCCTCATTAGAGATAGTTTCCTCATTCGGCGCAGTTAAATCTTCAACACTTGACTTTAGCTATTAAATTTGCCACTATTACTTCTGCACAGGTATGTTTAAGCGTTTCGAGAAGAACCCGTTCCGCAATTGACACTTTGACATAATCAGTTCCACCGATTGCTTTTACGTTGCATAATGTTATGCTTCCTTTTAACCGTCTTTCTTAGTAAATAATGGGCAAAAATAAAGTTAGGGCTTAAAAGATTCAGATATGCAATACGTATTTAACATATAGAGCCAACCTTTAAATGAGAAAGCGGCGCTTTCACATCTAAAAATTTAAAAAGTGAATTGGATGGCTGACCGCACTCGTTTTGGACCCGCAGGAGTTCCGCCTCTATTCAGAGTTCTTGGGGCACGGTTACCTGATGTTCCTAGACTTTTGCGTGAAGAAAACCTTGACGCTTTTGAGTATCAAGCTGTCCGGTGGGGTCAAAAACCTCAGATGAAGCAGGAAGATGCTGAGAGCCTCGGTGTCCAAGCCAGAAAAAACGATGTTTTGCTCAGTCTCCACGGCTCCTATTACGTGAATCTCTGCGGCAAAAAAGAGGTGGCAGAGGCAAGCAAAAAACGCTTAGTGGCATGCGCAACTGCGGCAAACTGGATGGGTGCTTACGTTGTGGTTTTCCACATGGGGTTTTATGGGCGCTTGGAGAAAAGCTACGCGTTTAGAACCTGCGTCGACGCGTTGAAAGACATAGGCGCAACCATGGACAATCTGGGAATCCGAGATGTGAAGTTGGGTCCTGAAACCATGGGCAAAGTTTTCCAAGTGGGCAGTTTGGACGAGATTTTAACGATTTGCGAAGAGATCGAGCAGACCCAGCTCGTCATAGACTGGTCGCACCTGCACGCTAGGCATCAAGGGCGGTTCAGAAAAGTCGCGGATTTCCGCGCGGTAGTTGAAGAAGTTGAAAGAAGGCTTGGAACCGAAGCCGCGAGAACCATGCACTGCCACTTCAGCAAGATTGAGTACACAGACAAAGGTGAAAGACGCCACCACGTACTGGACGAGGCACGGTACGGTCCAGACTTTGAGATGCTGGCGGAAGTCATAGCTGACTTCAAAATGCGTCCAGCCATGATTTGCGAAACGCCGCTTTTGGATGTGGACGCCGTGAAAATGCGCGGCATCCTCAGAAAAATCATGGAAAAATAGAGCGTTTTTGCTTCGGAACCTGTCGCAATCTTATGCGTAGAAACGTGTGGGTGCTTAGGACTTTTAAAGAAGCTAAATCGATAGTAACCTGAGAACCATGAATGCAAAACATCACTCGGGAATCAGCCGTGCAACTACTGATCACATACAAGCCCTTTTTGAAATAGAGCAGAGATGCTTTCCGGGAAAAACCAGTTATTCAAAACAGCAACTTGGGCATCTGGTTCTGCATGCGAACAGCACATGTTTTGTGGAAAGGCAAGGGGAAGTGATTAGGGCGTTCGTGATAGTTACTTATCGACGGGGAAGTTTAACGGGTCACATCGAAACCATTGATGTTGATCCGGCTTTTCAAAACCAAGGCATCGGATTAATGTTGTTGAGGGCTGCAGAGGCTGACATGAAACAGCGAGATATGCATTGGTCTCAGTTGGAGGTTTCTGAGGGAAATGAAGCTGCGTTAGAGCTTTACAGAAAGGCAGGGTACAAATTCAAAGAAAAAATCGAAGGGTACTATAAGTACGAACATAATGGCAGTCGCAACGCGATTCGTATGGTTAAGGCGGTTAAGGTGAAATAGTAGCGTTTTCAATGGGCACCCATGAGTCTTCTTTCAGAGTTGTGAAGCCTTGTTTGTATTTTGTGAGTATTTTAAGTAGCGGATGTCGAAAACGAGCGGGCACAAGTTCCAAGTCGCTGGTTGACTTGTGCAGATGTATGGTTTCCACGTGTGCGTTTTCTTCACCTTTAAAATTAGGCGTAAGCTTGGCTAAATAGAGGGAATGGTCTCTTTCTTCTTCGTCGAGTCTGAGAACTCCTGTGGCAAGTCGGGCAGGGAGCGCCGCGACGTCTTCTTTTTGGTAGCCCATTATTGCGGGGTCAACACCATTAGCTAGCAGGAACAAAAGCACTCCTTGGCACTTGCTGCACTTGCCGCAAGGTAGTAGGTTGGCACCGTCGAAGCGGCAGCTGTGGCAAGAACGTTGAAAGCGCGCTAGTTCAGGATATCTGCTTGTCAATATCCTCTCAACGATCATGCCTGACACAAACCGAACAGCGCTCCATTGGCGCATTCCGGGCATCCTTTTAGCAAACCACTGCTCCATTCTCAGGTCAAAGTCTTGCGTCTGGTCATAAACGCCAAAGTGATGTTGGATTCCCTTGAAATACGGCGAAATGCGCGGGTCATCAAGTTCGCTTCCAATCAGCAGATTACCGATTTTTCTGCGCGCAAAAATTGGGAGAAGGAGAAAAACGTACACGGGAAAAATGCAGAGTCTTATGGGGTACGTGTCCGCCCAGATTTTCCTGTGGTCAGGTCTTATGATTTTCATGTGGTCAAGCATGAACGTGTATAAGCGGTCCACGTTAGTCCAGACTCTCGCAGTGTTCGGGTCAATTTTCTTATGATGGCGGTAGGCAGGAAGCGCGGTTCGCCAGTGTCCTCCGCTCTCGTTCACATACAGGGGATGAACTTCAGCGCCTACCTCTTTGAGCATGGCGTAGGTGAGAAGGCTTTCTTTTCCGCCGCTTGAAAGCACGCCACACGCATTTTCATTAAGTTCAGGCGAAATTGGAACATCATCTACGAGACTGGGCGCAACTATTTTTGCCATGGGGCGGGCGTTTGCTTCTGACACCTCAGAGTCAGATGGAATGTGTTGTGGCAGGACATACGGGTTTTTCCTTCTAACCAGTTTGTTTATGAAAATGTCTTTGGAGAAAACGTCAAGCAGGTCGTTTAAAAGCGAAAAGTCTGCTTTGCTAACTTGCCACTCCAATCTGATTTCCCTTGTGAAAAGCCCGTAATTAAGCAGAGGCATGACCGACGATAGTCGTAACAGGGCAAGGTGTGTTTGACTTGGCGGTTCTTCGTATTTGAAGCGAAGACGGAATAAGTGCTTTTCTCCTGCTGTGTCTATGCAGGAAATTTTGGTGTCTGCACAAGCGCCCTGCAGAACAGGCTCAGAGACGGCTATAGACTCGAAGCACTGAAGGTTCATGGCATCACTTTTTGCATAGCTCTTCGATGGCGTCAGCCATTTTTGCGACCCCGTCAAACACCGGGTCTTCAACGGGTACTTTGAATCTCTTCTCCAATTTTGTTTTGACTTTTCCAGCTTTCGCTCTAGATAATCCTTCGTGGTTCAAACCTATACCTAATAGTGGCTGTTGAGACAGCAGCTTGGCAATTTTGACGACTCTATCCGTGTCAGGCATTGGAAAACCTGGGAACCCGTCAAGGTGAGGGCGTCCAGGCGCATCTTGCAGGATGAAGCCATGAATCTGCCCAGCCGCCATTATCTCAAAGCCGCCTGGAAAGAACGGGTGTACTAGACTTCCTTGTCCCTCGATAATTATGACTTCAGGTTTTTCATCTCTCCAAGAATCCAGTATAGCCCCTTCAATACCGCCTGAAACGAAGTCATTTATCATCGCGTCAAGCACTACGCCATGGGGCCAACCCTGCATCCACCCCGTCTGCCCCGTAAAAATCATATCTGCCTTGCGCCCGCGTCGCCTAAGTTCATGGACCAACATGACAGAGGTCGTTCTCTTGCCAATGGCTGAATCGGTACCCAAACTTGCGATTCTGATTGAGCCGACTTTGCTGACCTCGCCCGTGTAGAATCGTTTGTAGTCTCTGAAAATCTTGCGGACATCCGTGATGCTGCAACGGTTTTTGGCAGCCATGCTGGCGAACCTTTCATCGTCCGAGAGGAAATAGTGAAGGCCAGAAACCACGTCAAGACCTCGAGATAGAGCCCAAGCAACAGCTTGATCGTATCCCTCGGGTAAAATTCCGCCTTCTGAAACTGCGCCGATTATGAAAATCTTTGGCGCCGTTTTGCGGTGAGCCTCTTCTAGACTGGAGAACAGTGGAATGCCCCTGTTTTTTCCATCCAATATTGCCCCTGCATCTCCGGCTGGAGCAGTAGAGTCGACTACGCCAACAACATCGTACCTATCGGTGTGGCGGACTAAACCATGAGTAGTCTTGCCGTTAGCAGTAAGATACTCACGCTCGCAATAAACTACCGCTTTTCCCTTGGAAATTGGCCTCATGCTTTCCTTCCCGTCAATATCACAACGTAGCGGTCGCCGGGGAACGGTTCTTTTCTATGGCGATCCACAAGCGCTATAAGCCCTGCAGTCGAGGCAGGAAGCACACTTAAGCCTTCCTTCTCCCGAATCAAGCGTGCGTAATCCACCATACTTTTGTCTGTGGCGAAAGCGGCCCATCCCCGCGTCTGCCTTATAATTGAGAGGGCGTAATCGCCATCTATCGATTGCCAATTAACCAACGGCTCGTTAACTGAGGTATTTCTGATTCTCTCAGGCTTCAAATCAACGCAATGGGGCGTGTTTTTGACAAATGCTTGAACTATTGGGTTCATTCCTTGGGAGGAACCAGCAATGAAGCGCGGAATGCGAGAGGTCTTTCCACGGTTGTAGAGGCTAACGAATCCACGGTATATGCCCGCTAATGTAGAGCCGTTCGAAGCAGGAACAGCCACAGCGGCTGGAGCGTCACGAAGCTCATCATAAATTTCGTAGGCTATTTCGCCGTAGGCCTTCAACTGAAGGTTCGTGTTAACTCCACCTGGATTGGCATCGTAGTAACCCTCTTTTTCTGCATCTGCGCGTGATGCCTTCACAGATGCCTCATAGTCTCCTGGAACTCTGATGATTTCAGCACCGAACTGGGTGATCTCTTTAATTCTGTGTGTGTGATAGCTTTGTGGGATGTATACTAGACAGCGCAGTCCAGCGAGGGAAGCTGCGAGCGCTACTGCTGTACCGTAGTTGCCACATGAGGCTACAGTGATCTCGTCATAGCCTCTTCGAAGCGCGTCCAAAGCTTGGGCAAACGCGATGCGATCTTTCTGCGTGCCAGTTGGGTTTCCGCCCTCAAATTTCAAGTAAATCTGCCTGAGCCCAATTTCCCTCTCGATGTTCCTGCCCCTAGTAAGATTTGTATCTCCAACTTCTGAGTCAAGAATAATCTCAAAACTTTCTAAACGCTCTTCAAGCGACCGAGTTTTATCGGATGCTATCTTGCTCAGAGAAGCCAGTTCAGGCGCAATTATAGGTATCTGAGCGCTGGCACCATCTAATAGGGAAAACGAGCCATTCACTCTTGGTCGCTCACCAAGGGTTTTGTCGAGACTTTGACCCCGCCTGTCTTTGTCTCCTTCTTCCATGACAATTCCTTTATTTCGTAGCAGTGTATCACAGAGAAGATTATTAGCTTTTCTGTTGCGTTCTATATTGTGAGCATCAGCGATTTTGCCACCCAATGCTTTGCAGAGAATCGAGGGCTGAATGAAAAAGCGCCCTTATAACAATTACATTTTTACCGCCCACAGCCTAGAGGTAGCCATAGACAAGTGTCTTCAAGTTCTAGAAATGAGGGCTCCCAACACCCGAACAAGAAGCAAAAAGAAAAATGAAGGCTATCTTACAAGAGTGTTTTCCACAAAAGTCTGATCCGCTACTCCATTGTATCAACAATGAACAGAAGTTCAACCTGTATCATGTTTAAATAAAGCGCTACAGCCTTTTTCGAGCCGTTAGTTTCTACCTTTTTACGATCAGAGCCAGTTTTCTTTATATAGTTTCTATATAAAGGGGGGCTATAGTCTTTACCGAGCACTAGAGAACAAGACAGCCAAAGATAATGCAGCTAACCCTCGATACGTTTTTTACTGTAAGCCACAATGCTTTTAGTTGAGGGTGCATCTTGGCGAGATTGACAGGCTTCCAAAAACTGACGCTTGCAGATGACGCGTTGCGAACTTGGTTTGATGTTTTACAACTAACAAAGCGCAGAGAAATCACAGTGCCTCTTGATGAGGCTTTGAACCGCGTTTTGGCAACGGATGTAATTGCCAAAGACGACTTGCCGAGGTTTGCCAAGTCAGCCGTTGACGGTTACGCGCTTAAGGCTGAATACACCACAGGCGCATCACAATTCAACCCAGTCACCTTCCAACTAACAGAGTCTGAAGAAGTTGGCTCTAAACAAGCCCGGCAAATCTGGACTGGAAACCCCCTTCCGAAAGGCGCAAACGCAGTTGTAATGATAGAGAACACGAAAAAACGCGACAGCATCTTGGAAGTTTGGGTCCAATTGGCAACTGGTGGAAACGTGTCAAAAAAAGGCGAAGACGTCAAAAAAGCCGAAAAAATCTTGAAAGCTGGCACTCGCTTGAAACCTTACCATTTAGCGTTGCTTGCTGCCATGGGCAACAGCGAAGTAAAAGTTGCGGAAAAACCCCGAATCGCCATATTAGCCACAGGAAACGAACTCGCCGAAGCAGGCAGCAAGCCCGATGGAAACCAGATTTTTGACTCCAACCGCATAATGCTTTCAGCCATGTGTCGTGAGCTTGGCGCAGAACCAGTGGATTTAGGCATAGCAAAAGACGATGTGGCTGAGATAGCTGAAAAGCTCAAGATAGGACTGCAGAAATGTGATGCGGTAATAACTTCTGGCGGAACCAGCGTTGGCGGACTAGACTTGGTTCCCGACGCAGTCAACAAAGCGGGAAAACCAGGCGTAGTCGTTCACGGCTTAGCGTTGAGACCAGCCATGCCAACAGCCGTCGCAGTGCTGGATGGGAAACCTGTCATGATTCTTTCAGGCAACCCCGTAGCAGCCATAATCGGCTTTGAAGTGTTCGCGAGACCGTTAATCTGCAAAATGCTTGGAATGAACAGAGAAGAACCGCGACCAACAGTTAACGCAGTCATGACACGGAAAGTAGCTACAGCACTTGGAAGGAAAACTTTTGTCCGCGTAAGAGTGACCCAGAAAAACGGCGCTTTTCTCGCTGAACCTGTCAGCGCTAGGGGTTCAGGTGCAATCTCAACCATGACACGAGGCAACGGTTTTGTCATCGTTCCCGAGAACAGAGAAGGTGTAACAGAAGGTGAAGTTGTGACAGTTCGTTTGTTTGGAAACGTGGAGGCAGCGAGCTAAAATGTTTAGGAAGTTGATGACGTTTGATGAGGCAAAACAAGTAATCAGTGAGCAGCTGAAGCCTGAAGCATTAGGCGAAGAAGAAATTCCCCTGTTAGAAGCATATGACCGTGTTCTCAGGGAAAACGTGGTTTCTGCTCTGGATATTCCGCCTTTTAACAGGTCAACTGTTGATGGCTACGCAGTAAAAGCAGAGGACACTTTCGGCGCAGAAGAAAATCAACCCGCAAAGTTGACTACACGCGGCATGGTGAGTGTTGGGGAACCGCCGAAAATCAGCATTGGAAAAGGCGAAGCTGCGGAAATCGTTACAGGTGCTCCGATTCCAGAAGGCGCTGACGCTGTGGTAATGGTTGAAGACACCGATAGCGAAGATGCTGAGCTGCGCGTTTACAGAGCCGTAACCCGAGACGAAAACGTCATGAAGCGCGGAACGGACATTAAAAAAGGAGAAACAGTGCTTAAAGCTGGTCGCGTTTTGGGTGCATCAGAGATAGGGGTTTTAGCCGCTTTAGGCTTAACCAAAGTTAAAGTGTTCAAGGTTCCGGTGGTTGCGGTTCTTTCAACAGGCGCAGAAGTAACCGAACCCGGCAAGGAGTTGCCTGCTGGAAAAATTTACGACATAAACGCTTACAGCCTGAGCACCGCAGTTCGTGAAAGCGGTGGAAAACCAGTCTACTTAGGCGTGGTTCCAGACGATAAAGCTGAACTGCGAAAAGCTTTGGAGCACGCGTTGGCTTCTGCGGATATGGTGATGACTTCTGGCGGAGTTTCGGTGGGTCCAAAGGACTTGACTCCGCAAATAGTGGATTCTTTAGGCGAACCAGGTTTGCTTGTTTGCGGAATCGCGGTGAAACCTGGAAAACCCACGACAATAGCGCTTATAGGCAAGAAGCCAGTTTTCTCGTTGCCAGGTCATCCGACTTCTGCTTTGTTGCTGTTTCATTTGCTTGCTCGTCCAGTTATCCAGCTTATGTCAGGTAGACCTGCAACGGAAGTCAAGACCATTAAAGCTTTAGCGGCTACGCGGATGTTTTCAGCTAAAGGCAGGCGAACATTTGTTATGGTTAAGCTAAAACGCGACAATTTGGATAAGCGGGTAGTTGAGCCTGTCGAAACTGGTGCTTCAGGAGCTATTACTACTCTAGCGAAGGCTGATGGGTTTGTTGAGATTCCGGAGAACCAGCAGTTTATTGATGCTGGCGAAGAAGTTGTGGTGTCGCTTTTGAAGGGTGCCTTGTGAGTTAGGCTTTAGGCTTCCCGTGGTTTTCTTTTTAATATAATGTGGAGTGTGACCAGCCAGGTCAGAATGGCGTAAACAATCATGCTTATGGCTACGGTCCAGCTGGTGAATGCGATTACGGAAAGGGTGTATAGGGAAATTGTGGTGGCAACAGCAAGCAAAGCGAGAACTAACCAGAATGCCCAGAATCTTTTTTTGAGAATGCCGTAAGCGGTCACGAGGCTGAGTGTTCCTGTTAAGCCGATGTGAGGCGGAAAATTGGCGAAGGGCAACAAAACTAGAAGTATGGCCCCAACCACGCCGTAAAAAACAACTGGCGCTAACGCTCTGAAATCAGCAGTTTTGAGTTTATATGCGAATGACACTTTTGACCGCCTTTAACTTTAGCAGTTAATTGTTGAATTAATAAATTTAATGTTCTTTTCTTCAATTCTATGGTTTCTTGCCAGCACTTTCGCTTCCTAAACAGTTTCTTACCATCTATTTCTGTGATGTATTCACATGTTTATCGAGAAGCTCAATAATATGACGCTTTGGAACTATCACCGCTAATAATCCTATCTTGTTTATTTCATTATATAGAAATGCTTTAAAGCTACTGAAATTTTAATTTTAAAAGCTATTAAATTTAAAGTATAAATCAGCCGAAAAATGGAGCTTAGAAAACAATGAAGCGAAAGAGAGTTCTCTTTTTAGGTTGCTGTCTAACCGCCGCTTTATGCATCATACTAATAGTGCCGCCAATGCTGCAGCCAGCGCCAGCACCAATCGATAAGCAGCAAGTGGTTGCAAGCGCGATTAATTTCCTCGAAGATACTAACGCGCCTGATGCGCTACTGATGCTCAATGTAATACACAGGCGCTTTGGAATCGCCGAGTTCGCCGATGCCTTGCAGCGCTATGACCAATTGCTGGCTGAGGAGCCACCTGAGGCGCCTGTGATGCGTTTGTTTCGTCGCATCGCTGATCACGACAACCCACTGCAGGTTAATGACTTGAATGCGGTATCGTTCGACGTTGACTTTCTCACCATCCCCGCACTCTATTGCGATCAGTTGGGGCTATCCATCAATTACGCTGCGCAACTCGTCCAAGCAGCGAATTCCGGGGGGTACATGTTGACGCATGCGCTGCTGGCTTGGATCTGGATTCAGGAAAACGGCTGTGAAGTGCAATTGCCCGACGGCTTCATTGAAAATTTATACCGTGCCAACGCTGAGCTAATAGATGACAACCCAGTGGTGAGCGACCTCGAACTGGAGGCTGCGGCGTTTCTCTACTTGGCAGGGCAGGGTGCGCTTGTCGACGATGCCTTTGTCGAGCGCGTCATAGCGGTCCAGAACTACGACGGCGGCTGGTTGAGCTACAGCGATGAGCCAGGCGCCTCACACTGGCACCCCACGGTCGTTGCGCTCATGCTCTTGCTGCATGTGGAATACCCCTCCGATTCGTATCCGCCGATGCTTGCTCCTGTGTCGCCGTGAGGGGGTTAGTCGACGAGCCCGATGGATGGTTTAATCCGTATGGTAGTTTGATTTTTGTTTGCATCGCTATCCAAAAAATGTAGGTTGTTTGCGCTTAACGCGGTTCACGTTAACCGTTGGAACCGCATTTCAAAAATAAAAGGGGGGATTATAGGGCGGGAGACATCGTTGCTAAGCGTTGAATTAATGAATTTGATGTTCGGCTGGGTGCAATGGAAAAGGGGGTGCGAAGCGAAAAAGTTTAGAGTAACCCAGCAGTAAGCAGTTAAAAAGGAACGGAACTTGAAATGAGTGATCGGGAGCTTTTTGTTTCGCAGTCAAACGTTTTCGGTGGTGTGCAGCGGCCTTTTGAGAAGGCGAAGTACGTGGTTTTCGGTGTTCCATTTGATGTTACGAGCACGTACAGGACTGGTGCGCGGTTTGGACCTAACGCGGTTCGCCAAGCTTCTTTGAACATAGAGACGTATAGTTTCCGCGCTGGGATAGATGTTGAAGACTTGGCTTTGCATGATTTAGGTGATTTGCATGCGTCCACGAGTCCTAAGCGAACGGTTGACATGTTGAAGCTTGTGGTTGCGGATGTTTTAGAGGCTAAGAAAATGCCTATTGCGATAGGTGGAGAGCATACCATAACTTTGGGTATGATGAAGGGGTTGGGCGCTAAGGCTGAGAAAACGGCGCTTGTAAGTTTCGATGCTCATCTTGACTTGCGTAAGGAGTTTATGGGGTTAACGCTTTCGCACACCACGTTTATGCGAGTGATAAATGAGGAAGTGAAACCTGCGAAGATTATTGAGGTGGGTACAAGAGCTGTGTGCAAGGAGGAATTGGCTTACGCTGATGGGTCTGGGATAGACTTTTTCACGTCTCAGCAGATACGAGAGGAAGGGGCAGAGAAAATCGTTCAGATGCTTAAGGAAGAGCTTGAGCCATACGAGAATGTTTATTTGACGGTGGACATGGATGTGCTTGATCCTGCTTTTGCGCCTGCAGTGCAGAATCCAGAGCCAGAGGGATTACCTACTCACACGCTTTTGGATATTGTATGTGAGTTGTGTGATCGTCGTGTTATCGGATTTGACGTTTTGGAAGTTGCGCCTGCGTATGATCAGGGGATTTCGGCGGTTG
>JAFGNM010000073.1 GCA_016927015.1 Candidatus Bathyarchaeota archaeon | reverse complement strand
TACCGCCAAGCAGACAACATTTTCCTCTTCAACTTCACAAACGAGCACGATTTAGATGTGGTGTCCCGTGCCGCCCGCGTGGACGCTGAAACCGTCCGGTCCATAGCGCGTGACCTGCCGCCGCATCACTGCCTGACTTTGGGAAGAGTTGTGCGGGATTTTCCAATAGTTGCGCGGGTTAGAGCGTTAGACATGAAGACAATGGGTGAGACACGGCTGTTCTTCAAAAATATAAATTAGCGTTCTCCAGTTTCTGCCTGTTCCGCTGAAAGAAAAGTCTGAAGGAATCTGTTAAATCGTATTTTTCCACTTCGTTGAAGGGAACCCATTTCAAGTCGTCAGCGTCGCTTGCCGCTTTAGGCTTGCCGCCCTTTGAGGTTACAATATAATCAATAATCACGTAATGGTACATCACTGCGCCTCTTTCGCCCAAGCTAATGTAGTTAACCACGTCAACAAGCCGTGGCTCATACACTTCCAGCCCAGTCTCCTCTTTCACTTCGCGGATGACCGCTTGCTCCGCAGTTTCGCCGAGATCTACTAAGCCGCCTGGAACAGCCCATTTTCCTTTGCCCGGCGAGTTTTTTCTTTTTTCAAGCAGAATTTGGTCTCCATCGAGTATTATGGCGCCGACGCCTACAACTGGCTTTTTAGGGTACTGCCCACTCAACACTTGAACCTCTGGTACTATTTGGCTACTCGTACCTTAAAGCTTCTACGGGTTTAAGCTTCGAAGCACGCCACGCAGGGTACAGCCCGAAGATTACGCTGACGCCTACACCGAACCCGAACGCGCCGAGGAACACCATCGGGGTCAAGACGGGAGTAATGCTCAGCAGGTCGCCGCCTGGTCCAGCGCCTCCTCCCGTTCCAATAGATATGGCGCCACTGCTCAAGACGGTTGCAACGATGTTCGCTAGCACCCAACCTAACGCTATGCCTATGACTGCGCCTATTACGCCGATTATCACCGATTCGCCCAAGAAAATCCCCAAGACTGTTCGGCTTTTCATGCCCAGGGCTTTCAGGATGCCTATCTCTCGTGTTCTTTCGATTAGGGATACTATCATGATGTTCATTATTCCGATGCCTGCCACGAGCAGCGAGATTGCTGCGATGCCTACGAGGAACAACTCAATTATTGAAAAGACGCTTCCGAGGAGGTTCAACACTGCAGTTGAAGAGATTGTTGAAACTTCTCCAGCAAATTCGTTCGTGATCAGCTTGGATACCGCGTCGATTGTGGCTTGGTCACTGTTCGCCAATTTCACGATTATTGTTTCGCACTCCGAAGTGTTGAAAAACTCTTGCGCTGTTGTAATCGGGATGTAAATGTTGTTGTCGGAGGGACCGCCGAACGCGAAGCCGCCAACTTCTTGCAGAACCGCCGCTACATGCGCGGTATAGCTTTCATTCTGGGGTGGACGCGCTGTGGCGTTGGTCCATAAGATTTGCACGTCTTCTCCTGCGGTGAAGAGAACTGTCCCATTTTGGCGTTCGTTCACACGTTTTCCAATGATAATCATGTTGTTGTCGGGGGTGTCTGGGATTTCTCCGCTTTCTGATATGAAGGTGGTGCTGTAGATGTTCTTGTATTCTGAGAAGTCCACGCCGACGATTGTAGTCACGCGCTCGTTTTCTGTGGAGTTGATGTAGCCTGAACGCTGGATTAAAGCTGTTGACGTGAGAATGTCAGTTGACAAGCCGTTTATCGTTTGCGTGTCGTTTATGAGCAGCCTGAATCCGGAGTCAGCTCCTCCAAGCGCACCACCGCCGAAGCCGCCACCGTCTTGCCCTCCACCGAAGGCTCCTGCTCCAGGTGAGACGATTAATGTGTCGGTTGCCAGTCCCGTTTCCAGTTGCATGGTTATTGTGTCTTGCAAACCCTGAGTAATTGAAAGCAAGGCGACTATGGCGGCGATGCCAATGACCACGCCCAACGTCGTTAAGCCTGCACGAAGTTTTCTCAGTTTAATCGCACTGAAAGAATAGCCTAAAACGTCTCTTGTTCTCATGTTAGTTCACCACATCCGAGGTTATTACACCGTCAAACATCTGCACCGTACGTTTCGCTTCTTTTGCCAACTGCTGATCGTGCGTCACCATAATGATTGTCACGCCTTTCTCCGTGTTAAGCCTCTTCACCAGCCGCATTATCTCACGGGCAGTCTTAGAATCAATGTTACCCGTTGGTTCATCCAGCAACAAAAACCTAGGGTTATTAGCCAAAGCACGGGCGATAGCTACACGTTGCTGTTGACCCCCGCTCAACTCGGCTGGCTTGTGTTTTATTCGATCCTTCAAACCCACAGTTTCAAGAAGCTCTTCAGCACGTTTCTTTCGTTCAGCTTTGCCTATGTCCGCTATGGACAAGGACAGCTCAACATTATCTCTTGCCGTGAGCCGTGGGATAAGGTTGAAGAATTGGAATACGAAGCCCACGCGGCGTCTAAGGTCAGATAGTTGATTATCGTTAAGCGTGGAAACGTCCACGCCGTCAATCAACAGCGTCCCTGCAGTTGGCTTGTCCAAAGCACCAATTAGATTCAGCATCGTGGATTTGCCGCTGCCTGAGGGGCCTAGGATGGCGAGGAAGTCGCCGCTTTCAATTTTCAAGTTTACGCCTCGGAGGGCTTCCACTGGAATTTTCCCAAGCATATACGTTTTCTTCAGGTCAACTGCTTCAACAATTAACGCCACATGTACCACCTACTTTTCTTATTTGTTCAGGAATCTCCAGGAGAGCACGATGCCTATTGTTGTCAGCACTGCAGCGAATATGCCAACGTACGCGTATTGAAGTGCGAGATCCGAGTAATTGATAGTTGGGTTGATCAGGAGTTGTCTCATGCCGTTCATTGTGTAAGACAAAGGATTGACCGTCGCCACTGCCTGTAGCCACTCGGGCATTCTTTCGATTGGGAAAAAGGCGCTGCTTGCAAATGTCAACGGCAGGTTCAGCAGGTTCATGACAGCCATGGGGGTTTCGATTCTTGTTGATCTTATGTTGATGGCGATGAACATTGAAGACAAGCCTAAGCATATCAGGAACAGGAATGCGAACACGCCGAGTATGTTAATAGGTGTGAAGGCTGCGCCGAATTGAAAACCGAGTGGGACAGCGATTATCAAGATTATTGCAGCTTGGAACATTGACCGCAATGTTGCTGAAAGCACCTTGGACAGTATTATCACTGCTCGGGATACAGGGGTGCTTAACGCTTTGTTGAGGAAGCCTAAGCGTCTGTCCCATACAACTGACATGCCGCTGAACATCGTTGTGAAAAGCGCCGTGAAAGCTATCATACCTACAGCCATGAAGGAGATGTAGCTGGTTGTTCCGAAAGTGCTGCCCATTATTTCGTTCTGTAAACCTTGGAAATACTGACCCAATTGCATTGCCTGCGTTGGCGTTAGAGGCGGCGTAAGGGTGGGCGGAGTGAATGAGCTAGAACTGAAGAGGCTGCCTATGTTTAATGCGTTTCCCAGCAAGCCGAGCCAGATGACGGGCTGTATTAGCGTGAGGATGAAAACTGTTGGGGCTTTGTACCATTTTTTGAGCTCGCGGTTGGTTAACGCCCAGAGACCGTGTAGTTTGCTTTTAGAGATGTTGTTATTTTCACTCAATGTCTTCGCCTCGCCATCATCATTCTTTTTGCATGAAGTGAATCGCCTGATTCCTCTGCGTCACGCATGGACTTGCCCGTGTACTGCAAATAAACCTCGTTTAACGTTGGCTTCGTGAGCGAAAGCCGCGTGACAACGTGTCCTTCTTTGCGTAACGCTTCAATTATCAGCGGAGCGGTTACTTCTCCGTTTTCAGATTTTATCATGTATGAACCATTCTCCTTCTTAACTTCCTTCACATGTTCGAGTTTCTCTACAAGTCCCGTTATGTCAACGTCCTTTTTGATGGCGACAGTGATTATGTCGCCGCCTAAACTGTCTTTTAACTCAGTTGGGGTTCCAACAACGATTATTTTTCCATGGTCAATTATTGCGATGCGGTCGCAGAGGGCGTCTGCTTCCTCAAGGTAATGGGTAGTCATGAAAAGGGTCATACCAAACTCTTTTTTCAACATTTTAATGTAATTCCACGTGGCGGCTCTGGTTTGAACATCTAAACCTAACGTTGGCTCGTCCAAGAAGAGCACTTTTGGCCTGTTGATTAAGCCGCAGGCGAGTTCTAGCCTTCGGCGCATGCCGCCTGAAAAAGTTTGAACTTTCTTGTCTTTGAACGCAGTTAACTCGACGAGTTTCAGAAGGTCCGCGGCTCGTTTTGTGGAAATCTTGCGGGAAATGCCGTATAGGTCGGCGCATAAAAGTATGTTTTCGTAGCCTGTTAAGTCTTCGTCAGCAGTGTACTCCTGCGGCACAACGCCTATTGAGTACCTGACTTCATTGTTCTGTTTGGCGATGTCGTAGCCTAATATTGATGCCTTGCCTTCTGTTGGCTTCAATACAGTTATCAGCATGTTTATGGTAGTGGTTTTCCCAGCGCCGTTAGGTCCTAAGAACCCGAAAATTTCGCCGTTCTTGACGCTGAAATCGATGTGGTCAACGGCTACTAAGCTACCGTTGAAGACTTTTGTTAAGCCTTCAGCTTTAATTGAGTATTCACTCATGTTTTTCACCTTTAAATTTCTTGTTTATTTCCTCAAATTTTCTTGAAGCCTCATCTACAACGCTTAGGGCTTCATCTAAGGCTTTCTCAGAGAACTCTTCTTGAAGGGTGCTGCCCAATTGAAAGAATGTTATTGTTAACCGTCTGATGGATTTGCGGATTTCAGCGGTTTTTTCTGGCGGTATTTTCATGAGAAAGCTGTCAAAGAAGGGTGTAGGTAAGAAGCCGACTTCTCTGACCTGTTTCCTTATCTTCTTTTGCTCTTCAAGCAACGATTTTCCGCTCCCGGTTAACTCGTAACGTTTCAACCCATTTTCCACGGGTAGTTCTTTGATGTATCCGTTATCCTGCAGCCAAGATAACAGCGGATAAATAGAGCCTGGACTGGGCTTCCAGCACCCGCCTGTGTGCCTTTCAATGTTATCCATTAACTCTGACCCTGACATGGGTTTCTGACTGAGGGCTTCGAGAACGTGGTAGCGTATGAAACCTTTGGGCACCATGGCGGTGTGGCGCAGCCACTTTTTATGAGCAAACATTTACGTATCACTATTGACCTCACATGTGATAGTAAATGCGATATCAAATGCGATATTTAAACTTGCCGCGCAACAAATACAAAAATACCTAATTTACTACTGTACCAACGCTTTCGCCGTTAACAGCTGCCAAAATGTTCTCCGGTTTGAAACCGTTCACAACAATTAACTTCATTCGCTCGCGTTTCATGATCTTGATTGCTTCAGGGTCAATAATCTGATGAATCCCAGCTTTATGCTTGTTCTCAGAAAAAACTTTACCTAAATCGTCAAATGACAAATGGTCCAGCTTAACGGCGTCAGCGTGCTTCCGAGGGTCTTTATTGTAGACGCCATCTTGGTCTGTACCCTTAACCAGCAAATCAGCATTTACGCTTTCAGCAACTAACGCGGCAACAGCGTCCGTAGTGATTCCAGGCTTCAAACCACCCATCACCATAATCTTCCCTGTGCTCAGGAAGTCAGCCGCGTCATCAAGCGACAAAGCCACTTTCCCACAGCCCATTCCGCCGAGTGTCTCGAGGAAAAGCTGAGCGAAAAGCCTTGAAACAGAAATGGCAACCTCGTCCTGAGCCTGTTCCGCCAGCCCCAGTTTCTTCGCGATGCCAATAAACTCTCTGGCTAATGCTCCGCCGCCGACAACCACCGCAACCTCGTGCCCCTGCCCTTTCAGGGTTTGCACCATTTCAGCGTACTTGCTCATCAAGTCGGTGTTTACCGGCGACGCCACAACTGAACCGCCTATCCGCAACACAATGCGCATGACCAAATCAATCCTTCGCGTATTAATACGCCAAGTTCAAGTTAAAATCCTTTAGGAAAACCCGTACAATACAAGCGCGCGTTAAGGCGTGTTTGGAAGCCGCGTGAGAAACGTTTTTAGCAACTACGGCACTTAAAGGGTGAAACACAATGAGCTACACCGAAAAAATCACTGTTGACGCTTTGGCGCCGTTCAGTTTCGACTTAAGCTCCGAAATCTTCAGTAACGGCGACAGGCAAATCCGCAACTACGAAAACGGGCGGTTGTGGCAGGTAATCCGCGTTAACAGCAAACTCGTTCTGGCTACTGTGGAAGCGGCTGGCGCGGTTGAGAAGCCAAAAGTTTCTGTTGAACTCAAATCGGACAGTGCGATAACTGTGGAAGACAAGAAGCAAGCAGAAGCCGCGGTTAACGCTCTTTTCAGCTTGGATTTAGACCTGAATCCCTTCTACGAAACCGTTAAAGCCGACAAAGTAATGGCAGCCATTACTCGCAAGCTTTGGGGATTGAAAAGCCCATCGACACCCACCGTGTTCGAGGCGCTGGTGGATGCGATTGTTGAGCAACAGATTTCGATAAAAGTAGCCAACACCATAGAAACCAGAATAACCAAAAAGTTCGGCGACGTTTTAGACTTGGAAGGCGACGTTTACTACGTGCATCCGACACCGCAGCGTTTAGCCGCTGTCAGCACCGAGGAGTTGCGTCAGTGCGGCTTGAGTTTTCGAAAAGCCGAGTACATCAAAGGAGCCGCCACGCTTATAGCTGAGGGCAAATTGGACCTTGAGAACTTCAGGAAATATGAGCGGTCGGAGCAAATCATTAAGGAGCTGGACGAGATAAGGGGCATTGGAGTCTGGACAGCGGAGTTTACGATGCTCAGGGGAATGCAGCGGCTGGAAGCGTTGCCGGCTGACGATTTAGGTTTAAGACGAGATATTTCACGGTACTACCGGGACGGAAAAGTGATTCAGAGTGCAGAGGCGCGGAGAATCGCGGAAGGTTGGGGAAGATGGAAGGGGTTAGCCGCGTATTACCTCGTTGTCGCTTCGATGCTTGATGTCGATGTTTAGTGCGCTGGCTTGGTTCAGGGTAAAGCTTTTAGGCTATAACTGTGACCATGCAACACGGGTGGATAGTCTATGTTGGGCGGTCTATTTGGAGTAGCCTCTAAAGACGATTGCGCTCGGGACCTGTTTTTTGGAACCGATTATAATACGCATCTTGGAACCGAAGTTGCAGGCTTGGCTTTACTTGATGGCGACCTAGCAATATTTTCTCACGATATTAGCAACAGTCAATTTAAATCAAAATTCGGCAGACATTATGGAAAACTGAAGGGCAAGTTGGGTATAGGCGTCATCAGTGACGTAAAAGAGGAGCAACCAATCAAATTCGAGACAAAAATTGGAAACTTTGCCCTCTGCACTATTGGTTTGATAAAGAACTCGAAGGAGTTGTATTCTGAACTTATTGAAAAAGGAGCAACCTTCAAAAGGTCACAGCAGAAGTCGGGCACAAACATTCTTAGCCAGACTGAGATTGTTGGCGAGCTGATATGCACGGGAAACAGTATCGCTGACGGCATAGAGAAAATGTACAAAAAGATTGAAGGGTCAATATCGCTGCTTTTGCTTTCAGAGAACGACCGGGCGATATACGCGGCTGGAGATACGTTTCCGTTAGTTGTGGGGTCACAGGAGCAAAGTTGGGCAGTTGCTTCTGAGACGACATGTTTTCCAAATTTGGGGTATGAAGTTGCCAAGTTTCTTGATTATCGTGAAGTTGTCTCATTTAATGAAAATGGTTTGAAAACGAGGTGCCCCACTCACGGCAAAAAGAAGTTTTGCCCTTTTCTTCATGTTTACTCAGGTTTCCCCGCTTCAGACTTTTATGGCATAAACTCCGAAATCGTTAGGGAACGCTGCGGCGGTTTTCTGGCTGAAAACGACGAGGTGAAAGCCGATTTGGTTTTGGGCATCGCTGATTCTGGTCTGCCGCACTCAGTTGGTTACGTCAAAAGAAAAATAGAACTGGCCAAGGAAAAAGTCCAAATGCACCTTTCAGAGTTTAACCAAGGCAAAATTGACTCGGAAGAACTCGAAAAAAGAATAAGCGATGTTATGGATTTAATTGCTCCCCTTAGGCGTCCGCTAATCAAATACACGCCAGGGTGGGGAAGAAGTTACATTCCACCTGTCCAACGCAAACGAGAGCTTATCGCAAAATACAAACAGGTTCCTAACCCCCAGATTATAAGGGGTAAGAGCATAATTTTGGTAGACGATTCAATTAGAAGGGGAACGCAACTGCAAAATCTGTTGAGAGAGAAAATTTGGCCTTTCAAACCAAAAGAGATACATGGAAGAATAGCGTCTCCGCCCCAGCTTCACCCTTGCATTTTTGACCTATCAACCAAGAATAGCGATCTGGCTACTCATAAAAGTCTTGAAAGCAACAAACAAGACAGGGATTTTGCCCAATACATTGATTCGACAACTTCGAATTACACGATTATGGTGGAGGAGATAAGAAAGCATATAGGTTTCACAACGCTGCGTTTCCTTACTTTAGAAGAAATGATCAGAGCAGTAATCGAAGCGCCAAACAATAAGAACCTGAAAAGAGAAGACCTGTGTACGTACTGCTGGACAGGAAGCTTTTGATTAGCACCCATTTGTTTTTAGTGTTAAGCGAAGAATGTTTAAATCACCATTTGCCACATTGACTGGCTGAACACAGTTGGAAAACGAAACCAAAAAATTTCACTTCATGGAAATGGACTTGCTAGTTTACTTTCCGAAATGCGGAAACAAGGGAAAATACCTTAGCTACAGTGTAATGCTTATCGACAGGAAAAAAGGAAACGCCCAACCTGAAAAACACGTGAAATTAGAAGAAGTGTTGGAAAATCGGGAATTTGAAAATCGTTACCCGCATACAGTAGGTTACTATAAAGAGTGTTCTGGAGAAGGGGCAGAATTTAAACCAGAATACTTGGAAATAAGAAGAATAAGCACTGTTGACGAGTTCTGGCTGTTTCTAAACGCCGTTGACATATAAAATGCGAAATTTTGGTTACGGCTCTTTTTCCTGTTTTGTTCTCTTACGAACAAACATTAACACGAAAACTAATACCACAGCGATTACCGACGCCGCTATTGCGTATACTGTTTCCGTGGGTGTGGACAGACCTTCTGAGGGCTCTGGTGTCGGCGTGGACTGAGCTAAAGGCGCCGGAGACGTGATGGATGGTTGAGAAGGCGGCGGTGAAGGTGAGGTTGCAGGCGTAGTTGGCGACGGGGAAGGCACGTCAACTGTCGGCAACGAGGGCAACTCTCCAGTTGCTTGTCCACTCATAGATACGGTTGCTTCGTCAGAGTAGCCTCTGCTTTCCCAAAAACCTAGAAAGTTGTAATCCAAAAGTTCAATGCGGGTCAGCTGGCTTATCCATTTGTAACCCCACTTGCCAGGCACCACTAAGCGTAAATCGTTGAGAGGCACGCCGTCCTTCTCGTAGGCTAAAATTATGTCGTCGCGCATAGCGGTCTCAACGGGCAAGTCTGTTGAATAGCCATCAGCGGCGTAAAAGCCGACTTTAATTGCTTCTGCTGAGGGCTTTGCCTCTTCCAGCAAAGTTTGAAGTTTGATTCCGGTCCAGTTGCCTTGCTCAACTATGTTGCTAGGGAAATCTACGCAGATAATTGCGGCGTTCACGGTGCTTTTAGGCATGGCAACTATTTCGGTCCAGTTTAGGTTCAAAGGGTTCTCAACAAGTCCCGTCACGGTTAACTGCCATTCCGCAACAGTCGGGTTTGCTTCAGGGTCAGCGGCTGCGCTGTTTGCGGGAGATAGTAAAGTGTATGCAAAGCTGCTGATAACTATGGCTATTGTTATGGTTGTTGCAATTCCTGCAAAAGTTTTTTTCAATTGGATGCCAACTGTGTAGCTTACAATAGAAATATGACACGCGGCATATTTAAAAATGCCGTGACGCTTCAATGCTTCCGCACAAGCGCTAATGAAAATCAGACCAAAAATTTACTCGTCGTCGTCCTCTACAAGCTCCATGGGCTGTCCACAGCAGACAAGTATTCCAGCGCCACCCACAACAACCTCCACCGCATTCCCACATATTTTGCAAACGTAAAGCTCTTCAACATTAGTCATCCTTTCACCTCCAAACTAAATTTTCACGAAACCTGTTTGGACAGTCTATTACTCTGCTTTTTCAAGCTTTTAACCATAGCTGTAACGAACGGGCGTTTCTAACCATTGATTTAGCATTTTTTGCATAACGCTTGCGCGTTTCACTGTGTTATTTGATTAGCCGTTTTTTCATCAAGTTTATGCTCAACACAAAAAAGACTATTGTCACAACGACTATCCAGACCAAGCTAAGCAACAGAAAAGCTTCGGTTCTGCCTAGAACTAATCCTCTTGTAATGTTTACTACGTGAGTTAAGGGCAGTAAAACTTGGGCTGCCGTCTGCACAAGAGGGGGCAACTGTGAAAGTGGGAAGAAGGTTCCGCTGAGCAGAAACATGGGCGTTACGAGCAAGAATGCGGGATAATTGAAGAAGTCTATGTTGGGGGCAATAGCTGTGAAGCACATGGCGATGGAGGCGAACATCAATCCGCCCAAGAAAGCAATCAAAGGCACCAGGAGGAAAAGTGGGCTGGAGACTACGCCGAAAGCTGCTATAACCAATAGCACAGTCGTGGAGTTTATGGTCGCTCGGGTGGCGCCCCACAAAAGCTCGCCCGCTATGACTTCTTCCACGCTTACGGGCGTGGCTATTATGGCGTCGAATGTTTTCTGGAAGTACATGCGCACGAAAGAGGCGTAGGTGCACTCAAAGAAGCTGCCGTACATGATGGAAATAGCCACTAAAGAGGGCGCTATGAAATCGATGTAGGGCATGCCTTCCACGGATTGGATGAACCCGCCCAAGCCTACGCCTAAAGCTACAAGATAAAGAATCGGCTCTAATAGTGACGGAAGAAAGTTGACCCGTATTGTCTTCATGAATACGTCAAAGTTTCGCCGCCAGACCCTCCAAACCTTGTAGGTTAACCTAGGCACGGCGAACTTGACGGGTGAATCACTTATTTTCGTCAAGCTTTAAGCCCCCGTCCAGTCAGTTTAAGGAAAACGTCTTCCAAGTTAGCGTTCCTTATCGTGACGTTTGTAAACGGATTTTTTTCGAGGAAACGTTCGAAAACGCCATGCGGCTGCGTAGTGAAAACGTGGATGCGGTCGCCGAAAGTTTCGAACTGGGCGTCTGGAAACTCTGCCTTGAGCGTCTGCAGCAGTTTTTCGTCGTTGTCGACTTCCAGCACATCAGCTCCTATGTGCTTCTTTATGAGTTCTGACGGTCGACCTTGTTCGATGACTTTCCCGTTATCCATGAGCAGTATCCTATCGCAGAGTGCAGCAGCCTCATCCATGTAATGCGTGGTTAGGATTATGGTGACGCCGCGTTTTCTCAGGCTGCGCACTTCTTCCCAGACTAGGTGGCGCGCTTGTGGGTCCAGCCCAGTGGTAGGTTCGTCGAGAAGTAGGATTTGAGGCTCGTTAATCAGGGCTCTGGCCAAAATCAGGCGCCGTTTCATGCCAGTGGACAACTCTGATATGAGCACGTTCTTTTTTTCCTCGAGCTGAAAGAACGTTAGCTGTTCTTTGGCTCTTTTTTCTGCTTCAGCTTTGGATATATCGAAGTAGCGGGCGTAGACCTGAAGGTTTTTAATGACGGAGAAATCAAAGTCCAAGTTATCTTCTTGGGGCGCCACACCCACCATGTTTTTTATTTCACGTGCCTGCGTAGCAACGCTCATTCCCGCCACGGATAATTCACCTTCTGTTAAGGGCAAAAAGCAGTAGATCATCCGTACCGTGGTTGTTTTTCCAGCACCGTTAGGTCCCAAAAAGCCGACGCATTCGCCCTTGTAGACTTCGAAGTCTATATGGTCCACTGCCGTGAAGCTACCGAACTTCTTAGTCAAGTCATGTGCGCTTATGAGGCTCTCTGAAGAAAACATGTTCCATTCCAAAATTTATCATAGCCGACTTGAACTTAAAACTGTTGGCAATCCGCAGCGTTTTGAAGAGATGCTACGGTTGAGCTTTGCCAGAAATATACTGGCAGTAACCGAAGCTTATCGGACCTTTAGCTGTGTTTTCACATGGAAACTCGGTACATTCAAAACATAATCTTACGCCTCTATTGAACGCGCAAGTAGCTATTTGGCACATTTTATTCTGCCTCGGCACACATCCGCCTTCACCGCTGGGGCACATTCCCTTGTTCATCCGAGGACACTTTTCGCAAGCTATCCCGCAAACACCAATTTTCATTATGACTCACACACGCCAGGATTTTCGTGCATCTACGCAATTTTATTCGGCTTTTATTTTTTTGCCGCAACTATAGCAGAAGACCGAGTTGTTTGGGTTTTTCTCTCCGCAATTAGGACAAACTATTTTATCTTTCGTAAGCGATTTTTGAATGTTTTCACTTGCAGTTTGAAATGCAGCATTAATTTCCTTGGCGGCTACAGAGAAAGCCTTCTCAAGTTCTATGCTCATTTTAGAAAATGCCGCTTTTAGTTCATCTGCTGGTCCGGGAACGTTTGTTTCAACGCCTTTCATTGTTTTGGCGCCGCATTTTGGACAAAAGAGAGCGTCTTCGGGAATTTTTTCACCGCATTTTGGACAATATGTCATAAATACTCCACATATCAAGCAGATAAAGGCAGGAAATTTAAGCTTTATCCAAACGCTTTGTTTAGCATCTTGAGTGCAAGTTCGGTAGGGCGGGCTATCAGGAATAGGTTTTGGGTTTAATTTTGAAAAATCTTTTAATACATTGTCGGTGACAAACATCAGTCAGAACGGGAGATGGAGCGATGGATAAAATCCAAGTTATAAGCTTGTTACTGGCGGAGACCCTTTTAGCCAAAAATGCCAAAATTGAAAAGAAGGAGTCTTCGTCTCTCAGTCAACGCTTAGATTTTTATATAGAAACTTCAACAATAGCGTAGGTATGGATATGCCAAACGAAGACGACCAAAAAAAAGAGCACTCAAAGATTTCGCTGCGAATAGGCGAGGTCCAAGTTGAATTGGAAGGAACTTCTGACAACATCCGAAAGCTAATGGACAAAGAATTGGTTGATTTCGCAAAAGGATTAGAAGCAACCACAAAGCAGTTGCCGCCTTCAACCGAAAATGCTCCAAAAGTTACCCCAAGATCTCCAGAAATTACTCCAAAAACCTCAGAAGTTGCTCCGAAAGAAAAAGCTGTGCCGCCGCCACCCATTAAACCTTCCATCACAACAGAAAACTCAGCCAAGAAGTCGCGTTTGTTCTCTATAGGGAAAAAAACTGAAAAAACGGGCAAAAAGAAAAATGGTTGGAAACCCGCAGCGATTGCGTTAGTGCTGGTGTGCATAGTGCTTTCAGCTGGCTTAGTTAGCGTACTTGCAGTTTACTTGCCCATGATAAACGACTTGGAGTCTCAAGTAGCAGAAAAGGACACCAATATCGCTGCTTTAACTTCACAAGTTACTTCTCTAACTTCACAAGTTACTTCTATTAACTCGCAACTATTACTCCTTCAAGCGGAAAGCAACACCACCATATCGAACTTGCAGGAGGGAATAGCAATCTTGAATTCGCGAATTGAGTCTTATCTTCAGCTGCTCTATCTGAACGTGTCGACATATTTGTTTGCAGACGAGCCTTTAACTGGGCAGAACGCAAGTGAATACACAGTTGTGTTTCAAGATGTATTAGAATACGCTGGGTACGTCGGCGTTACTGTCCAATCAACAAGCACAACAACATACGTTCAACTACTTTACTCCTATTCCCAAGTTACTTACGACCATAATGTTACTGTGGCGACAAACGGGGCAGCGTATTTTCCAGTCTTACCTGGACCCGTAGAGATAAGAGTCGGCAACACAGACGTATACACAGGTGATTTGCTCAACGCAACTGTAACAGCAGTCTACTACTACTGATAACCTCTCTTCCTTTTCTAACTCATAAGTAAAGGGCCATTCAATTATACAAAGTATCCGTATGAAATGCTGAGTGCGGGTACCAATACTTAAACTGCTCACTAAAATTCAAATTATACATAAAAGCATAGTCGCAAGCACCAGACCCACATATTTGGATCCTATTAACCAATCATTGCAGAAACCTATAGAGGGGGTCTATCTGCACCAGCGGTCTTCAGCGCTATTTAAAGTTTCTATATAAAGGGGGTATAGACAAAAAAATCGCACAACAGTCACTGTGCATCAACATGCTTTTATTAGCGACGGTAAACTACAATAGCGAAAACCGCGTATTGCATTAACGAAGGCATATGAGCATGGTGAATCTCAGGGCGCACGAACTGAAATTTCTCTCCGTGTTAGGGCAGCTTGGCGGAAAAGCTTCAGTGGAGCAGTTAATCAGTGAAGCTGAATTGTCCGATGCTGCTGTTATGCGAACAGCGTTGACTCTGCAGGAAAAAGAGCTCGTTAAGATACATGCAGAGCCGCAAGTTATAATCAAAGTTGGCGCTGAAGGCGAAGCCCACGCGGAAAACGGCTTGCCAGAAAGGCGACTCGTAAAAGCCTTAGCCACTTCAGACGGAGAAGCCGAACTTGACAAAGCCATCTCAGAAGCAGGCTTAGACCCGAAGTTTAAGCAAATCGCGTTAGGCTGGATTCTACGGAAAAACTGGGCAGTTTACGACTCGAAAACCAACAAGCTGCGAATCGCAGACCACCTTCTCCACCAAGTCGCAGTTCCAGAAGGAAACGACGAGAAACTGCTCCGCTACTTGCATGGCAAAAACCCAGCGCCCCTAAACGTGCTAAGCGCTGAACTGCAAGCAGCCGTGCAAACCCTAAAGAAACGGAAGCTGCTAACCACCGAAGTCAAAACCCACCGAATCATAGAAATCACAGCCGCAGGCAAAAAAACCGCGAAACAAAGCCACGCAGCCGCTGAGGAAGTCACGCAGCTCACGCCAGAACTCATAATCACAGGCAAATGGCGAACCACAAAACTCCAAAAATACAACATAGAAGCACCTGTGGCTAAAACATGGCCTGGAAAGAAACACCCGTACCTCAGTTTCCTCGAAGAAGTACGCGCCAAACTGGTCACTCTAGGCTTCAAAGAAATGACTGGCACCAACGTTGAAACCTCATTCTTCAATTTTGACGCACTGTACACGCCTCAAGATCACCCAGCGAGAGAAGAAAATGGCATCTACTTCGTCAAAGACCCAGCGTTCGGCGACATAAACGCCTACAAAACCGCAGTGGCAAATGTTAAGGCTACGCACGAGAACGGCTGGACAACTGGCTCAACAGGATGGCGTTACAACTATTCAACCCAAGAGGCGAAGCGTTTGATTCTCAGGGGACACGGCACATGCCTCAGCGCAAGAACGCTGCTAAGCAAGGAACTAGAAATTCCCAGCAGATACTTCTCAATAGCCCGTTGTTACAGGCCGGAAGTTGTGGACAAGACGCACCTCAGCGAATTCAACCAAGTTGAGGGCATAGTTGTCGATGAGAAGCTCACGTTGCGGGATTTGCTGGGTGTTCTGGAAAAATTTGCGCTTGAAATCGCCGGCGCAGATAAAGTGCGGTTTAAACCGGATTATTTTCCGTTCACTGAGCCAAGCGTTGAGTTAAGCGCTTACAAAGAGGGTTACGGCTGGATTGAGTTTGGCGGTTCAGGGATTTTCAGGCCTGAAGTTACTTTGCCGTTGGGCGTGAAGGTGCCTGTTATCGCTTGGGGTTTAGGCGTGGACCGCTTGTTCATGATGCGCGCAGGTGTCGAGGATATTCGGGACATTTTCAGTCAGAGTCTTGATTGGCTGCGGAGGAAAGAGGTGACCTAGGATGCCGACGATTGACGTGGATTGTGGTGAGTTGGAGCGGTTGCTTGGCTGGAGTTGGCAGGGTGACATGGAGAAGCTGGATTGGCTTTTGGCGTTTGTTAAGAGCGAAGTGAAGCTTTTCAATGAGCAGGAAGGCGTTGTAAGCGTTGAGTTGAAGGACACAGGTCGTCCTGACTTGTGGAGCGTCGAAGGCTTAGCGAGAACGTTGCGTGGCTTCTTGAACCTTGAGAAGGGACCAAGACGCTATGAGGTTGGTGAGCCTATATTGGAGGTTCATGTTGACGCTCAGCTTAAGGCTATAAGACCATACATCTGCTGCTCGGTCGTCAAGGATGTGAAGCTTACGGATGCCGTTATTCGTGGGCTTATGCATTTGCAGGATAAGCTGGATCAGACGTATGGGAGAAGCAGGCAGAAAACGTCCATCGGAATTTACGATTTTAATTTGATTTCTCCGCCGTTAAGCTACGCTGTTTCAGAGCCAGATGGCGTCAGTTTTGTTCCGCTTGGCTTCGAGGAAAAGATGAGTTTGGCGGAGATTTTGCTGCGTCACCCGAAAGGCGTTGAGTACGGTCACATAGTTAAAGGGCATAGCGTTTACCCGATTTTGTTGGATGCTGAACGGAAGGTGCTGTCGTTTCCGCCAGTTATAAACTCGAATGACCTTGGCAGGGTCACGGACGAAACGCCAAATGTGCTTGTAGAAGTCACTGGCACAGCGCACCAAACGGTGCTTAACACGCTTAACTTGGTGACTTTGGCGTTGATTGACCGAGGTGGCAAGGCTTACGCTGCGACAGTGCGTTATCCTGAAGACAAGTTTTACGCTGTGAAAAGGGTGGTGACTCCTGATTTCAGCAGTAGACGGATGGACTTGAGCGTTGGGTACGCGAACAAGGTTTTGGGGTTGCAGCTTACTGCCAAGCAGATGGCGGAGTGCCTTTTAACCGCTGGTTTCGGCGTGGAAACGGTTGGGGGGGACAGTGTTTCTGTGTGTGTTCCGTGTTACCGTGTTGACGTGATGCATCAAGTGGATTTGGTGGAGGACATTGCCATTGCTTACGGGTACAATAATATTGAGCCAAAATGGCGTGAACTGCCCTCAACGGGTGGTGTGAGGCGTGAGCAGCGGCTGATTGATGTTGCACGCGAGTTTATGGTTGGTTTGGGCTTTCAGGAGGTTTTAAATTACACGTTGACGAGTCCAGAGAGCCTTTTCGACAAGATGAACCGTGAAAAAACGCGCATTGTTGAAGTTGCTAACCCGAAGGTTGTGACTATGTCGTGTTTGCGGAGCTGGCTGTTGCCGAGCTTAATGGAGTTCCTGGGCAGTAACCAGTCTGTGGAGTTTCCCCAGAAAATCTTCGAGCTGGGCAAGGTTACGCTTTTGGATGACACTCGGGAAACGAAGACGATGGATGAGGAGTGGCTTGCAGCCGCAACAACGCATCCAACTGCTAGCTTCACTGAAATCAAATCTGCGCTGGACGCGTTTTTCATGAATTTGGGCGTGGAGTGGCAGATAAAAGAAACAGTGCATCCAAGCTTCATAGAAGGCAGAGTCGGCACAGCAACCGTTAACGGCGTTGACGTGGGCGTTTTGGGTGAAGTTAATCCGCAGGTTCTGGAAGCGTGGAAACTTGAGAATCCAGTAGCTGCCTTCGAAATAAACGTACAGAAAATAATCGCAAATAAATTAGCTAAATAACCAGAAGCAGTTACATCTAACTGTGTTGAGGGGTTGGTTGGTGCCTGTGGCGGATTCTAACTTTGATGTGGACCTTAAGATTCCTTGCGTGGAGCAGAAAGACCATTGCCTTAACTGTCATAGCCATTTCATGGCGGTTAGACCTCACATACGGGGTATTGTTGTTACCAAGCGGTTTTTCAAAGATTTGAAAGATGAAGAAAAAGCAAAGGAGATTGTGCGAGACGTTCTTGACTGTTCTAATGCTGATTTCAATGAGCTGCACAAGTTTGAAGAGCACGTGAACGGTTGCATGGTCTTCAGAGCTAAAACGGAAGGGATGCACATAGTTTACTGCGTGGACAAGAACATGCGGATAATTTTTATGCGCGTATTCAAAAACTTTAAGGAATACGAGAAGTTTCTAGACGACAAAAAAGAAATCAGCAAGCTTATCATGCACGCGTGATGCAGCAGTGGAGACATGGATTTTTTGACAGAAAATACGGATGAAAAAACAATAAACGAAGCCGAAGAAACCCAAGATGAAGCTTTAGAAAAAGAAGAAGAAAAGAAAAAAGCAAGACACCGAAAAAGAGGACCATACCGAAAAGCACACGCCAACTGGTAAACAGCCTACTGATATGCTCGGAAAAGACCATACCCCCCTTATATAAAGGAACTATAAATAGTCCGAAAAGGGTGAAGCAAGGCGCGCCCGTTTTTTCTGGTAGCTTATGTTAGTAGGTGTTCGAGTAGTATTTTGATGCCGATGCCTATTAGGACTATGCCGCCTATGACTTGCACTTTGCGCTCGAAGAATTTTCCAAGTTTGTTGCCGAAGCTGAAGCCGGCGAAGGATAAGAGAAACGCGACCACGCCGATGATGATTATGGGAATGGTTATGGATTCTCTCAGCAAGGAGAAACTCAGTCCGACAGCTAAGGCGTCAATGCTCGTGGCGACTGAAAGAATCAGCAGGACAGGAGCCGTCAGTTTAGTCTCTTTTTCTTCTTTCGAAGGGGTTCTTGCGGCGTAAATCATTTTTCCGCCGATAAAGGCTAAGAGTCCAAACGCCAACCAATGGTCAAAATTGGCGATTAATTCTATGAAGGTTAACCCCGCCAGCCACCCTAAAACGGGCATGGCAGCCTGAAATGCGCCAAAAGAAAACGCCATTACTAGTCCAGTCGCGGCTCTGCGGTTTTGAATTGTCATGCCGTGCGCAATTGAAACTGCAAAAGCATCCATCGCGAGGCTTACAGCAATCAAGAGAATCGTAGCCGAATCCACTGTGCATCTACCCGTGCGACTTAAACGCAGTACACCCGTGAACCTTAAAGTTTTTCGGTCACCCGCAACAAAAAAAACACTTGAAAAAAATTTGAGTAGAGTCTAATGTATTATTTGCATTACGCCTCGTGGGCATGCTTCCACGCATTTCATGCACCTTGTACATAAAGCGTTGTCGACAGTTGGGGGATTCCACTCTTTTATGGCGTTTTCCGGGCAAGCATTCACGCAGTAGTAACATGTACCACACTTTCCCACTGCTACTACATACACGGTTTTGTCGTACCTGAACTTCTCAACTTCTTTTGACTTCAACAACCCTGCCTCCTAA
This sequence comes from Candidatus Bathyarchaeota archaeon, assembly GCA_016927015.1. Taxonomy (GTDB): domain Archaea; phylum Thermoproteota; class Bathyarchaeia; order Bathyarchaeales; family Bathycorpusculaceae; genus SG8-32-3. The sequence continues at coordinate 6,490 of JAFGNM010000073.1, read as the reverse complement.
AAGCTACGCCCTTAACTTAAAAGCTGATTACACCAATTTATTAAACGTGCGTTTGCGCGGGTGTGCAGAAGAACGTGTGAAAAAGCGCAAAAAGCGCGGGGTGTTAGCTTCACCCACGTTCAAATTTCACGCGAGAACTGCTCCAATAGAACGTGTAATGCCGCGAGATGTGCAGGTTCAAACTCCACTCTAAACTCGAATGAAAGCCTTTTGAAGTTGCTTTGGTTGGGTTGAATTGGAAAGAAAGTCAACCAGCCAAATTAAATTTTAATCCAACAACATAATAAAAGCGAATTAAGGCAAGGGGGATTTGAGTTGGGGAATAGTGTGTAAGATTAGAAGATACATCAAAATTTAAATTGATCATGAGCATATCCTTTCTCTTCATGATAGAAGAATTTGGAAGAAGTTATTTTTACGGATTCAGTAAATCAAATTATTTAAATTACGAGAAATTAAATCCATCTAAACTTTTTGAAGGAATAACATATTTTGTAAAAAAACACAACATCAGAGTTAATAATGTATTAGATGTTGGATGTGCTTTTGGTTTTCTCTTGAAAGAACTTTCTTCAGTTTTTGATGAATTACATGGTTTTGATATTTCAGAATTTGCTATTGCGAAAGCAAGAAAGGTGGTACCTGAGGCGAGTTTAAAGATTCTTAGCTTGGAAGACCCGCTTCCATATCCTGACGATAGTTTTGATTGTATTATGCTGTAGATGTTCTAGAACATACAAAGAATTTTGAAAAAAGCTTCGGAGAAATTGTGAGGAAACTTAAAAAGGGTGGTTATTTGATTGTGTCAACACCGCTTGATGAGTGGCCTAGAAGATATTTTGGTTTTATGGATAAAGACAAGACGCATATCTCTGTTTTGAAAGAACAAGAATTGAACAGTATCATCAAAAAGAATAAACTGAAAGCTATTGATAAAAGATATTATGCGCCCTTTCCATTAATTTATAGAATTTCCAGAATTCCATTTTCTATTGAAGTTCTTCTTAGAAAGCAATAAGTAAAAAAGAACGAAAAGCGCGGGGTGTTAGCTTCACACCCACGTTCACATTTCACGCGAAAACCTACGCCGCCGCGTCAAAAAGCACAGGGATTATACTTTAACTCATACCATACAGACATAGGTAAACATAAAACGGCGCTTGTCAAGATTTCAATAACGTCTAATCTTTTTAGAAATTATTTAGAAATTTCACCTTATTTAAGGTGAAGTACAGTTCTTTTTTTAGTTGACAATTAGCAGTAATCAATGTTTCTCAGATTGATAATAAACATTATATTACAATATGGAAATACTAAATGCAATGCCGCATATGTCGGCTTAGTCAAATTGTGAGGAAAAGAAATGCAAATCAAGGACCTCCGACGCTTCATCAAGACTACCGAGAAAATGGTTGTGCCCTCCAGGGTCGCATCGACGACTCAGGGTAGCGCGATGCTCCGCAAGCTGCCGCTCCGACTCCAGCGGTATATCGTCAAAAGAGGAGCGCGCACCAACCCGTACATGTGCTTCGTCGTAGAACCATACGCTATGTTCCTCGCCTTTGAGGTCACCGATACTGAGGCAGCAGAGCAGTTGTTACCGCCAAACTACACCGTGTTCCCTTCGGCAATGTTCATCGACACCCCCAAGAGACCGTGCGCCATAATTAGCGCCTTCAACGTCCACACGAGCGTGTTTTGGGGGAGCCGCGTGGAGTTCTACCTGATCGCTGAGAACTGCAAGACTGGGCTTCTCTCCTGGATCATCATTAAGTATGAAAGCAACACACACAGTTACGACCCGAAACAGGGTTTCATTGGCCCGAGCACATCGCATTCAGTAGTCACGACGTCTTATCTCGGAGAGATAATCATTGATGTCGCAAGCGCCCGATCCGATAACGGCCTCGTTTTAGTCGCCGACCTGAAGAACGGTGTGCTCAAAGAACTCGATCAGCGCCTGTGGGTCGAGGGAAATCTCTCAGTCGACTACGGTGGTGAATTGCAGCAATGCACCAAACCGTTCAGTCTAGTGTTCGATCCAAAGGAGATGTCGCAAGCGCTGAAGATCCCACTCGACGATATCTCCCTGTGCACCAACACGTTTGGCGCTGGCGCACTTAACCCGATGCCATTCGAGGCGGCGTGCTTCCCGTACGCGCAGCACTTCGTCACGACGAGCGTTCCGACAGCCACTTCGATGCGGACGGCCCAGGATCTCGAGCAAGCCGTTAACGACATCAACAACAAAATGAATGCACTTGAGGAGATGGAGTGCAAGAAGTAAATTCAAATTAATTAATAGTTGGAAGAATAATTATGAAGACTTTAGTTGTGTATTATTCTCGAACTGGAAAAACAAGATTTGTAGCTGAAAAAGTAGCTTCAGAACTTAAAGCAGACATTGAAGAAGTCGTTGATTTGAAGAGTAGAAGTGGGCGATTCGGATTTTTGAAAGCTGGATATGATGCCACTCGTGGCAACGAAACGGAAATTGGGGAAACTAAAAAGTCACCAAGCGACTTTGACCTTATTGTAGTTGGTACGCCTGTTTGGAACAGTAGACCCGCATCAGCGATTAGTACATACTTGAAGAGAAATGATTTTGCTGGAAAGAAGGTGGCAGTTTTTTGCACGAACGAGGGAATGGGGGAAGAAAAAGCTGTTGACAGAACCAAGGCTTTAATATCTAATGGTGATCTTGCTGGCGAGCTTGTAGTCTCTAGAGTTTTTGAGAATCAAGAGGAGAATGAAAGCAAGATTTCAGATTGGTGCAACAAACTTAGGTCTCTTTGAAAATCTTTTATTCTGATGTTTTTCTATCAGATTTCAGAAATTTTAGATTCTCTAATTTCTAAATTCTAAGTGGGTATCCAAAATGTAAAATTGATTTTCTAAAGAATCAGTTAATTTAGAAAATTGAATTTGAAGAATTACTGGGTTAGTATCAAAATTTAATCCCCAAACCGGAATTTTCCCTTTTTCTCGCCATTTTTCCAGTCGATGCTAACCAGTGTTTTTCTTTACACCTGTCAATAAATTTTTTACTAAGTTCTCCTATTCTTTTCAGTTAAGCTTGGAGGATTTGTTAAAAATGTTGGTTCAAGCTATAAAATCAAAAATCGTTTCTCATATTTCATATATAATCGCTTCACAAAACGAAGCAGCAGTCATAGACCCTAGGAGGGATTGCCGTGTTTACTTGGAAACAGCGGCTGAATGGGATGCTAGGATCAAATATGTTTTCGAAACCCATAGAAACGAAGATTATGTTGTTGGTTCTCAAGAATTAGCCCAGCTAACCCAAGCAGTAGTCTTCCATGGTCAAGGATTACCTTGGGCATATGGAAAGACTATTAATGATAATCAGGAGGTTTCGCTAGGACTACTGAAAATTAGGGCGATATCAACTCCTGGGCATTCTCCTGAGAGCACAAGCTACGCGGTAATCGATACCGAAGCTGAAGATCGGGTTGTAATGGTTTTCACAGGAGACACACTTTTCGTTGGCGACGTGGGAAGGACTGATTTTCTTGGACCAAAAATGACTCCATTAATGGCTGCAAAGATGTATGATAGCATAATGACGAGGCTTATGCCTCTTGGCGAAGACGTTATAGTTTGTCCTGCTCACGGTGAAGGATCAGTGTGCGGTGGCAAAATCAGAAATAGAGAAATAAGTACCTTGGGAATTGAAAAAACAACCAATCCAATGCTAAAACTCAGTAAAGAAAAATTTATTGAGCAAAAAACACTCGAGAGACATCATACTCCACCCTATTTCAAGCAAATGGAAAAGTATAATCTTAATGGCCCACCCATATTAGGTGATTTTCCTATACATCACGCTTTGAAACCTTCAGAATTTGCTGAAATCGCAGAGAAGGCTTGTATTATCGATACTAGGAGCCCGGCAGCTTTCGGAAGCGCTCACATCAAAGGATCCTACAGTTTGCCCCAAAAAAGGCTTTCAAATATAGGCTGGGTTGTGGATTATGAGCAATCAATATTACTTGTTGCGGAGAACCTTGAAGCACTGCATTATGCAGTGCGAAGCTTGTTCCGCTTAGGGTACGATAAGATTGAGGGGTATCTTACTGGTGGAATAGAAGCATGGTATAAAGCAGGCTTTCCAATTTCCGAAGTCTGTCAGGTCAGTGTTCAAAAGTTAAAGAAAATGATTGAGTCACAGGAAGGCATATTCATATTGGATGTTCGACGCGAGAACGAATGGATAGAAGGTCGCATTGAAGATTCCAAACGTATCTATTTAGGTCTCCTTGAGAAAAAAACAGGTGAACTACCCCGAGATGTTCCAATAGTTGTGGTCTGCAAAACTGGGAATCGTTCGAGTTTCGGAACGAGCATACTGTTACGGGCAGGGTTTGAACAGGTTTACAACTGTCTCGGCGGAATCGAAGCATGGACCAAATCTGGATTTCCCTTGGAAAAATGAGACAAAGCTGACCACCAAAAAGGAAAACTTTTAGTCCTATAAGAGGCAAGCATTTAATATGTTTCCTCTTGGAATAGAACCCTACTTAATTGGCGGAATAATCATCGGTATCGGTGTAAGCATAGTTTACTTGACAACTGGTTTGCATGCTACACAGAGTAGTTTTTTCACAACTACATTATCTTGGTTCTCAAAACGAATTCATTTTCAGAAAGAAAGAAACATCAAAGAAAGAAACTGGAGAGTGGTTCTAGCAACTGGGTTGATAATTGGAGCGCTAATACATACATTAACGCTTTCACCCACGGGTTTTTGGACGACCTCGGTTCAGCTTTGGAGGCTTGTTCTAGGCGGGTTACTAGTCGGTTTTGGAACCAGGCTTTCAAGAGGATGCACTTCTGGACACGGCATCAGCGGTCTCGCTTCTCGATCCAAGACCTCGTTATATGCAGTGCTTGTTTTTATGGGAGTAGCCATTGTAACAGCTAACATTGTTCAATTGTTGGGGATTTCGCCATGAACAAAAAGAATATTATGGTTTTGTTAGGCGGCATCTTATTTGGCTTTGGACTGGCTTACAGCGAAATGACAAAACAGGAGATTGTGTTGAGCTTTCTACAACTGAAAGATCTGGGACTTATATTCGTCTTGGGAGGAGCAGCTGCTGTTACTTTCATTACAATAAACATTATAGCAAAATATCTGAAGGCACCTCTTCTTGGCGGAGATTTCAAGCCAAGACTTTTGCCAATGTCTCGCAACGTGATAATTGGTGCCGTGATCTTCGGTATAGGTTGGGGTTTATCAGGTCAATGCCCAGGTTCTGCAGTTGCCAGTTTGGGAACAGGTAACCTGCCTGTAATATTAGGAATTGCTGCAATGTTTATTGGCGCGTACTTATGGGGCTTCTTGGATTCTCGAAACCGATCGGAGTAAGCTCAACATGAGTGTTGAATTAACCTACCTTTTCTTAATCTTTCCAGCTTTTCTAACAGCAATAATTGACATAGTTTTCGGCATGGGCTTCGGTCTCACAATGACGCCGATTCTACTCTTGATGGGTTATCCTCCCCACGAAATTGTTCCAGCTCTGCTATTTAGCTCCCTGATAGGTAATTTAATCAGCCCAATCTTTCATCATAAATTCAAGAATGTAGACTTCAGTCTATGCAGCAAACACTTCAATATGTCGATGTTAATCGGAATCCTTGGCATTGTAGGCAGCTTCATCGGCGCCACAGTCTCGATTGGCATATCAGATTTCTTTTTGGGATTATACATAGGGCTCTTGATAGTGGCGTTGGGGCTCTTTCTTTTGCTGAATAAAAAATTGAGCGCAAGCTTTTCATGGCTTAAACTGTTTTTCCTAGGTTTTTTTGGATCGTTCAACAAAGGCATAAGCGGAAGCGGTTTTGGACCGATAGTCACCACGGGCATGATAATAATGAAAATAAACGAAAAGGTCGCCGTGTCGATACAAACATTCTCAGAACTATTCGTTAGCTTAGCCGGTTTTCTAACCTTTTTGTTGGCAGGAAGCCAGATTTCATGGAATCTACTTTTACCCTTGTCAATAGGTGTCGCCCTTTCCACTCCGCTTGCAGCGCTCGTAGTTCATAAGTTTGAAAGCAAAAAACTTAGAACTGGCATAGCATTGGCTACAGTTGTGCTAGGTATACTAACTTTACTCGGACTATTTTGGAATTAATATATCAAAAAATGCACCAGGAGGAAACATTGTTGTCCAAAATGCGGATTACGTATCCATCAACATCATCCGTTAAAGAATATGTAAATTCGGTGCACTCTATGAGACCTATTTCAGGTGTTATTCTACCATGATCATAAATCGTAATTTCAGGCAAATACGTTACGGGAAGCACAGATGTTTACTAATTTCTAACTTGGTACCATAAATTTGAAAAAAGGAAAGGGTGTTGAGGTTTTAAAATGGCGCGAATACTCCGATGAAGACAAGCCACGCTAGTGCTGTTTTGGCTACGAAACTCAGTATGATGTAGACTCGTTCGCCGT
>JAFGNM010000072.1 GCA_016927015.1 Candidatus Bathyarchaeota archaeon | reverse complement strand
GTTTTGCATGGCTTCGGCGCTTTCCATTTCCAACATTACGATTGCTGGGTGAAGTTTTAGCGCGTCTGGATTAATCAACGCTGACACTTTGATTGTGTCGTTTTTCAGGAGTTTTTCCAGCCTTTTTTTGGTTCCCATGCTTGTGTAACCGATGATTTTGGCTAATTCCTGCAGTGTCGTTCTTCCGTCCTGTTGGAGCTGTGAAATTATTTTTCTGTCAACATCATCCAAACAGTTAACGCCTCAGTTTATTTTAAGTTTATTTTATAAACGTAAGGTATTAATATGGTTTATGTATTAAACTACTAGTGCGCATTAAGTATTCGAAGTGTGGGAGAAGTTATGAAACGCTTAAGGGTCTACAGGGTTGACTCTCCCGATGGCGAAATACATCTCGTTATAGAAGAAAATCAAGTCTGTGAAAATTCTGAATGCTTCACTGACGTAGCCGAACTCAAGAAGGTTTCGAGAAAAGAAGCAGCCAAGCCGCTAGTTCTGTTTCGTGAAGAATAAACTTCGTAGATTTGGAGGATTAAACGCAATGCCGAAGGTTAAGGTTGACTGGGTCACGTGCAATGGGTGTGGAACATGCGTTGACAACTGTCCTACCTCTGTCTTTGAGCTTCACGACCTTCCAGATTATACAGACTCGAAGAAATCCGTCCCAGTCAGAGCAGACGACTGCATCCTCTGTATGACCTGTGTGACTTCGTGTCCTACTGGTGCTATAACAGTGGAAGAATAGCGTATCTTGTCCGTTGGTAACACTCGAATACCCGCGCTAAACTAGTGGGGGATCATGTATATGGTTAAGAGCAGTAATAAGACCAAAGATCCGTTGCGTATTATACCGCATGCCCAAGGTTTTCATTTCTACACTGCTGTTGGGGATTATTGCGGAGTAAGTGTGCACAGCTTGGAGGAGTTTGCTGATGCACTTCAATATGTATGTTCAGAAGCTATAGTTTTTCATTTCGAGCGGGGAGATTTTCAGAATTGGATACGGGACGTGATAGGTGATGCTGAACTAGCCCAAGGAATAGATGACATAAAGATGTGTGAGCGGCATTTAGCGGCAGAGTCCTGCAGGAAAGAAATTATGGAAAGAGTAAATGTTCGCATTCTTCAGTTGGAATCGAATAGTCTGGTGAGCGGAAGGAGAAAAAATGCGCGCTAATCGAGTATGTTCTAGCAGAGTAAATGAGACTATATAATTAAGAAATATGGAAACAGTAATAGATGAAGCGCCATGCTTATTGGTAGCGCTAGTTTCAGAGTTGAGGTTGGATAGCTTGACAAAAGCAGATGACGTTTTGCTGGAGTTAAATAGAAAATTTGCTGCGTATATGAAAAGTGTTTTTCCGTTTCAATACGAGGGCAAAGTCTACCAGTTAATCAACAATTACGTTGCATCACCTCACATGAGATGTGATGTCTGTGGAAACTATCCCCTAATTGAGGTTTCGATTATAAGAAGCGAAGACTGTCAGCAACTGCATGTGGGAAATAATTGCATAGATCGCCTAACAAATCGCCAAGTTTCCAGATGGTTCAAAAACTACAGAAAAAAACGTGAAAATGTCATAAGAAACAGAAAATACATCGATGGGCTATCACTAATACTCAATGCTTCTCGAAGAAACGAACCCGCCTTTCAGATAAACGACAGCGACATCAAAAAGTTAAGTTTAGTGTTGGAGAAAATGGTTAATGGGTTAAATCCCGATAGAAGAGAGGAACAAATAGCTGAATGCTACATGAGAAGAATAAAATAGTCTTGAACCAAAAACGCCTGTTACTGGCTGTGAACGTGTTGCACTTGTGATTAGGTCAAAACGTGACTTGATTTCACCTTTCTTTGGTGAGAAGAAATTTGAGTTTGATGATTCCGAGTGAGATTTGATGATTTGTAAATTGTTTGTTTTTAGACATTCTGAGACTTTTGATAATCACCGTGGAGTATTCTCGGGTTGGCGTGATTCCGAACTTACCTTGAAGGGAGTTGCGCAGGCACAGAAGATCGCTGAGCAGCTTAAGCAGTACCGAATCGATTATGCTTTCACCTCGCATCTTAAGAGAGCCTGGAAAACCCTTGAAATCGTACTTGAAGCTGATGCTCCAGTTCCAGTTTTTATGGATGATCGTCTTATCGAACGTTGCTATGGTTTGCTCCAAGGCAAAAGCAAGAGGAAAATTGCGCACAGAGACCCTGAATTATATGCTCAAGTTCACAGAGGCTATGAGTTAGCTCCGACAAAGGGCGAAAGCTTACGAATGGTTGAAAAAAGAGTGCTTTCTTTTCTAAAGCAGCTGAGAGATTGGCTTGGGCAGAATCCGGGAAACGTGGCTATTTCGTGTCACAGTAATTCTATACGCCCAATAAGGAGAGTCTTTGAGAATCTAAGTTTAGAGCAGATGCTTCAGCTTGAGAGTCCGCAGGACCGAGCCCTGATCTATGACCTTCGACTGCCGAATTTGCGTAGTGGACGACTGGGAGGAAGGTCAAACATGCAAAATTGGGAAAGCCTGTTTGTTTCCCGTCGAGTGAAATTAGCAACAGACCCTTTGAATCCACTAAAAAAATATTATGTTTAATAATATTTAGTTTAATATCTAAACACAAAGTATTAATATGGTTTATGTAATAAACTCTTACTTCATGAAACGGTGAAGCTAATGGTGGACACTGAAAAACAAGCAGAAACAAAAGACTGCGAATTCAAACCAAAATCAAGCTCAAAGCCCGATGCGCACGTCGCACCGAATAGCACAGCTTCGGAACAAGAGCAACGGCTCAAAACGAAAATGAGCAAAATTAAACATAAAATAGCGATAATAAGCGGCAAAGGCGGAGTCGGCAAGAGCACCGTAACCGTAAACCTAGCCGCAGTCTTCGCGTTACAAGGGCACACGGACAAGGTTGGCGTTCTCGACGCGGACATTCACGGACCTTGTGTGCCGAAAATGCTGGGCTTAAAAGGAAAGAAGCTCATAGGCGGTCCCGGAGGCACGCTTTTTCCTGTTACGGGCCAGCAGGGAATAAAGGTTGTATCCATGGACTTCTTGCTTCCAAATGATGAGGCACCAGTAATTTGGCGCGGACCATTGAAAATGAGAATTATCCAACAATTCTTGTCCGACATTGCATGGGGCGAACTAGATTTCCTGTTTGTTGACTTGCCACCTGGTACTGGTGATGAACCATTAAGTGTTATGCAGTTGATTCCAGACATTGACGGCGTGATAATAGTAACTATGCCTTCTGAAGTCTCGCAGGCTGTTGTCAAGAAAGCAATCACGTTCGCCCGGCAACTAGGAGTCCCAGTAATAGGCGTAATCGAGAACATGAGCGGCTTCGTCTGTCCCGAATGTGGTGCCACGCTTGACATTTTCAAATCTGGCGGAGGCAAACAAGTAGCCGAAGACTTGTCGGTTCCGTACTTGGGAAAAATCCCGATAGACCCTGCGATTTGCGTTGACTCTGACAACGGAACACCTTTTGTCGCTGGAAACAAGGCTTCTCCAACCGTCAAGGCTTTCGCCGAAATAGTCATGAAAATTAAACAATTCTTGAAAGTTACCTAGTGGAGTTGAAATAAAATGAAAATATGTGTAACCGCAACCGCAAACACCCTAGACGCGCAGATAGACCCCCGATTCGGCAGATGCTCCTACCTCGTAATCGTAGACTCTGAAACCATGCAGTTTGAAGCTATCCCAAACATGGCTGCCGGCGCAACAGGCGGCGCAGGAATTCAAGCAGCACAAACAATCGCAAACAAAGACGTGAAACTGCTTATAACTGGAAACGTTGGACCTAACGCCTTCGGCGCTTTGTCAGCAGCTGGAATAGAAATTGCAACAGGCGCCTTTGGAACTGTCAGAGAAGCAGTTGAGAAGTTCAAAAAAGGAGAATTTAAGAAAACTGGTGCACCTACTGTTGACGGTCATTTTGGCATGGGCGGTAAAGGAGGCGGCCAAGGGGCATGGCAGCGTTAGGTAAATTTAACCTTGAAGAGACAGATCAACATGGAAATCGGAGGTGAGTGATTGCCAAACAGAATAATAATTCCTACAGCAAGTCAAGAAGGCTTGAACGCCCATTTAGCGGAGCATTTCGGAAGAGCACCTTACTTCGCTGTTGTTGACTTAAACGAAAACGGAGAAGTAGCAAACGTCAAAACTGTTTCAAACTTGCCGCACGGTACCGGAAGAATGGGTCAACCTCACGACGTCGTTTTAGGGTTAAAACCGAACGCTATCATCGCTTATGGTATGGGTCACAGAGGTATAAGCAGTTTCCAAAGCGTTGGAATTGCTGTGCTAAGAGCAAACGCAAACACGGTCAACGAAGTGATAGCTGCGTACAAGGAAAACAAGCTTCAAGAACTAACAGAAGGCTGCCACGACGCACGCAACCCTTAACGTGAACGCTGAACGCGATGAGTGGTTCTGGGGGTTAAAAGATGTCAAGGAAACTTTCTGAAGAAGAACTGAAGTTGATGGTTGAGTCAGGCTATTCCAGCAAAGCCATCAAGCTTTACGTGGATAACGTTAACGTAGGCAAACTGGAGAACGCTACTGTTGTCACAACATTTCTCGGTTCATGCGGCGACCTCATAAAACTGTACTTGAAAATTAACGAAAAAAACGTAATTGAAGACGCCAAATTTTACTATCTGGGTTGCCCAGGTTCAGCTTCTTCCGCGTCCGCCATGACTTCGGTCTTGAAAGGCAAAACTGTTGAGCAGGCAAAAAAGATGACGGGAAACGACATATTGACGGAGCTTGGTGGACTGCCAAAGTCTAAGCTTGACTGCACTACGCTTTCGATTAAGACGCTGCGAAAAGCCATCGCCGAATACGAGAAGCTAAAGGGGCGATTAGAACTATAGGAGTCTTCAACGTTTCTAATGAATTTTGGATTGTATATAAATGATTGTAGCAGTTGCTAGCGGAAAAGGTGGAACAGGAAAAACGTCCGTAGCCGTGAACATGGCGCTTTCAGTAGGCAACGTTCAACTTCTCGACTGCGATGTAGAGGAGCCGAACGCACATTTACTGTTGAATCCCAAAATGTATAAAACAGAGCCAGTTTACATTTTGGTTCCCCATATAAACGAAGAGTTGTGTTCTCATTGCGGAGAATGCGCCAGGTTCTGTCAATACAACGCCCTTTTCGCGAGTTCAGAGAAAATCCTGTTTTTCCCAGAGCTTTGCCATAGCTGCGGTGGATGCACCTTAGCTTGCCCCAAGCAGGCGATT
>JAFGNM010000071.1 GCA_016927015.1 Candidatus Bathyarchaeota archaeon | reverse complement strand
TTCACCCGAAGTAAGAAAGGTCTTCAAGGAAAAAGGAGTCAAACAGATAACCGACGAGAAACACCGGTTAGATTTCGGTTACGACTTCATACCCTACTTGACGCAAACAGGGCACCCAGTGTACGGTTATACGTTAAAGGGAAACTGGTTCGACGTGGGCACGCCCAAAAACTATCTGGAAGCCATGAAGAAACTGCTCCACGGAGGCTTCAGCATGCTGAATGATTTCGGCGGAAAAATCAGCAAAAAACAGCAAATATGGGTTCAGGGAGAAAGCCACGATTCAGAACAAAGAAGACAAGAAATTATTCGTAAAATCAAGCAGGGGCGAATAGAGATTGAAGGCGCCGTGCTCATCGGCAGACACTGCCAAATAGACGATGGCGCAAGGATAGTGAACTCCTGCATCGACAACTTTACGAGAATCGGTAAAGGCGCTACGATAGAAAACTCGGCGGTTTTGGACAGAGTCATAATTGGAGAAAAAGCCGAAGTACGGGACAGCATAATCGGCAGGCACGCAACAATCCTTTCGAGCGGTCGGAAACAGACGAAAATAGATTCGGTTTCAGTCATTGCCGATGATGTTACCCTTGAGGAAGGATGCAGCCTAACAGCAACAAGCATCTATCCCCATCAGCGCGTCAGAGGAGAATTCCAACACCAAATTCTGATGACAAACTAAGCCTTAAACCACTTGAAAATCAAATACTTCGTTTTTTCCGCGTCCAAGTCGGGCACAGCGATTATGAAACGTTTCCGCACGGTCGTCGCCAAGCGCCCAGCCTTAACGATTTCCGTGGCTGAAATTTCGGAGCCTTCGTGCTTTACGGAAACCATGTACGGCGCGTGTTCAACGCCTGGACCGTACTTGTAAACGGCAAAGTCGCAGCCGAACTTTATGCCCGGCGTCACGATTAAGCCGCTGCCCCGCAAATCCCTGTAAACTGCGTATTTCTCGTCGAACTCGTCGTATAATTGTCTGGCTTTTTGCCGGAGCTTCTTGAGCCCGACCTTGCGTTTTTCTGCGCCTTCGTAAATTGTTATCTTGCCATTTTCAACCAGGTACAGGCCTTCCATCAAATCTAAGAGCAGGGGGACTTTGAACTCGGGGATTTTCGGCTTTGGGATTCCAAGCGGTTTGCCGTAAAACCCTGTTTTGTACAGTTGTGAGCCTTCTGTGGGGTCCCAGACTACTAGAAAGTTTTCGATTAGTTCGACTTTGGTTTTAGCCATGGACGTTTCCGCCCTCGGTTACATTATGAAGGAGAGTATGCGGGCGGTGTCGGCAGCGTCTTCAGCTTTGTCGGCCGAGTTTTCCAGAAGCTGCAGAATGTCTCTCATAAGTAGGAGTACTGGGAGGTCGAGTTTGCTGCTGAGAACTTTTATTGATAGCGCGCGGTAGAGGTCGTCCACGATTCTTTCGGCGATTTCGACGTCTTTGGCTTGTTCCAGGGTTTTGGTTGACCCATAGCTTAGAACCATCATTGTTTCTCTTAGCTTAAGCACTGCGTCAAAGACAGCTTCGGAAAGCGTTAACAATTCCTTTTTTATGTCGTCAGGTACCTTCCAGTTGTGCTCTATTATTTCGAGGAGGTAGTAGGCGATGCCTTCGGAAAAATCTGCAATTTCGCTTGACAAGTTGGTGAACCTCAGGAAGTCTTCTCTGCTGATTAGGATGGCGCCTATTTCGGCTAGTTCCTGCGAAACCATGCGTCTAGCCTTGAGGACTTCTTCTTCTCCTTTCCTGATTTCAGTGAAAAGTTGTCTTGCTTGGTCTTTGTCACCTTTTGAAAACTGCTCAACCAATTGAGGGATTTTTCTAGTGACATCTACCACTTTGCGCAGGTTGTCTTGACATGCGGTTAAGGCTCTGCGTTTTACGCGTTGTTCTGTTTCCGCGGGAAGTACCAAACTTGTTTCTCGCCCCTCATTAAATCGCTAATCGTTCCAACATTTAGTATTGCAAGTGTATTATAAAAGCTAACGATTTAAACTGAAAGTAAAGTCCCTAAATCTTCGAAGTTTACTTTTCCTTGGAAATACTTGTGCAGGAGTTCAGGTAAGTCTTTGATTGGGCTCCTGACTTGCTGCCACGAGTCGCGGTCGCGGATGGTGACTGTATCGTCGTTTAGCGTGTCGTAGTCTACCGTTATGCCTAGTGGGACGCCTGCTTCGTCGGCGCGGGCGTATCTTCGACCTATGGAGCCTGCTTCGTCGAGTTCCGCGGTGAAGCCTTCGGTTAAGAGTTGCTGGTGGACTTTCTGGGCTTTTTCGGCTATGCCGTCCTTGCTTACCAAGGGGTAAACGCCTAGCTGTGTGGGTGCGATGCTTCGGGGGAAGCTCATTACCACGCGGTCGTCCTTCACGCGGTAAGCGTACTCCAGCGCCACGTAGAATAGGCGGTCGGAGCCGAAGCTGGGTTCGACGACGTGTGGGATGAAGCGTTTGCCGCGTACAACGGTTTTTTGGTGGTTGATGTCCACGTGTTCGGGTAGAACCTTGAAGTTTTCAACGGTATAGCAGCCGTTTTTTTCGAGCGAGGCGGCAACTGTTTCCGCGGGTGCTTCTGCGAGGAGCGCTGCGACTTTTCCGGCTTCTGCTTTGAATGCTGGGCCGAGCTTGGCCATTATCGGCTTCACGACGAGTTGTTCTTCCTCTATGGGTGTCGGGTATTCTTTGTAAACGCGGAGGTCGGCGCCGCTGGCTTTCGTGTGGCAGTCTAAGTCGTAGTCTGTGCGGTAGGCGTGTCCTGAGACTTCGATCCAGCCCCAGCGGTCAACGTAAACTTCTTGGTCGAAGCATTGTGTGGCGTAGTGGGCTTTTTCCCATGGGAGTTTTTCGATGAAGCGCTGGTTTTCCGCGGGCACGCCGATTTCGGTTAGGAGTTTATTAGCCATTGCCATGAAGAAGGCTTGCCATTCGGAGCGGATTATTTTCTGTGCTACGGCGTCTTTGACGGTTACTTCGATTGCTTTTTCGGTGCATGCCTGTCTTTCTGGGGCGAGATATATCCTCAGGGTCTCGTTTTCCACGTCTTTCAGCAGACAGCAGTCGGGTTCTTCAGGGTCGAAGAAAAACTCTAAATCAGCTATTGTGAACTCGCGGAGGCGGATAAGCCCTTGCCTTGGCGAGATTTCGTTTCTTAGGGCGTGTCCTATTTGGATGACGCCGAAGGGAAGTTTTTCCCGCGCCATCGCGTATAAACGGTTGAATTCAACGAATATGCCTTGCGCGGCTTCGGGTCTGCCGTAGCCCGTGGCGTTGGAGTAGGGTCCTATGGTGGTTTGGAACATAGTTAGGAACTGTTGGGGCGGTTTGAAGCCTCCGCCGCATTCGGGGCACGTTATGCCGTGCGCCTCGAGTGCCTTTTGGATTTGGGTTAGGCTCATTTTCTCGGTTTCTACGCAGCTTTGTTTGGCGTATTCTTCGAGCAGGTGGTCTGCGCGGAACCGCTTGCTGCATTGGACGCATTCGACCATGGGTTCTTTGAAGTGGTTAACGTGCCCGGATGCTTCGAAGACTTTGCCGGGTGTGATTACGGATGATTCTATTTCGAGGATACCGAGTTTGGTGACGAAGAGTTCGCGGAGTTTGGCTTCGATGTTCTGCTTTAGTTTGGCGCCTAGGGGACCGTAGGTTACAAAGCCGCCTACGCCGCCGTAAATCTCGTACGACTGCCAGAAGAAGCCTCTTCGCCGGGCTAACTCGTTAATTGCTGTGAACTTGTCGCATTTAGCTTCGCTGTTCAATTTTACCAACCTTTAGGTAAGTGCCGAGTGGAAATTAAAAGGTTGCCTCGGAAGCCTGCAGGTTTCATTCTGGAATGGGCCTTTGGCGTTTATCGGATGTACCTGACGTTTAGGTTTGGAACCATTGCGACGCCGGGCTTTGCCAGCAGTTCTATGAACCTGAAGCCTTTGAAGGGGTGAAACATGTTTGCGGAGGCGCAGCTTCGCATGATCCACGCGGTGTCAAGTCCCATTTCGGTTCCTGCGCAGGCGAGAACGCGTTTGCCTTCTGGGATTGCTCCGGCGTCGGTGGCCATTAACACGCTTTCCAGGCACACCAGCGTTCCCGTGGAAATTAGCTCCAGTGTTTTTGCGATAACGTCGAGGTCGGTGGTTTTGTGCAGGTGCAGCCTCATGGAGAAGGTTGGTCCGAAGAGTGGGATGGTTCCCCGCACGATTTCGACGCTGAGCGCGTTCAGTTTTAGGCGGTTTTCTTCGGTGACGTTCATCGGGACTTTTTCAAGTCCTTTCTTCAGCCATTCGTCCCGCCTCGTTGCTAGTTCAGGAATTTCGTCGAACAAGCCGCCTTTCATTTCGTTCACTTGCCAGTACATGCCCTGCGGACAAGTAACGCACACTATTTTTCGGTCCTTTATTTTCTCAGCAACTTTTAAGGCGCTGGCGCCGGTGACGGACGCCACAACCACGTAATCCGCCCTTGAAGAAGCAGATTTGGAAACCGCCACTACTTCGTCGGTGTTTGCAGGTCCAGGTTTTTCAAAGATTTTCACGCACTTCGCCCTCTCAGAACCTTGTTGTTCAATTCTGGTCAACTCGTTTTTTAGGTTAGTGCTGGACGAGTAAAAGAAGATTTTGGCGGAACAATCTTTTGCAAGAGGCAGTCGATGGAAATAGTTGCGCTTGGGGAGTGTGTCTGCATCTTGTTCAGCTTGTTACGCCAAAGCATGGCTTTGTTGGCGGCAGTCGCGTTAGGCACAAATCTATGCAGGGTCTTTTTAGGAGTTAAGAATTATGCTAATAGTTTACAGATGGATATGAAGAAACAGTAGAAACGCAGCGTATCAAAGGGTGATTTAGAACACCATAAACTGAACCGAAACTGACAAACAAGCTACGCTTACCGCGGCCACAATTTGAGTAACCTTTCAGACGATGAACGACGGAACGCGTTAATTGGCTTTTTTTAACTCCAAAACAATATTCCAGCTTCATAAACGATTTAATAATAAAGGGTTAACTCTAGAAGAGTCATAGAAGCCGTTTCTTTATTCATAAGGAAAATGGAATTTGTTATTGTGTTTTTTTATCGTAAATCACGTTCTAAATAAAATGTTTATTCTGCATCTGAATCCGAATTTCATAAGTTAGTTAAATGTCTTGAGTCAATGCTAAGCATAAAAGTGAGAAAAATGGCAGCAGTTTCTATAACAATGAGCAAGTTAATTGCAGGAATCATCATAGCAATCTTGGCTGCGAGCGCTATTTCCATTGGGGCTTCAACGATGCTGATAGCTGGACCAGAGGGACCAGAGGGACCGCAAGGTGACACTGGACCGCAGGGACTACAAGGCGAGCAGGGCGAAACAGGAACTACAGGACCCGCGGGCGCTACGGGCGCAACAGGATCCACTGGGGCAACAGGGGCAACTGGAGCCACAGGGGCAACAGGCGCAACAGGTCCGCAGGGCGAACGCGGCTTTGGGGTGCCACAGCAAGGCAACATTTCAATTTCATATTCTGCATTCGTGCCACCTTCTTCTGACGACAGTGTCTCATATTCATATAACTACGGACTACGTAACACCGATGGCTCTACATTATCCTATTGCTCTGCGCCTCTTCAGCTTCCGCATGGTGCCACCATAACAAACGCAACCTTCTACTTCTATGACAACGACGCCGGCTATTTCGAGTTCTATGTGATGCGAGGCAACCTAACAGAAGGATGGCAGGCAATAGGCTACGTATTCAATACTCCTGGGTCGGACACGCCAGGAGACGCCCACGTTAGCTTAGACACCTCGGTCGCCACCTTCTACCCGCAATATGCAACCGTCGACAACGATAACTACCATTACTACCTCTTAATGGAAATGCCCTATTCATCTACCAGCACCAGCTACTACCAGTTCCATTACGCGCTTGTAGAATACGAGTATCCAGCATAGCCTCCACCAAACAACTTCCTTTTTTTCTTTCAGAAAACATAAACTAGTTTACTGAACAACACGCGCCAACTCAGTCTCAAGAGAGGCGAACTAGGCAGATTTGCCTTTTTGATTCCGCTATTCAGTCAGCACCTCACTGGATACGAAAGCGTAACAGCGCCACACCAGCATATTTGGATCCTAATAGAGGTACTATGCAGAAAACCTATAGGGGGTAGGTCCGTAATGCCTGTTTTCACAGTTAATAGCATGTTGAAAAATCAAGCCAAACCTATTTGGAGC
>JAFGNM010000070.1 GCA_016927015.1 Candidatus Bathyarchaeota archaeon | reverse complement strand
TTCACCTAACCAAATTTCCCAGTTATGTATTTTTCTGTTAACTCGCTTTTCGGGTCCTCAAACAGCTTCTCTGTGTCACCGTACTCTACCAGTTGACCCACATACAGGAAAGCCGTGAAGTCAGAAACGCGAGCAGCCTGCTGCAAATTATGCGTCACAATTATAACCGTGTATTTCTCGCTGAGCTCCCTAATGAGCATTTCAATTCTGGCGGTTGAAACGGGATCCAGAGCACTACACGGTTCATCCATAAGTATGACCTCAGGCTCCACAGCCAACGCGCGTGCGATACAAAGCCGCTGTTGTTGCCCACCTGAAAGGCTGAAAGCGCTTTCGTTTAAACGGTCTTTAACCTCATCCCATAAAGCGCCCCCTCGCAAGCTTTTCTCTACAACGTCTTCAAGCTTTTTCCCGCTTGCAATCTTGTGAATTTTGGGCCCGAAAGCAACATTTTCAAAAATGGATTTCGGAAAAGGGTTGGGCCTCTGAAACACCATACCTACTCTGCGTCTCAGATCGTAGACGTTGGTGCCGTCTTCGTAAACATTTTTCCCGTCAACGTACACCTCTCCAGTAACGCGGCAACCGCTGATAACATCGTTCATCCTGTTCATTGCGCGTATTAGAGTGGATTTTCCGCAGCCTGACGGCCCCATCACTGCCGTAACCGCGTTTTCTTTTATAGCGAGGTTTACGTCTTTAAGCACGTGGTTGTCTTTGAACCACAAATTCAGGTTTTTAGTTTCTACCTTAGCCATGGTTGTCTCCTCCTATAGTACGTTCTGATTACTATTGCGATGACTGCGAATACTGCCACTATTAGAAACAGCACCAGCGCTATTCCGAAAACCGACTCGGCGGGGTCTCCGATAGCTACAATCCGCACGAACATGTTGTACGCTAAAGCCATTATCGGTTCAAAAGGCGACTTCGGCAAGCCTCGTGTGATAAGGACGCAGCTTGTGAATAGAATCGCAGCTGTTTCGCCTGCAACTCGGGCTATGCCCAGGATTACGCTTGTGACTATGCCCGGCGCAGCGGACGGAAGGGTTGTCGCTGTTATAGCCCGCCACTTCGTAGTTCCCAACGCCAACGATGCTTCTTGGAAGGAAGGCGGAACCAGCTTCAGCGCTTCCTCAGTGCCGCGTATAACAATTGGAAGCATCATAAGAGAAAGCGTTAACCACCCAGCAGCTAGTGACCTCCCGAAGCCGAGTTGGGTAGTGAAAAACGCGAAGCCAAACAAACCTATAACTATGGAGGGCACGCCTGCCAAGTTATTAATCGCTTGATCGATTATACGCGTTATTTTTCCGCTTGGTGCATATTCAACAAGGTAGACCGCTGCGAGAATGCCTATTGGACCGGCCACGCCTGCCGCGCCCAGCAAGAGGTAGATTGTGCCCACTATCATCTCGAAAAGTCCGCCTTGAAGTGCGCTGGTAGTTAACATAGCGAAGTTAAGTGTTCCTGCACCAGAAGAAAGAATAGCGACTATCCAAAAGAACACTATCAAGCACATAACCATGGGGACGCCTAACGCGAAGAAAACAACGCGTTCTTTGGTGGTTTCCGTCACTTTTTGCGACCCCCTACTTTGCCTTCTCTTCTAACAACTATGTCGGCTATGGTGTTGACTATGAACGTGAATATGAACAGGATAAGCCCAAGCCCGAAGAGAGCGCTGTACTCTTCACTATATAATGAGGCTTCACCCATTTGCATAGCTATCACCGAAGTTATCGGATACACAGGATTCAAGAAATTCCACGGTGGCACCGGAATCTGAGCTCTATTGCCCACCACCATGAGTACAGCAACAGTTTCACCTACCGCTCTTCCGAAACCAAGCATTACGCTTGCGAGAATACCGGATTTTGCGATGGGCAGTATCACATGGCGTAAAGTCTGCAGTTTAGTTGCGCCCAAGGCAAGGGAAGCTTCTTTGTAGTCTTTAGGCACCGCGGAAAGCGTTTCCCCTGAAACTCCAACTATTGTGGGGACTGCCATAATAGCCAACAATAAAGAAGCAGCTAACGCGGTGTAGCCTGAGTAAATACCGAAAACTGAGGCTATTGCGGGTATCAGGAAAATGATGCCGATAAACCCGTAAATCACCGAGGGAATTGAAGCTAGGAGCTCTATTATTGACTTTATTATGTCTCTTATGGAGAAAGGCACAACTTCCGTGATGAATATCGACGTGCCAAGCCCCAGTGGAATAGCAATTGCGAGAGCGCCCATTGAAACCATCACAGAACTGAATATCAGGGGAAAAGCGCCGTACAAGCCAGCATTTGTATCCCAAACTTGACCGATAATAAAGTCTAATCCGAAGTTTGAGAAAGCCAAAGCGCCCTCGCTGGCTACGAAAAGAAGCATGAGAAAAAGGATTACAATTGAGAAGGAAGCGCAAAGAAACAAAACAAGCTCTATAGGTTGCTCTTTAATACGTGAAAAAACGTGGAAGATAGTTTTTCGGATGTTTCTCTTTGACACGTGTTTGGCACCTGTGCACTACGGGTATTCGGGAAGTTTCAGAAAGCCTTTTTGCTCTACGATGTCTTGGCCGGCTGAGCTGTATATGAAGTCCATGAATCTGTCTGTTAGTGATCCGCTTGCTGGTCTTTCGTTAGTTACCAGATACAGGTATCTTGACATTGGGTAAGTTTGGTCAGCTATGCTTGCTGCTGTTGGAAGTACTAAGTCTCCCTGACTCTCCGAGTAAACGGAAACTGTGTGCATGTCTTGATTTAGGAAGCCGAAGCCGACGTAGCCAATTGAGTATGGTGTTCCGCTTACTGTTGTAACTACTTCAGGATTGCTTTGTCGTGCATTTGCAGCTGTGGTAACCTCGTAATCCCATGGGTCCATCGTGAATTCTTCGAATGTTCCTCTAGTTCCTGAGCCAGGCTCTCTTACAACAACAAAGATTTCTTGGTCTGGCAAACTTGAATCTATTTGATTCCAGCGTGTGTACTCTCCTGAGAAGATTTGCCCAATCATTTGGAGTGTTAAGCCAAGCTGATTACCGCCATCAACGCTGGGGTTGACAACAACGCAAACTGCGTCCAAAGCTATCGGGTAAAGATACATAGGTCTTCCTTTGGTTTTCGCGTTATCTATTTCGCTCTGTTTTGGTTCTCTAGAGCCCATCCCTATGTCGACCACGTCGTCTATTATGTTACTGTAGCCTGTACCTGAACCGCCACCTGACACTGTTACTGTAACGCCTGAGTATATGTTCATGAAGTCTACGGCAGAAGCGTTGGCGATTGGCAGCACAGTGGTTGAACCTGCTAGTGTTATGCTCTGTGTCCGCCAAGCGCTGTCGTCGTCGGTTGATGTTGAAGACGGAGTGTTAAGGTAATATCCTGCAGCAAAACCAACTATGAGCAGTACAATCATGCCGAGTACGGCAACCATCGTTGAAATTCCAGTTAAATCCTTTCTTTCCATTTTTAGTCCTCTGTATTTTAAGAGGAGAAGTGGAGCACTAATGTTATATTGGTTTTCACAGTAGTATATATAAACTATATAGACAAATTATTTATTAATAGATTGACTGAAACAATATAAACGGGTATGTAGATTGAGGCAGTCAAAACTCTCTGAGGAAACAAGAAAACTCCAATTCACCGGCGGGTCAACATACATAATATCGTTGCCTAAACGGTGGATAGATCAAAACCAGCTTAAAAAGGGAAGTGTCATAAAACTCCGCGAAGAAGAGGGCGGCTTGTTATCAATTATACCAACTGACACAGCAATACAACAGGAACGCGACGAAGCTTTAATCAAAGTTAATCCCAAGGATTCTCCAGAATTAGTAATCAGGAAAACAGTCTCAACATACCTTGTAGGCTACAACATGATACGTATAAAAGCTGAAAAACAAAACCAGTTATCTACAAAACAACGATTTGAACTGAAAAATTTTTCCCGCCACATGCTTGTCGGAACCGAAATAGTCACCGACACTCCGCAAGAGCTAACGTTACAGGTACTGTTGAGTTACCCCGAACTTTCTGTTCAAAGCGCGCTGAGGCGAATGAGCATAATAACGGCTTCAATGCAACGGGACGCTCTAACCGCCTTGAAAGAACTTGACAGTCAACACGCCAAAGAAGTACTCACTACGGACAATGAAGTAGACAGATTCAACCTGTACATAGTGAGACAACTCAAAACCGCAATCCAAAACCCCCGCATAATAAAAGAGATAGGCTTGAAAAACGCCCGTGACTGCTTGGGCTACCGGTTAGTAACCAAGTCTGTGGAAAGAACCGCGGACCACGCAGCCCGCATCGCCGACAACGTTTTGCTAATAAAAAACAAGTTAGAACCAGAAACAAGTGAAAAACTTGAAAAGATGAGCACTCTAGCCGTTTCAATGTTTGAAACCGCCATAGAAGCACTTTTTAGGCAAGATTACGCTCTTGCCGAAAGCATAGTTGAAAAAACAAACGACATCATTTCAATGGAAAAAGAAGCGGTTGTTTCGTCTCAAAAGATAGATGTTGAAGACGCACCCCACTTGCGGTTGATAATTGAAAGCATCCGCAGAACCGCAGAATACGCCAGCGACATCGCAGAAGTCGTGCTTAACCTTACCGTCGAATCAATAATTGCATAAGCAAGCAGGCAAGTAATGGTGTACTTTGCGCTATTTCTTGTGTCGTTTTATTCTATCTTGCCTTTGAGCTTTCTTGCGCCAGTCCCTTTTTCTCTGAGTTTGCAGGGAAAACCTTTCGTGGTGTTGGTCAGGACCTGTTTTCCGGTGGTGCGCTATGTTCCTGTAAAACGTTTCAGGGTCTATCCTGTTCTCTTTTAAAGCCTCAATGTTCCTGTTTAAATCTGCCTTAGTTTCAGCGTCAGTTATGTTATCAAACAATTCCGCG
Organism: Candidatus Bathyarchaeota archaeon; assembly: GCA_016927015.1. Taxonomy (GTDB): domain Archaea; phylum Thermoproteota; class Bathyarchaeia; order Bathyarchaeales; family Bathycorpusculaceae; genus SG8-32-3. Next base: position 7,664 of record JAFGNM010000070.1, on the reverse strand, counting down.
TATACAACATAAGCGGCGTGGAACGGAAAATTCATTGGTTCATCAATAAGGAGTTTCTCTGGAAGGGTAGCTTCATTCTTGTTAGGTTCTTCGGTCATGTTTTTCCCGCTTTTTGCAGTGTAGCAAATGGTTTTTCCCTCTTTTATAGGTGTCTCTATCCAGATGGATTTCGGACAAGGGTCTTCCATTATTCAGCATCAAAAACACGTGTAAGCCTTCTTGCTGAGTAGTTGGGTTTAGATAAGTCATTCTTGAAAACCAGCTGTTCAGATAAATTGCCGTATTTTGCTGGCATCATCCTTTAGCGCGTCTGCATCGCGGTTTTCGGGGTGATGTACCCATGGGCGGTTTTTGTTCATGGGAATTATGTGAACGTGTAAGTGAAATATAACTTGGCCAGCGGCTTCACCGTTATTCTGGACAAGTCTGATTCCTTCAGCATCTACTGCCTTCTTTACGGCGTGAGCTATTTTCTTCACAACCGTGTACAAGTACGCTACTTCTGCCTCTGGAATCTCATAGATGTTCTCGTAGTGCTTCTTTGGAACAACGAGCGTGTGACCGACATTTATGGGTTGTATACTCAGGAACGCAATTACTTTTTCATCCTCGTAGACTACGCTTGTAGGCGCTTCTTTTCGCGCTATTTTACAGAATATACAAGATTCTGACATGGTGAATTCCAATTTACTATTTCAACACGTTTATAGTTCTTTAGTTTTACGGCGACGTTAAAGTTCAGCTACAGCCTTTAAAAGAAAGCTACAGGTAATATAGCGTCATGGAAACGTTGGTTGACGACATAGGAAGTTTCCCGTTACCGCATAGAGTTAACAGGGAAACATTCAACAAGGCATATCAGCTTGCACGAGAAGCCATAGTTGACGGAAGGGACTTTAGAAAAGACGAGTTTATACGTACAAACTTTTACAATGTAACAATTAACTCATTTAAGAGGAAAATACGCACAGGACTAGATGTTGTTAATTCTCCGTGGCACTACGACGGCATCCGTCAAGTTAGCGATGCTATTCACAAAGCTATGGAAAAAGGTACTTTCGTCGTCGATGAGAAAGATGCGTTCCTGCCTGAAGTACGCGTCATTGAGGCGGAAGCCAAGAGCCTTAGCGAGGAATTCGGAAAGAAAATCTTACTGCGAGCCTGCATGTTCGGTCCCATGGAGCAGTACCTGAAAGAGATTGGTACTGTGCCCTACGGTGATGTGCTCGACAATTTCGCGGAGACTATCAGACGCTTCGCCAAGAACAGTATCGTAGACACCAAATACATCAAGACCGCTGTCGTGTCCGTTGATGAGCCGAGCTTCGGGTTCCTAAACATCAACGCAGAAAGCGAAGTCCTATGCGAGGTTTTGGAGAAAGCCTTCGACTTCCAAGGCGCAGTGCGGCAGATTCATCTTCATTCTTCGTCAAGGTTGCCCGACTTGTTGGAAGTAGGAAACATTGATGTTTTGTCTTTTGAGTATGCTGCATCCCCGAAAAACATCGAAGGTGTCTCACGGAAAATGTTGGAAGACGCGGACAAGCAGATACGCGTCGGCGTTTCAAGGACGGATATAGACTCGATTATGGCGGAACTGCGTGATAAAGGCGTGACGAAGCCAACGGCAGAGCAGCTGGTCGAAAGCGGAGAAGTAATAAAGAAACGGTACGTCTCAGCTAACGAGAAGTACGGAGACCGAATGACGTTTACGGGTCCTGACTGCGGTCTCGGAGGCTGGCCGTCCCAAGAAGCAGCTCAACTTTTACTGAAAAGAACCGTGGATGCAGTAAAAAAAATGTAACAAGCAGATTGGAACTCTGAGAACATAAAGCACTATAAATAAGGGGGTATAGACAAAAAAAATCGTGCACCCGTTTTAGTCGCGTTACTAACCTTACGTCACCTAAACTCAACAATACACTATTCGCCGACCCAAGCAGAACTAATCCACACACCCTTTAGACTGGCTGATTCCAATAGTAAATTTGAGAGTACTTGCCCGTTACTGGAAATGCAGGATCATCGTAAACTATATCCAAGCGTGTGCCGTACTGCGAAAGGAGTTTACGCGAGATTTCCCATATCTGCGGAGATTTCTCATCAGGTCCCCAAAAGCCCCAGATTCGGTCCTCAGGATGTCTCATTCCCCAACCATAATTTCTAGGCAGAACCAGCGCGACTTCTGCTTGGCTTTCAGATGTTTTTCTCGGATTCTGCGCCACCTCACTCCATAATTTCTCAAGGGCTTCAAAATGCTCGTCCGTTAGGGTTCCGTATGGGCTGTCTCCAATTTGCGGGTGCGTAAATATTATCGCGTATTCAGCGCCTGCTCGGTATGCTGTGTGCATCTGGTTATAGATTTCTTCTCCACTATCCAGATACGGTGGCTCAGTATACGTCCATGTAATTATGGCTCCCCAAGACTTGTTTTGCATTCTTGCTGCGCCTCTGACGAGAGCTATATCTTGAATGTAGCTGTTATTCCAGCCGAACTGTGCGAGCATGACATCGTATCCGCCTAGATAATCAAACCAGTAGAGCAGATAATCGGAAGTGAATGTTTTGATCCCAGAAGCCTTCAAGGAGTTAAGACCTCTGTTGCTTTCAAACACCCTTTGAAACCATGCTGCTTCTGTGTCATAGTCTTTTGGTTCAGGTCTGGTGACGTTTGCCAGTTCATCCTCTAAATCTGCAAAGATTTGGTGGAGTGGTGAAACATGGGGTCTTCCTTCAAAATAGCTTGAGTAGTTAAGGAAGAAGTTAAGCCAGTCGTAGTCAACCTGGATTCCAGCTGGTTCGTCGTCGTAATATGACCCTAAAAATCTGTCGCCGTACCGCTGTTCGGCTGATTCAAGCCAAGGAAACTGCCAAGTCCAAACTCTGTCATAGGTCTGATTAACGCCTAAGTTGACAATGATATTCAGTCCAGAGGCTACTGCGTAATCGCAGATTTCGGTTGTGGCGGTTTCGTTATTGCTTATCGTCCATGATTGCAGAACAAAAAGATTTGTGTAGTTCTTTACTTTGTCGATTAGCAGTTTAGCTTCTGCTGGGGTGTTGCCGCAAAAGGTGACTCCAACGTAGAATGGTGTTTCATCCGTGTTGTTGCTTGTCATAGAGTGGGATACAAGGAATGAAGCAGTTATGATTGCTATTATTAGGATTGAAGATAGAATGATAACATGCCTCATTTTTTTATTCTCCGTTAGGGGTCGTTTTGTCCACACGGTTTTGGATAGATATAGCTTCTTGATTATCGCTACAGATTTGTAGTCGTATTAACTGCCAAGCGCCTATTTTTTCTTTGCTTTGATTTTGCCTTTGAAGCTTCTCATGCTTTCTTTACAAACGGCTTTGTTCCATTCACAGACGCCTTTGATTATCTCGCCAAGGTAATATTCGAACTCTTCCTTCGACAGGTCGCTGGAGCATTCCACTCGATACACTATTTCCCCTTTCTCTCTGCTTGCAGTAACCGAAACCAAAACGTTGTCTTCGCTCAAACTTCTCAACCTCAACCTCCTAATTTAGCCGATTCCAGATTTAAGCTGTTCTACACTTGGCATTTGGAACCAAAACAGATAAAAACTCGCTTCCGCATCCATCACAGCAACTAACACGAGGACTACAAATGCCATCCGAAATATTCGATGTAGAAAAATTCGTGGAGATGAGCGCCAACGCAAAATACTGCTCAGTAAAAAGACTAAAAGACACCGTGAAGCTCAAACTACGCACACCAAACCAACTCTACACCCTAAAAGTAGAACCCCTAAACGCAGAAGAAACCATCAAAAAACTCAAATGCGAAATCCAAGAACTCTAAAACCACCTTTTCCACCAAAACCAGTGCTCTCTAACGCTTGGAACAGTCTATAGCCCCCTTATATATGCTAAACTGCATGGAATTCTGCAGAACACTGTTTTCAACATGCTTTTGAGCGTTTTCTGTGCCATTACGGACCTACCCCCTATAGGTTTCTGCAATGAACCTCTATTAGGATCCAAATATGCGGTTTGGTGATGAGGGTGGCGGATGTCATTTTTCGGTCATTTGGCCGAGAAAAAGTTTGTTCACATAGTCGGCTACGGTTGTCTTCTGTTTCTTCGCTATCTTCTTAAGCGCGTTATTTATCCCGGTAGAGTACTGTACAGCCTTTTTAGGTTTCGCCGTTATTGACGCGGGCAAGCCCATGTTCTCAGCGACTTTCCTCAACACCAGTTTCCTCAGCGTATCCGCGCGCTTTTCTATTTTCAATTCAACGGGCAAAGCCATAGCGAACTCGGCGATTTGATACGACCCAAAGGGCAAACGCAGCTCCACATCGTGGAAACTGCAGATTTTCATGTCTCGTTCAATGTTGCTCTCATGAAGCCTAACCACGTCATCAAACATGGTTTTCCTCACTTTTTCCGTTCCATGAGACAAGTACTCGTTAACGTAGCGTTGATAGCCGCCAAAAAGCTCATCCGCACCTTGCCCAGCCAGCAGCACCTTGAATCCGGCTTCCGCAGTTTTTTCAGCCGTCCAATAAAATGGCACGCCAATGCTTGCTTTAATTGGGTCAGGCGCCTCAATAAGGTCTACTACTTTTGGCAAGACAGCTTCAACATCTGACTCTTTAAACAAGTGAACCTGTAAAGGCAAATCTAACTTTTCTGCTGCCTCCATGGCCGCTTCAGTTTCAGGCTGATTCTCCAAGCTCACATGGATTAGCTGAACATTCACGCGACACTTTTTCGCCAGAAATGCGACAACACTGCTGTCTAAACCGCCAGAGAACGCAACTGCAACTTCCTTCGTTCCCAAAACTCTCCTGCGGACAGACTGCTCCAACATTTCCTGCAGGGTTTCCGCTGCCTTTTCCATGGTTACCGGTTTTGGTTCCGAGTAAACCAGAGTTTTAACAGGCTTGAATCTGAAGCCTTCTCGGCTGACAAACGCCAAGTGCCCTGGAGGAAACGACTGGGCTTCGGCTATTCCAAGTTTCCACAACGCTTTCCGATTGGAAGCAAGAGCCGCCACGGTTCTGTTCTCCCCATAGTACAGGGGTTGAACTCCCACAGGGTCTCTTCCCGCAGTAATTCGCTCTGGCTCGGCTATAATGAATGAAAAGTCACCCTCAACCTCCTTGAGAAACGTCTCGCTTGCCTCAAGGTGATCTGCCTGTTGAAGCTTCTTGGCAATTATTTCTACACCTGAAGCGCCCAAAGCTGGCGAGTAAATTCTCCCATCAAAGAAAACTGTTGCATCCGCTAAACGTACACGATGCTGCCTGTCATGTGAGCTAAGTTTTGCGTTGCCGCTTTGCTTGTCCAACACTGCTATGGTCGTTTTCGTACTCACTAGCCGTTCACGTTCCGTTTATTCTGTTATAGTTTGGTAAAACATTAATGTTTAATCCGCATATCCTTTTGTCGAGGGAAAAAGTGACTTGCCTATCCTACCTATAGACACGGGTCGTTACGGAACCGCCGAGATGCTCAGGGTCTTTGAGGAAGAGGCTCGCGTTCAAAGATTACTTGACGTTGAGGCTGCTTTGGCTTTGGCGCACGCTGAAGTCGGCAACATCCCGCGGAAGGATGCTGAAAAAATCGCGGCTATGGCTTCCACCAAATACGTGAAGGCGGAGCGTGTGAAAGCCATTGAGAAGGAGATAAAACATGACATTGCGTCTTTAGTTCGCGCGCTGTCCGAAGTGTGCGGCTCAAGCGGCGCGTACGTTCACTTAGGCGCCACAAGCTACGACATCGTAGACACCGCCAACGCCCTGCAGTTGAAAGACGCCTTAGAAATCATCATTAAAAAACTAGCAGCGCTAAAAGGCATCTTGCAGAAACAGGCTGGGCAGCACAAGGAAACGGTGATGATTGGAAGAACTCACGGGCAACACGCGTTACCAATCACTTTAGGTTTCAAATTCGCAGTCTGGGGCTACGAGGTTTCCCGACACATCGACAGGCTAAACGACTGCAGAGACCGCGTTTTGGTTGGAAAGATAAGCGGCGCAGTTGGCACCCAAGCAAGTCTAGGCGAAAACGCGGCGCGCATTCAAGAACTCGTAATGAAGCGGCTGGGCATTCGGGCAGCTGAGATTTCCACGCAAATCGTGCAACGAGACCGCTACGCCGAATACGTCTGCATTCTAGCCATGATTGCCTCTTCGCTGGACAATTTCGCCACGGAAATCCGAGAGCTACAGCGACCCGAAATCGGCGAGCTTTTTGAGTCGTTTGAGAAGGAGAAACAGGTTGGCAGTTCCACTATGCCTCATAAGCGGAACCCTGAGACATGTGAAAGAATCTGCGGCGTAGCTCGAATCGTCAGAAGCCTCGTTATTCCAGCGCTTGAGAACGCTGTTACGTGGCATGAGAGAGATTTGACTCAGTCCTCGGCTGAACGCTTTATTTTTCCAGAGTCGTGCATTCTGACCGATTACATGCTGTTCTTGACGAGCAACGTTGTGGATAACTTGCGGGTTGACGAAAAGCGCATGCTGCGAAACATTGATTTGACTCAGGGGCGAGCCATGTCGGAAGCTGTGATGATGGCGCTTACTAGGAAAGGCGTGAACAGGCAAGAAGCCCACGAACTGCTTAGGAAATTAACCATAAAGAGCGAGGTTGAAAAAAGGCACTTCCGCGAAATCCTCTTGGAAGACAAGTTCGTCTGCGGCAAGCTGAGTGCGAAAGAAATTGATGATGCCTTGAACCCGAAAAACTATCTGGGCACGGCGGTTAAGCAGGCAGAGGCATTCGCAAAGTTAGGCTAATAATCCGCCAGCGACTTCTGTTTCCACTCGTCGCCTTTCTCGAGCTTCTCCCACGTTTCCTTCTTGACGAAACCGCCAACCTGCTCCTTGATTTTCTTAGCTAACCGTGGCCCAATCAGCGGCAGGTTCGTCAAATCTTCAAGCGGCGCATGCTTTATGGCGTCAACCGTCTGGAATCCAGCGTTATACATTATGCGACCGCGCACGCGTCCCACTCCTTGCAATTTAACGATTGGCAGCAGCTCCTTCTTTATTCCTTTAGCTACCCGTTCTACCAGCTCCGCGGCCAAGGGCAGAGCAGCCTTGTTTCCCACGAGCCTGCCTAATTCATGCGTGGCGTGGAGCAGCCACTTCGCGTTTTCAATAATCCTGTAAAGGTCACCCGGCTGAACCCTGAACTGCTCAAGCAGCTTTTCCTCGCTTGTTTCTTCAATCCAGTTTTTCAGAACCACGGCTGTTTTGATTTCGCCGAGAAACTCTTCGTAAGCTATGCGGTCGTCCCACTCGTTGGGCACTTCCACAAACAATTCTTCTTTGTGCTCCTCCATGAGAACCGCCAGTTCATCCAACTCACGCGAGTACGGCCTCATCACGGGACCCATATCTGGCGTGTGCGCAATCAAATGCAGCAAGCTCAAATCGGTCAGGCAAGCGGGTTCGCACTGTAACGCATCGCGGATTTCAACTCCTGACAGCGGGTCTATGTAAAGTTCGCTTACACGTTTTCCAAACCTTGTGGCATAAATCTCGTTGCCAAACAGCTCCAGCATTTCCTCGTCATACAAGTACTTCAGAATCTTGGCTACGATGCTCTTGATGGCTTTCACGTCGTACTGGTGCGCGTAGAAGGTTTTTCCGAAGAACTCGTAGATGCCGTTCTCCGTGTGC
>JAFGNM010000069.1 GCA_016927015.1 Candidatus Bathyarchaeota archaeon | reverse complement strand
GCGTCGTAGCTGTGCGTTTCGTACGTGCACTGGTTCACGCAGACCTTGCAGCGGATGCACCGCTTCTCGTCCCGTTCAACCAAGTATTCAGGAATTAAGTAAGTCTTCATCCATCATGCCTCCACACTTGCCAACATTTCAGCATCTGGCTTGTTGCGCAATTTGCCGACCACTGGCTCGCCGCCCCGTGGAGACCAGAACTTGTCCAGCGTTGGCGAAACAAGCCGCATGGCAGATTCCTCAGAGGACAAGTACAGAAAGTCGCCTCTGGTACCTGCGACAAGAGGTCGCAGCTTGATTCTGTCAGTCAAACCAATCATCTCGCCATGATGCGCTACGATAATGCTGAAGGGACCATTCATCAACAGGCTGCCATAGGTCTGACGGAGAACCCTATGCAGACGCTGCTGTTCGGGCTCCATGGCGTCTATCTCGCTCCACAACGGCGAAGCAAAGATTTTCGCAACTATCTCGATTGGCAGGCGCTGTCTGCGCATGAGCAAGTCCACAGCGTAAGCTAACACTTCAGTGTCCGTTTGCATGGTACACTTGTAGCCGTACATCTCTAAGTAGCGGCGGTTTATGCCGTATGATGAGAGTTCCCCGTTGTGCACGACTGTCCAGTCTAGGATGTTGAATGGGTGTGCGCCGCCCCACCAGCCTGGCGTATTTGTTGGGAATCTGCCGTGAACCGTCCACAGGTAACCCTGATAATCCTCAAGGCAGAAGAATTCCGCAACGTCTTCTGGGTAGCCCACGCCTTTGAAAACGCCCATGTTCTTGCCGCTGGAGAAAACGAACGCCTTGCCCGTCTCCGTGTTTATCCGCATGACCCGTTCTGTTACGTAATCGTCTTCTGTCAGATTCTCAAGACGCCGCCGTTTAGGTTGGACGAAGTACCGCCAAACCATTGGAGGGTCTCTGACGTTGGCGGGTCTGGTCTGCATTTCCTCGTCGTAAATTATGTTGAAGCTTGCAGCTAATGTTCTGTCGGTTTTCTCTTTAGCGTCTCTGCTTAGGTACATTATGTGGAATGCGTAGTAATCCTTGAATTGCGGGTAGATGCCGTAAACAGCGATGCCTCCGCCGAGACCGTTTCCGCGGTCATGCATGTTAGCTATGGCGCGCACTGGGTCACGTGACGAGAACCGTTTGCCCTCAACGTTCATCATGCCGAATATGCTGCAGCCGTCGAAGTCCTTATCGTCATTGTAAGGATTGTTGATTCTGATTAGATTCTTCATTTGTATTCCCCCGGGTACAGTTTTCTCCGTAAAGACCGCGGCAAAGTAGCCAAGCAAAAGTCGTCTGAAAGCAGTTCCTGCTTGAACTTTTTCACGTTAACCCCGTTTTTCATGAGGTGGAACAGTATGCCTGCTCTTTCAATGTCGTTTACAAGCGTTACGCCTACGATCGCGTTGTCTTTGAGCACGATTTTCCTGTAAAGATTCCGTTCTGGTTCATGCTTGACTATGCTTTCGTACGCGGCATCGTCTTTCGGGTTAGCTATCCCAATCGATATTATGGGTACGCCGAAGTACTTCAGGGCGCTCATTGCGGTGCCGCCTAGGTAATCTGCCTTTTTACCCGCCATGTTGTAGCCTGCAACCTTCCCTTCTAGCTGGGCAAGAGGCCAGAGAGGCAGCAGCCTGTTTTCGCCAAAAACGAAGTCGTAAGCTTCAGCGACGTCCCCGCTGGCGTAAACGTCGGAAACGTTTGTGCGCATAAACTTATCCACGAGTATGCCTCTGTTCGTTTTCACGTCGGTTCCTGAGACAAGCTCCATGCGTGGTATGACGCCGATTGCGATTATCACCAAGTCGCATTGCACCTGTTCACCGCTAGTCAAGACTGCGCCGCCAACGATGTTGTCGTTTTCGGTTTTCCCGATTACGCGTTGAATTGTTTGACCTGTGGCGATTGTGACTCCTGCTTTTCTGATTGCGTTTTCAACCATTTCTGAGGCTGTCGGGTCCAATATGAGGCTGAGGATTTTGTCTTGCAGCTCCACCATGGTTACTTTTAAGCCGCGTTTCACCAGCGCTTCGGTAACGCTGACGCCGATGAGGCCGGCACCGATGACCACGGCGCTTTTTGCTTTTTCGATTTTTGCGGCTAAGCTTTCAGCGTCAGAAAGTGTTGTGAAGGTGAACACGCCGTTCTTGTTGGCGCCTTCTATTTTCGGGATGAAAGGTTTTCCGCCAGTTGCGACTAGTAGCTTCTCGAAGTTAACGTGGTCTCCTTTGTCAAGCGCCACGTATTTGTCAGATAGATTTAGGCTTAACGCGGTTCTTCCTGTTAGGGCTTGGACGTCGTTCTTTTTCCAGAAATGGTCGTCGCGGCACTTCATTTTTTCGAAATCTGCTTTGCCGCTGATTAAATCGGAAATCATTGGGCGCGAATACTGTGGGCAGGGTTCTTCTGAAATCACGGTTATTGTGCCTATGGGGTCTACTTCTCTGATTGCTTCGACCGCGCCGATTCCTGCGGCTGAAGCTCCCACTATCACGTACTTCGGCATTACGGTTTCACCTCTTTGTACACGAGGGCGCCGTTGGGGCAGTTAGCGACGCACGCTGGAACTTCCAGTTCCGCGCAGAGGTCACATTTCGAAACTGCTTTGCCTGAAGCGTCCATTTTGATGGCGCCGTATGGGCAGACCATGATGCAGGTCCAGCAGCCGATGCATTTCTCTGTGTCATGCGTCACTAAGCCGGTTTCCTCGTCTTTTTGCATGGCGCCAGAGAGGCAAGCGGTGACGCATAGTGCGTCTTCGCAGTGTCTGCATTGGATGGCGAAAGAAACGGGTTTGTGCACTTCTAGCTTTACTCTGCTGATTGGGCGGGGGTTTTCCTTGTTGTAAGCTTTGATGATGTCTTTTGATTTGGAGTGCTGGACGGTGCAGTAGACTTCGCAGAGTCCGCAGCCCATGCAATATTCTTCTTTTGCGATAATTTTTTTCGTGTGATATACTCTCCTTTCATGTAAGTGGAAGCGCGAGCATATGACCACAAGAAACGGGTGGTTTGTTGTCTTTTGTGTAGAGCGCGGCGCCTTCGGTGAATGTTTGTTCAGTAAAGTTTGCGCGGTCTCTACAAGAATTCATGGTCATTTGCATCACTTGTTTGGTGGAAGTCGCATGATAAATGCCATATATTCTATATAACTGTACTGAAAAGCATTTATATGTACAGTAATGAACTATATAATATAAATGAAATATGTGTATAGGTGAACGTGTATGACAGAAAAAGACCTAGGGTACAGGCGAGTCCAATCCACAGGAAGAGGCTCATACATCATATCCCTGCCAAAAGAGTGGGTGCAAGACATCGGGCTGAAGAAAGGAAGCGAAATCGACTTCAACGTGCAACCTGACTCGTCTCTAATTTTGGTTCCGAGGAAACTGAAAGAAAAATACGAAGAAAGCGAGGGTTCCAAACTCAAAGAATACTACATTAACGTTGATGTGTCAGAAGAAGACCTGCAATCCACGCTTCGAATGATAAAAGCCCTATACGTCATAAGTGCCGACTTAATCCGCGTCCACTTCAAAGGTGCCGAAGACGTGGTCAAATGCAAGAACATAATAAAGAATTTTGCCAGAGACACCCTTCTAGGCGCTGAAATCATCGACGAAACCGCAGACGAAATTACGCTTCAAATTCTCATAAAACATTCAGAATTTCCAATTGAAAAAGCCGTCAGAAGAATGGTCATCGTAGCGCTTTCAGCTAACAAAGACGCTATATCAGCGCTGAAAAAACGAGACGACGTGCTATTTCAAAGCGTGGTCAGCGCTCACCACGATGCAAACAGGCTGGGTTTATACGCTGTTCGCCAATTGAAGTTCGGCATAGAACGGAACCTGTTCAGAGATTTAGGCTTCAAAACCCCCAAAGAGTTCCTACTGTACAGGATAATAGTGAACGACATAACAAACATCGCCGAAAACGCATTAAACATAGTCAATAACCTGTCAACTTTCCAGAAACAAATCGACGACCAACTGCTCTTCGTAAAAGAGCCCATAGACGAAGAAGTATACTCGCAACTGCTCAACTTCAACTCGGTAGCGCACCAACTGTTCGAGGAAGCCACAAAAGCAATGTTCAAAAGAGCATACAACGACGCTGAGAAAATAATCGCTAAGCGCGGCTCGTTTGTAACGCTGGAGACTGAGCTGATTCGGCTTATGTCAATCAAGAAACTGGATCCGAACGTCGCGGCGATTCTCAGGTTGATGCTGGACAGTTCAAGGCGAATATTGGATTACGGGCAAGACATTGCTGAACTGACGCTGAACCGAACAGTAGAAGAAATATGCACTTCCTTCGAAGTCAAATAGCCAAAGCCTAAACCTGAAATTCTGAACAAGTAACTGAGACGTTCACGGTGCGCGGTAGTGTTGTGCGTTTTTTCCGTAGCCCCCCTATCGTGTTGGTTGTTTGTTTTTTGAGCTTTGTTTATTGTTTTGGCTGTGAAGCGGGCGTTTCATGTGTCTTTTTTTGTCGCAGAATGTCTTGGAAAGTCGCAGAAAGTTCCAAGGATGCGGTGTTGTTTTAAATGCGCTGGCGCGTGTGGCTCGCGGCTCGGAGTCTATAGTCCCCTCATAGAAGTTATTTATGAAAGTCGGTTTTAAACCGCAGTCTTTTGAGGGCTAACAGATTTTGTCGTTCTAGTCATTAAGCTATAGAACTGAGAAAATTATGTGCAAGCGCCTTATAGAACAAAGCTAAGTCCCGCTAAATCCACGGAACCGTCTTGCGATTCACAGAAGCATCGGTAATAGACTTTAACTCATACTCTGCAGACATAGGTAAGCATAAACAGGCTTAGTCAAGAAATCTTGACTAACTTTGAGCCTGTTTAGTCAAGAAACCTTGACAAAAACGCTTTTACCGCGGAGGCAACCTCGTATTATACGGTTAGGGAAGTGGCAGAGATGAGGAAAGCAATAGCCGCAGTAGTTTTCGTCTTGGCACTTTTGTTCTTAATAGTAGTTGATGCACAAGCTGTTGAAGCTGCATTGGCTAATCCTCCTTTTATGGAGGGTCCCTTGGATAGCATTTACATTCTAAGTGATGGGACAGTAACGGGAACCAGTAGTATTCAGATTAGCGGTAACACTTACACGTTTACCGACAACATCAAAGGCTACATAGTCGTCCAAAAGGATAATGTTGTAATTGATGGCGCTGGCTACACGCTTTCAGGAGAAGGCTCTCTAGGAACAGGCTCTTTATACGCTGTGGAGCCTACCACGGGAATAAACTTGTTACATACGGAAGGCGTGACAATTCAGGATCTGAAGATAGTTAATTTTGTTATTGGCATAACCCCCACAACCAATGTGGCTATTACTCGAAACTACATCGCGTACAATCAGATCGGCATTGCAGAACCAGCTAATGCTGCTATTACTGAGAATTACATAGAATACAATGACCTTGGAATATCATCAGGCAGTTCATCAAATAAAAACAACAAAATCACCGGAAATACTATTGCAAACAATAATAACGGTATTAAAATTATGCTCATAAGTTCAGACGCAACAAACAATGTGATCTCTGGAAACAATTTCACAAGAAACGGGTTTGCTGCTATAAACTTAATGGGCTGCAGCGGCGTCACCATCTCCGATAACACTATTACCGCTACAGTCCCCGGTATCGGGTCCAACATAACCGCAGGACCAATGGGTGCTGGCATAAGCTTCATTCACGCACATGACAACCGCATATTTGGAAACTACATCGCTGACAACAATTACGGAGTGAGTTTTTCATCAGGTTCAAACAATAATATTTTTTACAGTAACGATTTTATTAACCGCGAACAGGTTGCGGTAATCCCCAAGAGTGAAGACACATCGAAACTTGATGGTTTAGTGGAGACCTGGGACAACGGCGCTGTAGGCAACTACTGGAGCGATTACCTGACAAAATATCCTAATGCCGCTGAAGTTGACGGGTCAGGCATAGGTGACACTCCCTACACAATTGACCCGCAAAACGTAGATCATTACCCGCTTATGGCACCTGTAAATGCACCCCCACCCCCAGAGGCATCAATCAACCCATACTTGTCGGCGCGCCCATCACTTATTGGTTCACAAATAACAATCGAAGGGACTCTGAGTTATGGTGGAACCGGCGTCTCTTTTGCTGCTTTGCAAATTTCTTACAGCGTCGACAGCGGCACTTCTTGGAACGAAATCGGTATGGTCAACACAGATGTAAATGGCGACTATTCTGCGACATGGTTGCCCCCTGACGTAGGGACTTACCAGATCAGGGTCTCATGGGAAGGTAATGCAACAATTCCTAAAACTTTCACGGTCGTATATCTACTAGTAGTAGCCAGCCAAACAAACGATTTGATTTCAGTCGGGTCCAACTCGACAATCACTCTTTTTAACTTCAACGCAGATACGCAAGAGATAACCTTTAATGTGAGCGGTCCCTCCGAAACCACAGGATACGTGAAAATTTACATCTCGAAAACCCTCTTCCAAAATGTCACAGAAGCCGCCGTATACTTGGACGGAGAGCAAATTAACTACACAACCTCATCAACGGACGAATCGTGGATCTTATACTTTGTTTACTCCCATAGCACACACAATGTAGCGGTAAAATTAGCTAATGCTGTTCCAGAATCCCCGAGTTCAGTTGAAGTGTGGCTTGCAACTGCCACAATTGTAACATGTGCTGCAAGCGCAGGTTTTCTTCTTTACCTAAAGAAGCGCAAACATTAAGCCGAGAATTGTTTGTCGCCTTCCACACTTAGAATTAAGCCGTTTGCGATGTTAACAAAATGAGGGTTGGTAAACTGAGCACCTTGTTATCGAACTACGCGGTCAACCATTTTGCCTTCTGAGTCTATGAGCTGTACTTCTAGGGGCATTTGTCCGACGGCGTGGGTTGCGCAGCTTAGGCACGGGTCAAACGCTCGTATGACCGCTTCAACTCTGTTCAGCATGCCTTCTTTGAGTTGTTTTGAATTCACATATTTCTTTGCGACTTGCGTGACAGCTTTGTTGTAGGCGAGGTTGTTGTGTTCCGTGGCGATTATCATGTTGCACCAGCG
>JAFGNM010000068.1 GCA_016927015.1 Candidatus Bathyarchaeota archaeon | reverse complement strand
TTTGATGGTGTCCCACGGGTTACCGCCACCAAACACGATTTCGCCGCTTTCATCAATGTAATCAATATACCCCAGCCAACCAGCGTTCGAGACTTCAGTCACGTAAACATAGTCGGTGCCGTTCCAATAAAACAGCGAAGGACAGGATGAGTACCCGCTAATTAGTTCATACGTTGCAACAAAAATCAAGCGGCTTTGCAGGTTTATCGTTGTCGTTGTACTTCTATCACCGTTGCTCCAGTAATCAAATTCGAACACAGCAGTATCAGTAGTAAAAGGACCTGGCACCGTAATTGTGTATTCACCCACAGGCAAGAGCGCAGTATACGGCATGTTAACGCTCTCCCCATTCAGCGTAAAAGGCAAGAGATCAGAGCCACCACCAGAATACCTAATTGCGAGGGTGTGGTAGCCTGTGGGAACGACCGTGAACGTTCCAGATAAGGCGTTCACTTTAACAGTATGTTTCCCTTCAGTTGTCGCGTTAAAAGTGAATTCTACAGTCGTGCTTTCTTTTGCAGCCAACTCTATTGGTTTGCGGTCTAACAGCAAATCATCAACCATAAGTCTCACAGAAAGCTGATCCGGCTCTGACCCTTGATTGGTGGCAGTAACAGTAGCCGTCACTGTTTCGTCGGACCAAGCCTCGTAAGGGTTGACAGACAACTTGGACAAGGCTATTTTGCTGGCGGTCGGTGGTGGAGTGTTGAAGGTTACTGAACCGGACAAACCGCATACTTCAACAGTGTAGGTACCCTCAACCTCTTCAATTACCATAAACTCCACTATGGCGGATTCTCCAGCTAAAAGCAGAATTGTCTGATTTTCCTCTAAAACACCGTTGACTGTGAGGTTCGCCACGTACTCCCCTTGTTCGTCTCCTATGTTGGTTAAGTTGACTGCGACTATAACGGGCTCAAACACTTCAGCCTCAAGCGGACTAATTGTAAGGTCAGTTACTGTAAACTCGGCTGCCTTAGGCCCAACAACGATTAAGCCTTCGGCTTGGAGGTAAAAGTAAACTCCAGCCGCTACCGCCACTATTAAAACATCAATTACGAGAATAGCTTTTAACTTGGTGAGTCCTGAGCGGGAGTTCATGTTCTTTCCACCTTACTTTATTCGGGTATATAACTTTAGTCCAGATAAGCGGTTTGCACGGGACAACGAAGTTAGAAGCTGGCAACTCCTTTCTTTTCTGAAAAATCGTACCATTTCCAAAGCTCATCCGCAACCTTTCAGAATGTCTATAGCTGATAAGCAAATTCTTGAAGGCAAGCTTCAAGCATCCTTTTTTATCCAACCAAGTTCACACAACCATACAAACAGCTAAACCAAAATAAAAATATCCTGTATCACAACTCACTCTTGTAGATATGCACAACACAAATACATGTTAATTAGCAAAACTATTGTTCACACAAGACTAAAGCCCTCTTATATAAACTATATATAAGGGGGTATAGATTCTGTAAAGTCTCCATCTGTCAGTTTTGTCTGTAAATATTCGTCTGCTGGTAAAAAAATGCGCGGAATAAAAACGACAGACACGGTGATTCTTGAAGGCTACCAACTTTACCATAATTTTATTCGAGAACATCAAGCGTTAAACGGTAAGACCCCAGCGGAAGCTTGTGGAATAGAAGTTAAGGGAAAGAACAAGTGGATTACGCTGATTCAAAACGCAAGTAAAGAACGGCAAAAATGAAATGACGAAATTATGTACTGCATCCTTTATCTATTACTTGAACTAAAAGAGAAAAATGAATGTGGGCGTAGCATAGCTCGGTTAGTGCGTTAGTTCCTGCCAAGCTAGAGACGTGGGTTCAAATCCCACTACCCACACCAATTTGTTAAACTGTTAAAGTGTCTGTCATAGATTTATTTTGTGGTACAGGAGTGCTGATTTTGTTATTACTTCTCCATCATACTGAGGTACTCATTAAGCCAAACCGTTTTTTGTATCAACCAAAGACTTAACAGTACGGCATAAAATTTATAAGCAATTATCCCCCATTGAGAACTTGGTTGTTATCGCTACCGTTTCCTTCAAGCTCGATTTCGGGTTTGGAGGCGAACGGTAGGCATAAGTTTTTTATAGATAATAGACTTTTTGTTTCAAATATTAACTCTGATAGGGGATATTGAATTGGATAGAGCAGGGATATTTATAGACCACGGCTATTTACAAAAGCTACTCGAAGATTATGGCATAAGGCATATGGACTACTTAGATTTCTGTGAAAAACTATGCGAAGGCGGCATTACACGCTTTCGAACATATCTTTATGATTGTATGCCCTATCAAAGTGACCCACCCACAGAAGAGGAAAAACGTCATTACGCAAGCAAGCAAAGATTTTTCACCGCTCTAAATAGAATGCCTCGTTTTGAAGTCAAATATGGCAAATTACAGAAGTTACCTGACCCCGCATCACTCACTGGCTATAAATTTGTTCAAAAACGCGTTGATGTCCTGATGTCGGTAGATATAGTAAGAATGAGTGCTGAAAAACAAATATTTCGGATTATTATGGTAACTGGTGACAGTGACCTAGTTCCAGCAGTCATGACTGCAAAAGATGCAGGTTCAGAAGTTTGGCTATATTATGCTAACACCGCTCGTACTTTTGCACATGACGAATTGCGTGAAGCTTGCGATGAATGCCGCGAACTTACTCAAGATTTCCTTAATACAATAGCGACTTATGAACGATAGTTGAAGCAAAACTGTCTATGTACTCGGTAAGCCAGCAGACGAAAGTTTACATGATACCCGAAACAGACGCAGACTTTACAGAATCGGGGTATAGACAAAAAATCGCACAACAGACGCCACATAGACGTAATCATCTTGAAAAGCAGATGGACCCTTTCCTGTTTTTTCTGGGGAAAGAGGATAAATAAAATAAATCCACGTGCTTACTTGTGGATATTATGCGACTGATGCTGTGCTGCTCTGAACTCGGGTTGGGACACGTTTCCCGAATCATACCGCTAGGCAAAAAACTGCAGGAAAAAGGGCATGAACTGCATTTTTTTTCAGGCGGCAAAGCCTACGAGCTTCTGCGGAAAGAGTTCAGGAGCGTTTACCCGTGCACTTCTGTGGCTTGGTACGAAAACGCAAGCGGAATAGTCGCTTCAGCATCACTCATCAACATCCTGTTCCCGCTTCCAGTTTTCAACCACGAAAAAAACAAGTTCGACATTAAAAGCTCGAACGCTATGGAAACCGTGCACCGCTACTACGACCTAAGAAGGCATATCCGAAAAATCAAGCCAGACCTAATCATCGCAGATGGCGACTTGCACGCGCTTCGCATGGCGTCAAGATGGAAGTTCCCAGCGGTTTACATAGCGAACTTGATACGACCAAGCTACGGTTTTTCCGCCCTTCTCAACCCTGGCGAACGCTTCGTCGAACGCTACGTGAAAACATGCAAAAAAATAATCATACCTGACAATCCGCCACCGTACACCATCAGCGAATGCAACCTAGGCAACTTGGACAGCATAGGCATAAGCGAAAAAACAGAGTTCGTAGGCAGCTTCCTCGACACCACGTACACACAAGGGCTAGAGGAACACGTTTTTGCTCCGATAAGCGGACCTTACGGAACACGAGCCAAACTAACCCAGATGATACTACCCGTGCTTGAAAAACTTGAAACAAAAAGCATAATCAGCCTAGGAACACCAGGTAAGCAAATCAACGTGAAAAAAGGCAACTGCCAGATACATGCGTGGCTGTCCACACAAGAACGCGAAGAAGCCATGAAAAACGCCAAGCTAATCGTCTTCAGTGGTGGACACAGAACATGCTTCGAAACCGTAAAGTACGCGAAACCAAGCATCTGCATCCCAACCCAGCCAGAACAACTGGGAAACGCCGCGAAACTTCAGAAACTAAACTGCTCAATATCCGTGAAAAACACCCAAGAACTAAGGGATGCTGTACAGAAAATCGAAGAAGAAAACAAACTTTTCACAAGAAACATCAAAAAGCTGAACGCGTTCTCCAACAAGTTCAAAGGTTTAGACCGCGCAGCAGAAATCATCGAAAACGCAGTGTAAAACAAACCGCGAAGCCTATTTTTCGCTGAGGTGTAAGCGTTTAACTTCGCCTTGGGGAGTTTCCTCTTCGAAAACTATGGCTTGAAACTTGTAGACCTTAGTGCCTTTCGTCAGCCAACTGTCTGGCGTAAGCCCAGCTTTGACGCAGCACTGGCAAAGAAATTCTTCTTCGCACCATTCCCATTCAACAGGCACCTGAGGCAGAAGCAGCCCCTTGTAAGCGCCTTTCTCAACGATTAAACCGTCTTCGCCGACTTTGATTTTAGCCAAGTACTCCTTGGGATTCCCAACTTCTACCGTTTCAGGTGGAGTAAGCACGCTAACTTCAAAAACCACGTTGCCAAGCTCGCTTAAAGAAAGCGGATAAAACCTCGGATCCTGCGTTGCCGCATTCACAGCAGAATCAATAACCGCTTCAACCAGCGGACTAGTTGGGTAAGGATAGCCTATGCAGCCTCGAAGCTTTTTCTCCCCGTTTTCCAAGCTGTTTATGGTGACGAAAACTCCGCAGCTTTCAAACAGTTTTTTAGGGGTATTTTCTGGAGCTTTAACGGTTCTTCCTGTTTCCAAGTACGTTTTTACCGTGTTCCGCGCAAGACGTATCAGGAATTTTCCTTCTTCCAAGCTTAGTTCGAAAGCCAAGCCACTTTTCCCCCATTTGCACAGCCACAGCACGCTGTGCGTTTCGCTTGCTACCGTAGTGTTAAAACTCGATTTAGAATTTTATTGACTCTTCAGCTACGCCTTCCTTGGTTATTATCAGGAAGTCTATGCCGTCACCGCTCATCGCGTCTCTGCTTATCGCCGACTTCACAGCACGGGTGACCAGACCTTTCGCTTCTTCCACGGTTAATTCTTCTTTGTAACCTTCTTCTAAAACGCCCATAGCCATTTCTGTTCCAGAGCCGACTGCAGCGTACTTGTCCGGTATCAGCGAACCCAGAACGTCCAGCACGTACAGTGATGGGCCTTCATCGTCCAAGCCACCTACAATCGTCTGTGTGATTAACGGCGCATATCGGCGGTTGAAGAGGATGTTGGACATAAGCTTGGCTGCAGCTCTCACTGAGATTCTTCTGCCGACTTCCATGCTGAAAAGGTTGGCTTGTGCTTCCACTTCTCTGGTGAGGACTTGCATGTCGCCGACAAGTCCCGCGTAAGCGGCACCTATCTGGTCTGTTATTTTGAAAACTTTTTTGCCGCCTTTGCTCATGACGAAGTGGCCGTATGTTACGCGTTTTTCAGAAGCCAAGATAACTCCATCTGCGCAGACAACTCCAACTGTCGTAGCGCCTGGGATCCAGGCCATTCCGCCTTGTTGCGCTTGTTGTCCGTAACCTTCCATGTGTTTTTCACCGTTCTCGTTGATATACACAAGGCAAGCTATTAAGTTTACTTATAAGCATCGTCAAACCCTGAAAGGCGCAACCGAAAGCAAGCTTATAAAGAAGCGGCAAAACATGCTTTTACTGATGGAAAATGAGCGACGCTAAACCAGTAAGATGCCAAAAATGCGGAAAACCGTTGGGTTATGTAACCGTGCTAGCAAAAGGCTTACGCTTCCAGCAACCTCTTCAGAACGTTAAAGTAGTTGCTATCTGCATGGAGTGTTCCCAGAAGAAATAGGCTATTGCGCAGAAGCCTTTTACGTTCCAAAAAGCCTTTCCACATGTCAGATGAAAGTTTCGCAGAGGTGAAAGGAGAATGATAGGCGTTTACACCAAAAACATTGATGGGGTATGGTTCGGAGTTGCCTGCACCAAGCAACACGTTTTCGCCACGTCCTTTGCGCCCAGCGAACAGGAAGCGCTGAGGAAATTGCTCCGCAGCGTACCTTTTAATGTTCCCTTCCAAGTTTATCCAGAGCTATCAGCCTTCGCCGAAACCATTCTTGCGTTAGTAAAAAGCGTGTACGACGGAAATGGCGTTTCTCAAAAGTTTCCTTTAGCAACTGAACATTTGTCCGCTTTCACCCAGAGAGTGCTTGAAGCGGCATCGATAATTCCCTTAGGCTACGTGTCTTCTTACGGTTCAATAGCTAAAGCGGCTGGGGGCAGTCCAAGAGCCGTTGGCCATGTTATGGCTGTGAATCCTTTCGCGCCGATTGTTCCGTGCCACAGGGTTGTCAGTTCAGACTTCACTTTGGGAGGCTACGGAGGCGGATTAAGCGGGAAACTTGAATTTTTGATTCGTGAAAAACGAGGTTACACATCTGTGCGGGAGATTCCTTTAGGTGATGAAAAACTGCAGGTTTTCCCTGTAGAGTTTGTATTAAAGAAACTTGTAGGAAATGTGTAGAGTGTATTTGTGCTCTGTGGTGACCTACCTTTACAGGATTTCTGCATTGTTGGTTATTTGGCATTAAATGGATTGTTGCGACTGTTGTGCTCGGAAAAGACTATAGCCCCCCTTTATATAGAAACTTTAAATAGCGCTGAAGACCGCTTGCGCGGGTAGACCCCCTCTATAGGTTTCTGCATGCTATTTCTATTAGGATCCAAATATGATAGCTTGTCAAGAAATCTTGACTAACTTTGAGCTTTTTAGTCAAGGAATCTTGACAAAAACCCTTTTATCGGCGAAGGCACCCTATATAGTATATTGAGAAACACCAGGGGAGTTGAACCCATGAAGAAAACGGTTTTGGGTTTGTCTTTAATCTTTGCCCTTCTGTTTTCAGCTACAACAGGAGCGGTGCTTGTTAATCTGTCAACTGCAAATCCATGTGAAATCCAGGGTTTGCCAGAGGAGGCGAGATAATGAAGAAAGGCATTGCTGCTTCACTGGTTGTTCTTTTTTTGTTGGCTTCATGTTTGGTTGATGCTAAGCTTCTTTTAGCAACTCCCGAAACCGAAAATACTTGGACAACTAAAGCTCCAATGCCCCAAACGGAAGGTATCGGAGGAGCAGCTGCGGTGAACGGAAAAATATACGTTATGGGCCGTTTGTTTACTTATGAATATGACCCAGCAACGGATAATTGGGTTGAAAAAACGCCCATGCCAACTCCGAGAGCAACTTATGGAATAGCTGTCTATCAAAACAAAATATATGCAATAGGTGGAAGTTCAGGGTGGACTCAAGAGACTGGAACTATCTATTCTGGTGCAAATGAAGTTTATGACCCGTCAACTGACACGTGGGAAACCAAGGAGCCGATGCCGACAAACAGAAGCGTAGGGGCAAGTATTGTTGACGGCAAAATCCATCTGATAGGACCAGACAGTCATGACGTCTATGACATTGCTACTGATTCATGGACTACCGGAAAGGTAATGCCTTTTTCTTATCCTGCATGGACAGTTTCATCAACAGTTTTTCATGATAAAATTTACCTTTTAGGTGGAAATGAAACTCAGATATACGACGCCAAAAATGACGCTTGGAGTCTCGGAGCTGCCACTCCGATCAGAGTATCTACTCCTGGTGTTTGTGCAACAACTGGCGTAATGGCGCTCAAGAGAATCTACGTTTTTGGTGGAAGCGTAGGTTTTCTTAACTACACAGATGTTACTCAAGTTTATGATCCTGAGAATGACACTTGGACGCTTGGTGCGCCCATGTTGACCGCTCGCGCTGGGCTGACCACTGCTGTTGTAAATGATGTTATATATGCAATTGGAGGCGAACGCTATTGGGGCAGAACAGAAAGTGCAAATGAACAGTACATTCCTTTTGGGTACGGCGCTCCTGACCCCTCTTATGAAAGCCCAACAGCAGAGCCTGACAACATTATAGCAGGAGTTGAGTCTACTGTTCTTGTGGTGGCTTCTATCACTAGTGCTGTTTTAGTCGGTGCAGGCATAATCGTCTACATCAAGAAACGTAAGCATCAAACGGAATAAACCGTGAAAAGAGCTTCGGGCTCGTTTAGGCGCTGAAATCGCAGTTTACTCTGTTTTTCGTCTATTATGTGTTCGTTTACCAGCTTCGTAGGACTATCATGGTGTTGGTTTTCATTATGCCTTCTACTCTGCGGATTTTCTCTATGCACTCGTTGACTTCAACCACGTTCATTCCGCTGATGACCGCTACGATGTCATATTCGCCTGTGACTTCGTATATGGTTTCCACGTTTGGAATCTCGCGTATCCTCTTGGAGACTTCCTGAGTTGGATAAGCAGGATTAGTCGCCAATAACGTGATAGCCTCTGCGCCCTCGGCAACGCCGATTTTCACCGTGAACTTTCGGATGACGCCTGCGTCGGCAAGCGCTTTAATCCGCTTTCGGACAGCGCCTTCTGATAAACCTACTTTGTCTCCGATGGCGCCGTAGCTCTCTCGCCCATCCGCTTTCAAGATTTTGAGTATTTGCTTGTCCTTGTCGTCCATCTTCTGTTCCCTGCTTGCTTGTAGGCATCGGAAAAATTTAACGATTTCTGTACTTTGCTGTAGATGGCTAATGCGGAATCCGTTGTGGCGTGCACTTTGTTGTGCTGTTTTCGGAAAACGGCTGGAAACAGGCTGAGCATGGAGTTTTGTGCCAAATGGAACACTAAAACCTTAAATTGTTACAAATAAGTCGCAATGTTTAAAAGAAACCCACCTTAATCCAAATGACATTTCCAACATCAAAAGGTGGTAGCAAACAATAAAACAAGTTACAAAGTTAAAGCCCCAAGAGGTGAAATTAATGCATACAGCTAAATGCCCCGACTGCGACGCAGACCTCAACGTACCAGCAGACACTGAGAAAGGCGAAATCCTAAGCTGCCCAGGCTGCGGACTCGAACTCGAAGTCAAACAAATAAAAGGCGGCTGCGTCGACCTTCAAGAACTAACAATCGAAGGAGAAGACTGGGGCGAATAATCGTACTCGTTTCTACACTAAAAACTGAGAACGCTGCCAAAATTTTTTAAATCATAACTTTTCTACGAGGTGCCGACAAACAATGAGCATAGCGCTTCTTTATGAACGTTCAGAAACCGACGAAACAGGCATAAAACTCACTGCCCAAGACATGGGCATAGACTTGACTTTCATCCCGTTCCGCAAAATCGCCCTCACCATAAGCAAAAACGGGTTCACCGCCAAAACCAAAGGCAAAGACTACACCAGCACCTTCAAAGACGTCGCCGTAGTGCTGAACAGAGCCCAAAGCAAAAACCGGCGACTCCAAGCAGGCTACCTCATGGAAATGCTTGGCAAAAAAACCATAAACTCCAGCCAAATCGAATTCACCTGCTACAGCAAACTGCGAACCTTGCTGCACTTCTGGGCGGAAGGAATACCCATACCAAAAACGGTTTACGTTCCCTGCGACGCCACCGACACCCTGAAAAACGGCAGAGAAATCCACAACGAAAAAGACATAGCCGACCTGCTACAGGAAGAAATTGCCCTCGACCAAGGCATAGTGATAAAACCCGACGCAGGCACCCACGGAAAAGGCGCAGTGCTCTCCAAAAACCGCGACCAACTCGTCGCAAGCATCCAAGAAACTAAGCCGTCAATAATAAACCCTGTAGGCGTCACCGCCCAAGAACTCGTGGAGAAATGGTTTTACGACCTTCGCATAATAGCATACAAAGAAAAAGGAAAACCCGCTGTCTGTCACCCCATAGCCTTAGCCCGAGGCGGCTTCAAAGACTTCCGAACCAACACTTACTTAGGCAACACCGTTTTCGACGCCAAAATCCCCCTACACATCAGAGAGTTAGCCGTGAAATGCGGCAAAGCCCTCGACAAAGACGCTGAAGCATGGATGTTCGCGTTAGACGCCATGGTCAACGTCGGCGAAAACAAAACCGTGGGCGACACAGAGCTCCAGTCGGAACTCGAAAAGGCAGCCGCGGAGTTTGAAAACGTACGAAACGTCAAGCAGGACGAAAACCGCCTGCGGGACTTTTCAAGCTGGAACAGCAAATTAGAAGCTGCGTTCCACACTTACATGAGCACCAAGCCTTACAAAAAAGTCAAAAGCATAATAGAAGAAAGCATAGAAAAAAACAAGAACGCAGTGGTCTTCCACGAAGCCAACAGTTGCCCAGAATTCTGGGAGCACACACGGCTAATAGCCGGAATAAACGTGGCAGTACCACTACTCAAAGGCGCTCAAAGCCTAATCTAACCCAAGTTAACATGAAGGGGAAAAAACTTGAAAATAGGAATAATAGGCGGAACAGGATACGTCGGCGGAGAACTCCTGCGTTTGCTACTGTTACATCCGCATGTGGAGGTCACAATGGTAACCTCACGCCAGACAGTAGGAGAATACGTTTTCAATGTGCACCCGAACCTCCGCGGACTCACCCAGCTAAAATTTGTTCCCTTAGACGTAGCTGAACTTCAAAAAAACTGCGACTTAGTGTTCGCCGCCACACCGCATGGAGGCGCCGTAAACCTCGTTCCCAAACTCTTAGAGGCTGGATTGAAAGTCATTGACATGAGCGCAGACTTCCGCCTCAAAAACGCTGATGATTACGATAAATGGTACGGTTGGAAACACACAAACCCACAACTGTTAAGCGAAGCAGCGTACGGCTTGCCCGAGTTTCACCGCCAAGAGATAAAGGATGCCAGTTTAGTGGCGTGTCCCGGCTGCATGGCAACAGCCACAATTCTCGCCCTAGCTCCAGCCATAAAAGCAGGTTTCGTGGAAAAGAACAGAATTGCAGTGGACGTGAAAATCGGCTCTTCTGGAGGAGGAAGCAAACCAACAATCGCTTCGCATCATCCTGAACGGTTCGGCGGCGTAAGACCCTACAAGGTGGCAGGGCACCGGCACATAGCGGAGATAGAACAGGAACTAAACGCTTTATCAAGCGAGCCGGTTACAGTCGCGTTCACGCCTCACGCAGTCAACATGGTCCGAGGCATCTTATCAACCATTCACGCCTTCACTGAAACGCCTTTAGCAAGCAAAGACCTGTGGAAGGCGTTGCGTTCAACGTACGAAGGCGAACCTTTCATACGCTTAGTTAAGTACCAGAAAGGCCCGTATCAGCTTCCCGACCCGAAAGTAACGTTAGGCACCAACTTCTGCGACATAGGCTTCGAGTTAGACCCCCGTGCAAACCGACTGCTGCTTTTCTCAGCGATAGACAACATGGTCAAAGGCGCGTCAGGTCAAGGCATCCAATGCCTAAACATAATGATGGGCATAGACGAAACCACAGGCCTCAAAAGCACAGGCTTCCACCCGATGTGACCAGCATGCTGTTAGTAATTAAAATGGGCGGAAGCATCCTCAAAGAAGGCGCTTCCTCAGAACTTGTCTCCGACCTTAAAGCGCTGGCGAAAGAGCACAAGCTGGTTCTTGTCCACGGCGGAGGCGCAGAAGTCACCGAAACCGCTGCCAAACTGGGCAAAGAACAACAGTTCATCGTTTCTCCTCAAGGCTTCAGAAGCCGCTACACCGACAAGGAAACTATGGAAATCTTCACCATGGTCATGGCGGGGAAAATCAACAAGCAAATAGTCTCGGCACTGCAAAGCCAAGGAATACCCGCCGTAGGCTTATCCGGCTTAGACGGCGCACTCTTGAAAGCCGAACGCAAAAAACGGTTAATAATCGTTGATGAACGCGGACGAAAAAAGGTAATCGACGGCGGCTACACCGGAAAAATCAACGAGGTCAAAGTGGACCTGCTGAGTCATCTGATTGAGAAAGGCTACGTGCCAATCGTGACGCCTATAGCCATGAGCGAAGAGTTTGAACCGTTAAACGTGGACGGCGACCGAACAGCCGCTGTGGTTGCAGGCGCCCTCAAAGCAGACCGCCTAATCCTGCTGACGGACGTGGAAGGTTTACTTCTGAAAGGCAAGGCGGTTCCGAAAATAACCGCGGCGGAAGCGGAAGGCGCCCTCTCAAGCATCGGCAAGGGCATGAGCACCAAAGTGCACGCGGCTCTAGAAGCGCTGAACCAAGGCGTCAAAGAAGTGCTGGTAACGTCAGGCGTCAAACAACAACCAATCTCTTCTGCTCTTAAACATGAATCGGGTACGGTGATTACAAGTGAGTGAGTACGATATAATCAACTTCGAGAACCGTTTAATGGCGAACGTTTTCGGCAAGCGCCCGCTGGTGATAACGCGGGGTAAAGGCGCGTTAGTCTGGGACATAAAAGGCAAAGAATACGTGGACTGCACGGGCAGCTACGGCGTAGCCCTGCTGGGACACTCGTATCCGAAAGTGGTGGAAGCCATCTGCAAACAAGCTGAAACGCTCATTTCTTGCCACGCGAGCCTCTACAATAACAAGCGGACAGAGTTTCTGCAGAAGCTCATGAGCATAACGCCGATGGGGTTGAACAAGGCGTTTCTTTCAAACAGCGGCGCTGAATCAGTTGAGTGCGCCATAAAGGTGGCTCGAAAATTCACTGGCAAACCCGAGATAATCGCTGTTATGGGCGGCTATCACGGGAAAACCATGGGCGCTTTGTCCGCGACTTGGGACAAAAAATACCGCGAACCATTCCAGCCCTTAGTTCCAGAGTTCAAGCATGTTCCACCTGACAACCTTGAAAAGTTAACTGAAGCCATAACGGACAAGACTGCCGCCGTTCTTCTTGAACCGATTCGCGGCGAAGGCGGCGTGCGCGTTCCACCCGACGACTTCCTTCCAGGCGTTAGAGAACTTTGCGACGAAAAGAACGTTCTCTTGATTTTGGATGAGGTGCAGACGAGTTTCGGGCGGACTGGCAAACTGTTCGGCTGCGACCACTGGGGCGTCATTCCCGACGTTATGTGCTTGGCTAAACCGTTTGCAGGAGGCTTACCCATCGGCATAACCGTAGCCAAAGAAAACATAATGTCCTCCCTCAGCATCGGCGAGCACTCAACCACCTTCAGCGGGAGCCCTCTGGTTTGCGCTGCTGGATGCGCCGCCATTGACGTGTTGGTGAAGGATAAGCTTGCAGACAGAGCCGCGACGCTGGGCGGATACTTCAAGGCGAAGCTGGAGGAACTTCAAGCCAAATACAACATAGTTAAGGAGGTTCGGGGTTTAGGCTTAATGCTGGGCATGGAGTTCCGCTATGACGTCCGCAACATCATACTGAAAACCATGGACAAGGGCGTGCTCGTCTTGGACGCGGGCAGAAACGTTCTGCGTTTCCTTCCGCCCTTGGTTATCGAGAAAGAGCAGATTGACAAAGCCGTAGCTGTGCTTGACGCTGTGATAGGGGAAGAAGAAAAATGAGCACTAAAGCAGTGCAGTTGCTGACTAACTTGCTGGGCATTTACAGCCCGTCAGGCAAAGAAGAAGCCATAGGCAACTTTCTCGCGGAAGAAATGGTGAAACTGGGGTTCCAAGTTGGAAAAGACGACATTGGAAACGTGATTGGCGTGGTCGGCGAAGGCGAACCAGTTATTCTCTTGTGCGGGCACATGGACACCGTTGCTGGGCACATACCCTTGCGGGTTGAGCAAGATAAGATTTACGCCAGAGGCGCCGTGGACGCGAAAGGACCGCTTGCCGCGATGGTGATGGCTGCGTCTGAAGTCGTCAAGGACTCAGCGTTCAAGGGTAAAATCTTGGTTGCCAGCGTTGTGGAAGAAGAAGCCACAAGTCGAGGCGTCAAGCACCTGATAACTCAGGGAATAAAAGCTGACTACGCCATTTTCGGTGAACCCAGCGGTGTTGAAAACGTGACCATAGGTTACAAGGGTCAGATTCAGCTTAAAGTAATCTTGCAGACTCAGACAGGTCATTCTTCTACGCCGTGGCTTTACGAGAACGCGCTTGAAAAGGCGTATGAGCTTTGGCAGCAAATCAAGAGTTCATATCATTACTCAGCGCTGGATAAGCAGGAACCCTTGGAAAGCCCTTTTAACGTTGTTACCGCTTGCCTGACTAAAGTGACTGGCGGTAGAGCAAACTCTGTGATTCCTTTCGAAAGCGAGCTGTACATTGATATTCGGATTCCTCCTCAGTTTACTTCAACGCAAGTTTTTGAAGAGGCGCAAAAAATAATTGCTAAATATCAAGCGAGTAATCCAAAGGTCACAGTGAAGGCAGCAGTTACTGACACGGTGGAGCCTTTTGAAGTGAACAAGAGTTCACCGCTGGTTCATGCATTATCTGCAGCCGTTAGAAAAGTGCGAAACAAGCCAGCTACGCTATTGCGAAAGACTGGAACAGGAGACATGAACATCCTCGGCAAAGCCATGAACTTGCCCATAGTCACCTACGGACCTGGCGACTCGCATTTAGACCACACAAAAGACGAACACATCATCATAAGCGAGTACTTGGACGGCATCCAAGTTTACAAGGAAACACTCCTGAAACTGACCGAACTGCACAACAAGAAAAACGGAAACGGGCACTAAACAGCATTGTTTAGCTGTTCCAAAATTAATTCGAAGTATTCTTTTCGTTGCGGTGGCAAAAGATGTCTGGGTTAATGGATCAATTTCGGCGTCCAATGGGTCGTCGCGGTAGACTCGTTGCCGCATTAATGAACAGGGGACATAAGCCGCTGACGTCATGGGGATTAACCCACGTGCACATCAAGCCTGACTATGTGATTTTGGATGTGGGCTGTGGAGGCGGCAAAACCGTTAACCGCTTAGCCCAGCAAGCGGCTTCAGGCAAAGTTTTCGGCATCGATTATTCAGCGGATATGGTTGAGTACTCCAAAAAAGTTAACAAGAAACTGATTGCTGAAAACCGCGTGGAAATAGTTGAAGGTTCAGTTGAGAAAACGGGTTTTTCAAACGACTTCTTTGACCTCGTAACAGCTATTGAAACCTATTATTTCTGGCCTAGCTTTTCTGATGCCCTACGCGAAATTCGGCTTGTGCTGAAGCCTGCTGGAAAACTGCTTATGGTGAATGAAATGGTGAAGGACGGCGTGTACGAAATTAAGCATGCAAAGATGATTGAACAAGCACATGTGCGGCTTATCCCGCTGGAAGAAATCAGGAATACTCTGCTATCTGCTGGTTTTGCGGATGTTCAAATCTTCACGAAAGCTGGTTCGCCGTGGAACGCAGTTCTCGCCCAAAAACCGTGAACTGTTAAAGAAAATAGACTGGTTGTTAGATTTGGTCTAGTTTGAATTCTTCGTGGATGGCGCGTACTACTGCTACACCGTCTTTTTCTTTTACTACGAATGAGACGTTGAGTTCTGAGGAGCCTTGGGCTATCATGCGAATGTTTATTCCTTTTTTGGCTACGGTTGTGAATATTTTTGAGGCTACGCCTAGGGTGCCTTTCATGTTTGCGCCCATGACGGCTATGACGCAGACATCGTCTTCGCTGGTGATTTCGTTGACTACGCCTCTGCCTAACACCGCTATTTCCAGCGTGCTGAGCGCTCTGCCTAAAAGGTTCCTGCGGATTATCAGTGAAATGTTTGCTTCGGAAACTGCCGCCGAAACCATCATAATGTTAATGTTGTTCTTGCCCATCACATCGAAGATTTTCGAGTAGCTTCCGGGCGCGCCAACCATTGCTGCACCTCTGATGTTAATCATGGCTACGTCTTTAATCATGGCTACGGCTTTCACGACTTCTGTTGACTTGGCTTCTTGCCCGTCTGCTATGAGGGTTCCATGGTTTTCAGGGTTGAACACGTTTCTTATCCGCACAGGAATCTGCGCTTCGATTACAGGTTCCAAGGCGCTTGGATGCATGGCTTTCGCTCCGAAAATAGCCATTTCAGCAGCTTCACCGTAAGAGAGTTGAGGCAGCCTCCTCGCCGACTGCACAACCTTCGGGTCTGTAGTCATTATTCCATCCACGTCAGTCCATATCCACACTTCGTCCGCAGTTAAGGCGACGCTTAGGATTGTGGCTGTGTAATCTGATCCTCCGCGTCCCAAGGTTGTGACAACGCCGTCTTGAGTTGCGGCTATGTATCCCGTAACAACTGGTACAACTTTTTTCTCCAGTAGCGGCTCAAGTCTTCCTTTTACCTGATGTGTGGTGACGTTCATTAGCGGTCTGGCTTCTCCGAAGTTCTCGTCTGTTACAATACCTGCTTCTTTTCCCGTGAAACATTGCGTTTCCAGCTTGATGTCACGTAGGGCGCCCCAAACTATGGGCGCTGCCAGTCTTTCGCCAAAGGACAGCACGTAATCTCTTGATTTAGGTGTAATCTCGCCGACGTAGCATATTCCAGTGAGAACTTTCTCAAGTGAACTAACCGTTTTTTTGATTACCTGCTCTACTTCTTTCTGTATACTCTTGTTCCCTATTGCTTCCATGGCGGTTGCGACGTGTTTTTCAACCAGTTTCCGCGTGAACTCTTGAATTTGCTTTTCATCCTGCTTCTTCGCTTGCTCAGCTTCTTCTACGAGCTGGTTAGTGACGCCTGCTAAAGCTGAAACTACCACGACGACTCGCTGGTCTTTTTTGATGCTGCCTGCTACGATTTTGGCTACTCGGCGAATGTTCTCACCTGTAGCTACGGATGTTCCTCCGAACTTCATCACTATTTTCTTCACTTTTTCACACTCCAAGTGTTACGTGAGCACTTTGCTTGCTAGTTCATGTCTTATGTCTAGGAGGTCTCTTAAAACTGCACTGGCAGTCTCCATGCCGCCTGCGCCCCTGCCGACGAGGGTTTGTTCACCCGCGAA
>JAFGNM010000067.1 GCA_016927015.1 Candidatus Bathyarchaeota archaeon | reverse complement strand
GCGCCCACAGCTTTCGAAACTGGCACGACCGTGGGCACGGGGTAAAAGTCTGAAATCTTTATTTTTCCGCCTGTTTGCTCCTCGCATAGACGCATGAAATCGGGGATTGTGATGCGCATTCGGTCGCGTTCTTTCTGTGGAAGACGTCCGCAGAGGGAGACTGGCTGAACGTTTATGCACCTTACAATGTCGAAGTTTTTAACTGCGAAATTTATAATGTCGCCGAGTTGGCTGTCGTTGACGCCTTTCACTAGCGTGACCACCAAGACTATGCTGTGCAGTCCTGCTTTGCGGCAGTTTTCAATAGCCTTCATTTTGATGTCAAGCAGGTCGACGCCGCGGATGAACTTGTAAACTTCAGGTGTTAACCCGTCAAATTGCAAGTATACCGTGCTAACTCCTGCTTCTTTCAGTTCTCTGCAGTAATCCACGCTTTGCGCGAGCCGCAGTCCGTTCGTGTTGATTTCCACGTGGCGGAAGCCGAGTTCCTTTGCTTTTCGAATAAAGTCAATTAGGTCTTTGCGGATTGTTGGTTCGCCGCCGCTGAATTGAAGCGCCGTGGCTGGCACGGGGTCGTTCGCGCGCAGGTTCTCCAGCATTCCTGTAACCTGTTCCTTTGTTGGTTCGTACACGTAGCCTGCGGCAGCAGCATTCGCAAAGCAGATTGGGCATGTAAGGTTGCACCTGTTTGTTACGTCGATTATTGCGAGAGCAGTGTGTGACTTGTGCTCTGGGCATATGCCGCAGTCATAGGGGCAGCCTTTATCCGTTTTTGTGCGCGGGTTGTTCAGTCCGTCGCCGTCACATCTGAGTTTTTCAGCGCGCACGTATTGGTCATAATCTGACCAGTATAATTCTTGGAAAGAACCATGCTCAGGGCACTCTTTTTTTATGTAAACTTTGCCGCCGTCCTCAAAAATCGAGGCGTCTAAAGCTTTCAAGCATTCAGGACAAATACTCTTCGTGTTCTTGATGGTTTTCATGTTTTTCACTGTGCCTTCTGGTGACTGTGCTTTTCGAAGTGCTTAAGAGCGAAAATAGCCATAATAAGGTTTCCAGACCTTTCCTAAGGTGATTGAGGGGAATCAGGATATCAATCAGCGAAAACACTCGCGATACTCTGCGAGAAATGGGGTTGAACGCCTACGAGATTGACGCTTACATCGTGCTGTTAGAAGGCGGGCAGATGACGGCTATGGAAATTAGCCGAGAGGCGTCTGTTCCATACTCGAAAATTTATGAGGTTCTAAACTCGCTTAAGCAGAAAGGCTGGGTTAAAAGCTCCGAGAGTCGTCCGTTCAAGTATTACCCTGTTCCACCAATTGAGGCTATGGCATCCGCAAAACTTAGAATTGAAGACAAATACCAAATCTGGGAAAGCACTATTGCTGAGGAATTGCAGCCTTTGTATGAGAAGCGGGAACTGGTGGAGCGTCCAGACGTGCTGATACTGCGTGGGCAGCAGGCGGTTTTAACCAAGCTAGAAGAGGTTTTCAATAAAGCCACAAAAGAAATCATGATCGCAGCTCCAGAATTCGCACGCGCCATAATTGCCTCCGCAGATCCTTTAATGAGCGGCTTAAAAAAAACGGTAAGCCTAAAACTCATGGTGGCGGGAAAAACTGAAGACTGGGTTTTCCTGAAGAAATTTCCCGGCGTAAGCGAGTTGCGCGTAAGGGACCACATGTTCGGCGGCGGAGTAATTGCTGACGGCAAAGAAGCAATGCTTTTTCTAGGAGAAGACAAGCCCAGCTTAGTAATATGGAGCAACCACATAGGCTTGGTTGGTTTTGCACGCGAGTACTTCCAGTTTCTATGGGACTCTTCAGCAAAAGCTTAACTTAAATATGTAGGCAAAGCCGATTACTCTCATTTCGCCGAGCCTCAGCAAACCTTTAATTTCTCAGGTTTCTCCAAAATAATTTGTTGGAAACGCCGCCAAGCAGCTTAGCATGGCGGTTTCATGGCAAGGTTAAAAGGGAACTCCCGACACAATAACTTGCAGGTCGGTGAGTGTTTATGAGTGAAAGCAAAGTCACTGTTAAGTACGAACCCTTCAAAGAAATCATTATAATGGAGCGAACATACTTTTCAACGCCTGAAAACTTGGCGCGATTCACGGCGGTAATTGCTGGCGGCAAGCTGGCTGGACTGTACTGGGTCGACGGCGTAGTCTTTCTGTACTTCCCGCTTCCCGCTTCCACGACGGCAGTCGCAAAGGCGCTGATAGAAACTGGCAAAGTCTACTGGACCTTTGTCGGCTACTCACTAATGCCAAAATACGAGCTAACAATAGAAACAAAAGAAAAGATGATTGTGCCGGTAATTGACATATCTTCCGATCCTATTCTCACAAAAGTTGCAAAATGGCTAAAGGAACAAAAATAACCCACGCCACAACCTTCACTCTGCAACGTGCAGACCCACCTTCAGGAGCGCTGTCTTGTTGAAAAGAATAAAACTCAGCGGCACAGTTTTCTCCGGCGGAGGCGAAGGCAAAAAATTTCTTGAACTGCCATGGGTTAAACGGCAAATAACGGAAAAACTCGGTTTCGTCCCGTATTCTGGAACCTTGAACGTGAAGCTCTCTGAAGAAAGCGCAAAGCGTAGAAAACTTCTTGAAAAAGCCCCCTCAGTAAAGATTTGTCCTGCCGACGGCTATTGCAACGGGCTGCTTTTCAAGGCGTTAATCGGCACTTTGGAGTGCGCCATTGTAGTTCCTGAAGTCGCGGGCTATCCAAAGAACCTTTTAGAAATCATTGCCTCTGTGAACCTGAGAGAGACTCTTCAGCTCGAAGACGGCAGCGAAGTAGCGGTCACGGTTAACCTCTAAGACCCACGTTTTTTCTTCAAGAATTCGCTTACATGCTCTTCTGCGCAGTTTTCCTTTTTCAAGTATGCCCCGTAGCGAGCCAGCGCGTTCATGGCTCTCGCAGCATCTTCCGGCGAGGGATAAGAGGGAATTCCCAGCTTGTCAAATCTGGAGCGGGTGTACAACGCCATTTCGGTCTCGCCGAT
>JAFGNM010000006.1 GCA_016927015.1 Candidatus Bathyarchaeota archaeon | reverse complement strand
GCTGATTGATTCGGCTTCGCCTGTTTCCTGAACGGGCTCGTTGTCCACGCCGTTGGCTGCATTGTGAAAGTAGACGCCGAGTTTTTTCCCAAAAATTTCTACAAGTCGCTGCACGTCGTATCTTGCCAAATCGCCAATTGTTTTCATGCCCAACTCATCCATTTTCACGGCGGTCTTTCTCCCCACGCCAATAAGGCGGTCAACGGGCAACGGCGACAGGAACCGCTGAACCTCTTCAGGCTTGACGACTGTTAAGCCGTCGGGTTTCTGGCTGTCAGCCGCGATTTTAGCCACAAGCTTGTTCGGTCCGACGCCCACGGAAAAAGCGATTCCCACTTGGCGTTTCACGGCGGTTTTCATTTTCCGGGCTAAATCGCTTGCGGCTTCAAAGCTTCCGTGGACTTTTTGCGTTACATCCAAGTAAGCCTCGTCTATTCCCATCTGCTCGAAGCTGTCAGCGTAGCCTCTGAGCGCACGCATTATTTTGTCGGAGATTTGCTCGTAAAACTCGTCGTCAACGGGCAGAAAGACTGCTTCAGTGCCTTCCAGCCGCTTCTTTGCCAAGTACAGGGGGATTCCAGATTTGACGCCGAATTTTCTGGCGACGTAGTTGGCGGTGCTTACGGCTCCGCTGTCTTCAGTGCGTCCCGAATAAACGCCTACGACGACCGGCTTGTCCTTGAGCGCTGGGTTTCGCAGTTCTTCGCATTGGGCAAAAAAATAGTCAAAATCCACCAACATTACGATTCGTTTTTGCATAAGCCTCATGTTCACCTCGTTTCACTGTTTAGCAGCCATGAGCCGTCGCACGCCGCCGTGTTCAACTTATCCAAGCCTTCTCGGCAGACACCAAATTGCATGCCATTTGCAAGGGCTAGGTCGCGGATGTTTTTCATGAGTTTAAGCCTTAAGTCTCTTGGCAACAGGGTGTTTCCGCCTATTTTTTCGCCTTGCTTGAAGTAGAGAGGCTTCAGTTTTTCCGCCACCTCTGGCATGACAGCGGAGAATCGGCGCCAATTGTCCGGTTTTATCTTGTAAGTTGAGCTTGTCACGTGTTTGACACCGATGCCTGCAAGTACAGCAACGAGTTTTTCCTGATTATCGTTCACCAGAGGGATTACTGGGTCTATCCGCACCGAAACGGGAATGCCTTTGCCTATCAGGTCTTCAGCGGCTCTAAGTCGTGCATCTGGCGGTGGAGCGTGAGGTTCCAAGAGTCTTGCCACTTCTGCGTCGTCGGTTGTTATGGTTAAGGCGACCGTTGACGGCACTTTGCTTAGAAGGTCGTCGTCTCGGATAACGAGGTTGGATTTTGTGATTATTTGGATTCGGCAGTTGTTTTCCGCGAGGATTTCGAGGCATCTCCGCGTCAGCCCCGCTGTGGCTTCCAAGCGCGGGTACGGGTCAGAACTGTTGGCGATTGACACTGTTTCGCCTTTCAGCTTCGCGGCTTCCCGCTGCAACCGCGGGAGCAAACCTTTTTTCGGTCTGCACTTGGCGAATTGGGGAATGTAGCTTGAAGCGTAACAGTAGACGCACGCGTGGTCGCATCCAGTGTAAGGGTTAAAAGTCATTTTAGGCGGGCACGTGCACATGCTGGAACGCCAAGGGTCAAACCGCGAAATCAACGCCACTTCTGCTCACTGTAACTACTATGTAGGTGAAGGCAGACAAAAACCATTCGCCACTATTGGTTAGCTTAATGCTCTACAGACTATGTGGGTAAAGAGGCAGTCGCAAAAGCTAAGTGCAAATTTCACGTATTGTTATTTGGTGCTTATGAAGAGAACAGTATTAGCACTGTCACTCATGTTGATAATGTTAATCTCAGTAGTGGCTGCAACTGGAAACGTTAAGGTTGCATCTGCGGCTTCTCCAGTTTGGGTTGAAGTAGCTAGGAGTTCAGGTGGGGTAGCGAGTGGGGAAACTTCTGGAGATTATGTATTTTCGGTAAGTCATATTGACTGGAGGGTTCGATGGAGTATTGTACCTTTAGATAGTGGGTTACCAATTGGTGATGGAAGCGATTTCAGATTTGTGGTTCGACCTGAATATACAATACATGAACAGGTTGGTGAAGTCTCAGGGAAAATATTTTCTGAAACCAAAACTGGAACATTGGTTATTCAAAACAGTCAAAAAAGAACTTTCTATATTGAAGCGGAAGTCTGTGGTTACACCTCATATGAGCTAATCATTGAAGAGAACATTAATTCACCTCTCTTGGACATAGTCCCACCGGCAATTTCGATTTTCGCTCCAGAAAACAAGACTTACAATCTGGAAAATATCAGCTTGACCTTCACAGTGGACAAACCAACTTCCCATCTTTGGTACAGCCTAGACCACTATGGAAAAATAGACATTTTGCCTAACACAAACTTAAGTGGGTTACCCGAAGGAACACATAACCTAACAGTTTATGTAATCGATGAGGCGGGGAACAAAGCCTCCGAAACAGTCTATTTCAGCGTAGAAGAACCTTTTACAACAACATTGATTGCGGTTGCCGCAATAGTACTGGCTCTTTTAGATTTAGGTCTATTGGCATACTACTCGAAGAAACGCTAAATCAACGACACTATACTTCACTTGGATTATATTATGACAAAGGGCAGACAAAAACCAATCGCCTGAATAATTAAAAGCTTCAAATTTTACGTGGAAAGCGCTAACTTACTTGTGTCGATATTGGCTAAAAGTCGTGAAATTGTTCTTTGAAAGCTTTTCATCAGAA
Organism: Candidatus Bathyarchaeota archaeon; assembly: GCA_016927015.1. Classification (GTDB taxonomy): domain Archaea; phylum Thermoproteota; class Bathyarchaeia; order Bathyarchaeales; family Bathycorpusculaceae; genus SG8-32-3. The sequence continues at coordinate 11,810 of JAFGNM010000006.1, read as the reverse complement.
CAAGAACTCCGATAGCAAAACTGAAAAGAATTATTCCGGACGCTGGACCTACAATATCAGCTACATTGAAATTCAAATGAATATACCCCAATCCAGCTCCAAAGAGCAAAATCATAATAACAGAGATTGAACCTATAAAAAGTGCAAGACCACTCAGTCCTATGTATCTATATTTGTTCATGGTTTTCAGAATTTTAAGTAAATTCTTCCGGGTTGAAGAGTCAATTTCTGGTTTCTCTTTGAGCATATCCATAAAAATTTTAGAATACCCTATGTAACCCCGAGAAGAGCCTAATTGCCCCCAGAAATGGTGAGGGCCCTTTGACGCCACATCCCTTAGAAAATAGTAAAACAGTTCACTATAATCAAGAGTCGGTTGTGTCCAGTACTCAAACCCGAAATAAGACATAAAGGCGTCCACTTTGTTCTCTTTCTCAAACTTTCTGAAACGCCAGCCACTTGCAGCAGCTGTAGCTGTAAGGAATGGAAAAAACGCGTAGACCCCAAATTGCAAGTACTCTGAAACACCAAAAAAAGCTATAACTAGCAGCAAGGGTACTCCAAACAAAGCAGCGCCAATTGGCACCACTTGCCAAACAAACGCTTCCTTGTTCTTAACTAACTTTGGAATAACAAGGCTAGCTTCAAGAACGCCAAAAAGCAACCCTGCGACAACGGCGAACACGAAGTAAATTTGACGAGTTAGCGTAAACCACCCGTGATTTGTTGACCCAAAAAAAATGAAGAAGCCACTAGCTAACCCCATAACTATGGAACTGAAGAGCCGCATTTGGCCTATAGGAAGCGGTATTTGACTAAACTGTGGCATTCAAAGACCTTTCAGCAAGCTATTGTCTTCTTAAAACTTTAAAGCAATTTCGATTTCCTGACAGAAGCAAATCTAACACAACTGGAATTGATTTACTCCAATCTTAACGCGCTATGGTTTTCGGTGCGAGCGATGGGTGACACAGCAAAGAGACAAAATTTCGTTTTTGCTGGGCTATTCTCATTAACCCCAGTACACAGGCAACTCAGCATATTTGGATTCTAATAGTGGTTCATTGCAGAAACCAGTAGAGGAGTCTATCCCGCGGCGCTTCGCTCAGAACTATTTAGTTTCTATATAAAGGGGGGCTATAGAAAAAAATCGCATGTTAGTTCACCAGAAGCATGGGATGTAATCTCTAACTCGTAACGGCACATCTAATGATTCGGCAACTGCCCTGACTTTTTCCATGTTAACTTCAGGCATCCTCACCGCGGAAACCTCCACCTGCAACCCAGCAGTCTTAGCTTTCTTGACGAATTCCAGCACAGCCGCGAAACCGCCACTGAACTCTGGTCTGCAGTTCTCCGCGTAACTCGCCTCATCGTGACCATTCAAGCTGACGCTGACACTGCTCACGCCTGCACCACGCAACTCTTCAGCAACTTCTCTGCCCTTATTCAACACGTAACCATGCCCATTCGTGTCAACCCGAATCGGAACTAAACCGCCACAGCGTTCCCGTATCCAACGCGCAACCTCCAACAAAACATCCAACCGCGCAGTCGACTCACCAAAACCGCAGAAAACCACTTCGCCCCAACGCCGCAACGCTAAAGCAGCTTCCAACTCAGCTTTCACTTCGGCTGCTGTTGGCTCCCTTTCCAGTTTCAGGTTGAAGCCGCCAACGCCCTGTTTGAAGTTGCGGACGCAGAACCAGCAGGCGTTAGAGCACTTGTTGGTGATGTTCAAGTAAAGGCTGTTGTCCAGCCAATAGGCAATTCTCGGTTTTTCCCCGCGAACCACACGTTTCCACCCTGACGCAGCAAGATGTTAAACGCGTATTTTACTATATAGTTTATAGTTTCTACATAGAAAATGCTTTAATCTGAACCAGCCCTTTCCGTTAAAGCGGGAGAAGCAAAGAAAGAATGAAGAAAGTGCCACTGTTCGAATATGAAATCCCGCACTACCATAAGCAACGACGCTCAATCGACCTGATTAAGCAAAAACAAACGCGGTAAAGCATTTTCCCTCACGCAAACAAAACTCAGGCAAAAAAGAGACATTTCCCTCATTATTCAACCAGAGCATAACCGCAAAACCAGATTATCATCGGCTTTTCTTTCTGTAAATAATCACCGCCAGCAAACCCGCCACCACAAAGACCGGAACAGCAACGAACCAGTACGGAAACTCCTCTGGAACCTGCGCTGAAGAATCGTTGAACATCACCACCAAGTCACCAGCCAACGGCTCACCCAGCACAGAACGCATCTCGATAGTCACCGTTTCCACATCACCCTCACTGCTGAGCGCGAAGTCCTTCTGGTTCCAGACGCTATCAGTCCACGTGGTGTAAGCACGAACATCCGAGACCGCAGATTCAAAACGCACCGTAAAATACGCTATGGAGCTGTTGCTTAAAGGCGTCAAGTAAGGACTAATGTTAAGGTCGTACAGGAACAGGCTGCTCCCGTTAACCACTGCAAGCGGATGCTCATAATGAATCGTAAGCAGAAAAAAATCTGAAACAGGGCTAACAACACAGTAAATCATCGCCCAATCGCCGATGGCAGTGTGATGCGTATCGTAAGACCAGTTGCTCCACTCAAGTTCCGTACCATTCACCCACACGTGAATGTTCGTTGTGCCCGGTGGTGTGGGATAAACCATCGGCAATTCAGCAAGAACACAAGACGAAACACCATCCGACTCGGTCAGGATGCGCAACGGGTATGTTCCGTCAATTTTCGCCCACAAAGTTCCGTTAACACAGGTAATCGTGTAGTTGACGTATTCTTCAGGCATCACAAGGACCGGCAGCGTGTCCGAGCCAGGGTTCGCTGCTGCAAAATCAGCCAATCCTGCTACCGCTGAAAACACAAGCGCAAAAATGAAAGCTGCCGCCAACTTTTTCGTCGCAAACACCAACTAATACTGTGTTCTGCTTCCCCATATGCTTTTTCGGAAGCACCTTCAAACTTGAATGTTTATATGGTTTGGATGGACAAGTTTAGTTGAGTTAAGATGGGGTCCAAAACGCTTGCCGTTATCGCTGTTGTGCTTGTGATAGTGGTTGCCTTTTTTGTTTTAGACACAACTTCACTTCTTGACCCTATCCTAGAAAGGCTTTCGCTTCGCGAACCTGAGGCAACGTACAACTCGGTTTTAAGAGTAGACGGTTACGTTGATGAAGCCAACTCGCCAGAAGGCTTCTATGCGATCACGTATTCAGTTTCTAACATGGGAAACGAGACCGCGCAGAACGTGACGCTGGCAGCCGTTGTCGACGGAGAACCGCAGGCAACTAAACTAATCCCGTCCCTTTCGGTTTCAGACAACGCAAACTACTCTCTGGTGGTTCCGGCGGCTTCTGGTGAGCTGCACTTGGTGTCGCTGCAGGCTTCATGCGAAGATTCCGTGGACGCTTACTCGTTTTCGTTTGGCGCAGAAATGCCGCGAACTTTCAGCGACAACACGGAACTTGCCAAGTTGTTTGTCACGCCCAGAGAACCCAGCTTGGTTGCGCTTAAGGACGAGGTGCTGAAGGATGCGCTGTTGAAAATGAAGGATTGGATTGCACTGAGAAACTGGGTTGGAAACAACATCAAATATGAGCACGATGACGCCGTTCACGGAGTTCGCGACTACTGGCAGCTTGGAAAAGAAACCGTGGCTCTGAAAACGGGTGACTGCGAAGACTTTTCGATTCTCTTGTGCTCGCTTCTCCGCGCGGCTGGGTATTCTCCAGACGACGTTTACGTGGTCATAGGCAAGAACCCGAATGGGTACCACGCGTGGGTGAAAATCAACTTGGGATCGCTAGGCTGGTACAATCTGGAACCGCAGGAAAACGGCTGGGCAACGCTTGTGGGCGACTTCCTTACGCTGTCCGATTATCAAGCGCTGTACCAATTCAACGACCAACAATTCCACCAAATAAGCTAATGAAGCGAAGAAAATTCTTCAGGAAAAAGGAAACGCCAAACAGACCCGCTTAATGTTTACGCTTCTTGAAGTAGATCTCCTGTGCTGTGACTTAAGCAGTCTTGCTGTTTTGCAGGTACTTCCAAAAGAAGCGCCCTTGATTCTCAAGCCTCATCAACAGGGATATGCATGTTCCCTCGGGCTTGCACTGTCCATTCGCTATAGCTTTGACTATGGCTTCAACGTTTGCCTCGGAATCAATCAGCGTGTAAGCTTGACCAATCACTGGACCATAATGCGCGTCTGTCCCCGCCACCTTAGGCAGCTTCAACCGTTCCGCCAACTGGTTGGCTTTGCTGGTTGCCCGGTTAAACGGGAAAGCCGAAGCGTTTATGGTTTCAACTGCATCGAACTTGCCGGAAACGTGCCCGCCTATGCTTCCTTTTAGCAGGGCGAAGGGGTGGCACGCGATGGCGATGCCGCCAGCCTTGTGGATTCGGTCAACTGTTTCGTCCGCGCTTAAACCTCGCGGAATAAGCTCATTCACGTTTAAGCCTACAATATGCCCGTGCAGGCTGGAAATTTCTGTGCCTGGGATTATTAGGAAGTCTATTTCTTTGGCGATTTTCAAGGCGCCTTCAACTTGGTTGTGGTCAGTCACTGCCACGGCGGTTAACCCGCGTTTTTTGGCGTAGAAAACAAGCTCTTTCGGCGTGATTACTGAATCGCTGGAGTAGGTTGTATGAACGTGGAGATCTGCTTTGACTTGCATGTCCATTAACCAAGCTTTCTTTAGGCGGGTTTCGCCATTTTCTCTCTGACTTCCGCCAGCATCTCGTCGAGTTTCTTTTCGTCAGCGTCAATTTTCTTGAAGAGCGGGTTCGCTTTGGCTATTTTATGCCCCACTTCCAAAGGCTTCAAGGCGTCTTCCCATCTGCTTGTGTGGACGCTTCCAGTGAGGTTCAGCGTTTGCCAGAGCTGCTCCGCCGTTGCCGGCATGAAAGGCGCTGAGACCACCGTTATGGCTTTCACGACCTGTGCTGTTACATAGAGGATTGTTGCTGCTTTCTCCCTGTCTGTTTTGACGAGTTTCCACGGTTCCTTCTCGTTCAGGTACTGGTTTCCAACGCGGCCTATGCTGATTAAAGTGTTTGCAGCGGACTGCAGCTTAGCGTCTTCGAATTCTTGCGCGGCAGTTTCCACTTTTTCTCTGATAGCCTGCAAGACCGCCTCATCTTCTGCCGTGAGCGTTGGTTGTGGAATTTCGCCGTTGAACTGGGCGTTTATGAAAGTTAAGGTTCTGTGAATGAAGTTGCCGAAAGTGTCGTTGAGGTCCGCGTTTACTTTTTCGAGGAAGAGGTCCCAAGAGAAGTTGCTGTCTTTGCTTTCTGGACGCGTAGCCATCAGGAAGAAACGCCAGTAATCCGCTGGGAAAAGCTCCAGCGCTTCGTCTATCCAGATGCCGATTCTTTGGCTTTTTGAGGCTTTTTCGCCTTTGAACTGGAGAAACTCGGTGGCTGAGACGTTCCAAGGAAGATTATAGTCTTCGCCTGAAGCCAAAAGCAGCGCGGGAAGGATGATTGTGTGAAAGGGGATGTTGTCTTTTCCCACGAAATACAGCGTCTTAGCCGCCTTGTCAAACCAGAATTCCCGCCACTTTTCAGGTTCGCCGATCCGCCTGCAATATTCAATGGTGGCTGACACGTAGCCTAAGACCGCTTCGACCCACACGTAGATTGTTTTGCCTTCTGCTTCGGGAAAGGGCGCCGGGATTCCCCATTCCACGTCGCGCGTGACGGCTCGGGGTTTCAAGCCTTCTTTTATCCAGTTTAGGCTGAAGTTCTTGGCGTTTGCCGGAAGCTGCTTGTTTTCCGTGAGGTACTTGATGAGCGGGTCTGCGAACCGTGACAGGTCAATGTACCAGTGACGGGTAGTTTTTACGGTTGGCCTGTTCTTGCAGATTACACAGTAAGGCTCTATGAGAAAAGTGGTTTCCAGAAGCCGCCCACACATGTCGCACTGGTCTCCGCGAGCGCGTTCGCAACCACAGTAGGGACATTTTCCCTCCACAAACCTGTCAGGCAGAAAGCGCTGGTCGTGCTCGCAGTACAGCATCTGCGTTTCTTGGCTGAAGATGTAGCCGTTCTTGTAGATTTTCATCAACGTTTCCTGCACGAACTCTTTGTGCACCGGGCTTTCGGTTCGCGTGTAATTGTCAAATGACGCACCCCACTTACGGAATAACTCGGCTACTTGCGCGTGGTTCCTATCCGTCAGCTCCTTAGGCGGTATCCCCTGCCTTAACGCTTCGACTTCGATGGGCGTGCCATGCTCATCCGAGCCGCTTACCATAAGCACGTCGTCGCCCCGCAACCTGTAATACCGCGCGGCAACGTCTGCAGACAAAACTGAGCCAACTAGGTTACCTAAGTGTGGCACCACGTTAATGTAGGGCCACGCGGATGTGACTAAAACTTTTCCGAACTTAACCGCACCCTCCAGCATGCTTCACTTTGATGCATAGAAAGATAATTCTATTACTTAATAATGCCGATGGGTGCCAACAGAAAAAAGCTACGCTTACTGAAGCGTTTTCAGGTTACCTTTACAACTATTGTTTCTGATATGTAATTGAAGATTCTCTGACGCCTTTTCGGGTAGAGAATCCATCCTAGCAGGCAGTCCAGTGGAAGCAAAAACGCTTTGCCGATGCTCTCCAAAGCCGCGGATCCCATACCTATTTGACTACCATCCAAGCGTGTGACCTTCAGTCGCATAGCCATTTTCCCAAACGATTGCCTGTACAAGCCGTCCATGAACATCCAGTACAGGAAGTATATGACGCCGCCCAGATTGAAGTTGAAAAATGGAAGCCAGCCAGGCCAGCCAGACCACCACGTAACGCCTGCAAGCAAACTAAACACGCCAAGTATGCCCACTACCATGCCGATGATTATGACGTCTATCAGCCATGCGGCGAAGCGTTCGCCCCAAAACGCCAATTTAACCCCAGAAATTTCAGACACAGGTGACGCGGTTTGCACAGTGGACGCAGCAGACGTCTCTTCGGTGGACGCAGAGGTTCCGCATACAGGACAATATTTTGCTCCTTCGGGGAGCTCGTTTCCACATTTCTTGCAATAGGGCATCCGGGTTTCCTCGCTGTAAATTGTTGTTTGGGTGTATATCTTCTTTCCGGGATTTAAACACACCTAGGCACATGCGGTTGATAACGCTTAAATTCGAAAACGACGTTACCGCTAAAATGGAGTTTTGTGTATGCCTTACTGCCGTAAATGCGGAGCCAAACTGGACGAGACTGCAAGGTTCTGCCCTGCCTGCGGAACACCAGTCACCGCCGTGAACGCGGCACCTAACCAAACAGCGCCTAAAAGGCGACCGTACTATATTTTACCCGTTGTCATTCTGATAGCTGTCTTAGTCTCCGCCGCAGTGATTGGCACCTTGCTTTTTTTACCGTTCTACCCTGTCCATTTCAACCAGACAAACCAAGTCCCCGAGGCTGACATGGATAACCTGTTTCTGGATTTTCAAGCTGACGTTGCCCAAGTAAACATCTTTTTCGAGAGTATGCCTAGCAACATGGCTGTGTTAAATGTAACCGCAGACGGTAACGTGGGCATCCTTGACGACCCAAACCGCGCCGTAAATGTAACTTTCAGCCACCAAGCAACAAACAACTCTGTGGTAGTCATCGCCAGCGTCTCCCAAACCAGCCGATGGTCGATACTGCACAGCTTGAACGTGAAATGCGACGTGTACATTGACCCGTCGGCAAGCTTGACATTACAGGTCCGCTCAAGCGTCGGCAACATCGTGATGGACGCTGACACCAAGGTGACTTTGCAGAGGATAGATTTGGAGACGACAACAGGCAACGTAGATGTCCACCTATCAAAAGGCGTGGTTATCACCGATGCCATCACACTCCACACCACAACTGGAAGCGCGCAGTTCAAAATGAATAAAGCGGACGTTCTAGGCAATGTCTCAGTTAATCTGCAGTCAACCACAGGAGCAGTGAACTTGGATTTGGCGGCGACCAATCTTTCGGGAAATGCCACTGTGAACGCGCGAACCACAACTGGCAACGTCAACCTGTCCATGGCAATTGACGGTGATGTAGGCGCCAGAATCGAGTCCACCACGACTGTGGGAAGAATAACTGTAGATGTGCAGAGGTTTTCGGGAAACCAGTCGCCCCTTCAGTCCAGTAACTATCCCGCTGGAAACAACTTTCTCGTGAACTTAAGAACCACCACGGGCGGAATCAACATAAACGCCGCTTACGGGACTTCCACTATTCTCAACTAAGCAAACCGTTTCCCTAAATGTTTAAAACTTGCTTTACCTTTGTACAGGACGTTAAAGGTGACGTTTTTGGCAGAGCTCAAAAAGTTCACAGTTAAAGAACTTGAGGAATGCAATGGGAAAAACGGCAAACCAGCATACGTCGCTTACCAAGGCAAGGTCTATGACCTCTCGCAGAGCGGTCTCTGGCGTAGCGGCGAACACATGGGCATGCACCAGGCAGGAAAGGACGTCGCAGAAGAATTGGAGCTCGCCCCTCATGGAAAAGAAGTCTTGGAAAGAATGAAACTGGTAGGCACGTTGGTTTAGCCCGAAGCTAGAATTGATGTTACTCTTTTTCTAGTTCTTTGAGTATTTTCAGTGCTTCTTCTATGTGTTTTTCGGGTTGAAACTGGGAATTGAATATGTGCCGGACGATGCCTTTCTTGTCTATTATATACGTCACTCGCCCAGGGATTATGCCCATTGTTGAGGGGACGCCGTAGAGTTTTCTGACTTCGTCTTTTTCGTCGCTTAAAAGCAGAAAGGGCAGCCCATGGTGGGTGGCGAAAGATTGGTGAGATTCTAAGGTGTCTGAGCTTACGCCTAGCACTTCTGCGCCTAAGCTTGTGAAGATGTCGTAGCTGTCTCTGAACTCGCAGGCTTCGCGCGTGCAGCCGCGGGTTTCGTCTTTGGGGTAAAAGTACAGGACTATGTTCTTTTTGCCGAAGTATTCTGAAAGAGTCACGTTGTCGCCCATCTGCGAAGGAAGCGTAAAATCTGGAGCTTTATCTCCAACAGTGATTTTCATAGAAACATCCGAGGTTTTTGAACACGAAACGGGCTTTTAATGTTTTCCCGTATAGGAAGAAGACTGCGGTTTAGCCGTGACAATGTAGAAGTCGTCTCCCACATCTTTCACACTCTCTATAGTGAAACCCGCCTGCTTGATGAGGTTTGAAGCCTGCTCCTCGCTGAACCTGATTTGCACGGGCGGACCGAAGGGCATGGGCTTTTTCTTCCAGTCTAAATTCACTAGCGTTCCATCGGGTTTAATCATTTTTTTAGCGTTGTGCAAAACTTTTGCGGGTTCTCTGAAGTCATGAAGCACAGTGCTGTAGAAAACGATGTCGGCGCACGCGTCACAGAAAACTGTTTCTTCCGCCTCTCCAACGTCTGCGCGGATGTTTTTCAAGCCTTTTTCAGCGGCTTCACGTTTCAGCTGGTCAATGGCTGACGCGTTTATATCCACGGCGTAGACTTTGCCTTTTTCGCCGACTATTTGAGCGGCTGGAATGGTGAAGAACCCGTATCCGCAGCCTACATCCATGAAAGTCATGCCTGAACGTAAGCCTATGCTCTCCAAGCTGATTTCGGGGTGATGCCACTTCCGTATTGCTCCTTCGCCGAAGTGTTTATGGTTACTCATTCACGTTGTCAACTCGCTCTTATGGCAAACACTGTTTATAATACGTGAAGAGTTTTTTAATGTTATAGGCATTTCATAACCAGCTGTAAAGGTGACTTAACATGGCTCTGGCAGACGTGAATAAGCAGATAAACAACTGCAGAAAATGCAGACTGCGGCAGGGTGCCAAACAAGCGGTTCCCGGAGAAGGCCCAGCTAACGCGAAAGTGATGCTTGTTGGACAAAACCCGGGAGCAGAAGAAGACAAGACGGGCAAGCCCTTCATTGGGAGAGCTGGAAAATTCCTGAACAAGGTGCTCGCGAAAAACGGCATCCGCCGCGAAGAAGTGTTTGTAACAAACATTGTTAAGCACTTATCGCCTGAGAACAGGAAGCCGTTACCCGACGAGATAGCGGCTTGCGCGCCTTACTTGGAGGAGCAGATTAAAACGGTTAAGCCGAAAATAGTGGTGCTGATGGGCAAAGTCGCTTGGCAAGCTCCGCGAGTTGAAGGCGTAACGTACGTGGAGACTTATCATCCTTCAGCTGCGATGCGTTTCACGAAAATGAGGAAAAGGTTTGAGGAAGACTTCAACGATTTACAGAAACGGTTGTGACGGCTTCACCATTTCTGCGCGTATCTCCAGCCGCCCTCGAAAGTGCCCGCTAAGCATTTGACGCATTTGCCGTACTCCATGGTTGAAACGTTAAGGATTTTGTCGTTTAGCCATGCGATGTTGAATACTGTGCTTGCGAAGTTGATTGAGCCTGAGTTGGCTTCTTCGCCTTTGTAGTCAACGTATATCCGCGCTTTCGTCGTGGCTATCGGCGCCAACTGCTTCATTTCTTCAGTTGGCTTTTCATTCATGGGCAGGATTACCATGAGGTCTTTGTCTTTAAGCAGCGGCTTCAGTTCTTCCAGCAGGCTCATCGGGATGTTGCTGATTCTGATTCGCCGCGACTTCTGAATCATGCGCTTCATCTCCGCTACGCCTTCTTCAACCGTGGTGAACGTGGTGCCGATTTTCATCTCGTACTTTCCATCAACTATTGGCATTTCTTTACGCCTCCTAGTTTCCAGCGTTCCAGCTTAGGTTGCTCCACTCCGAGAAGCATTTGGAGCATTCGTCGTAGAGCATTTCGTCCACGATGTACTTGTGGTCAACTGGGTCTTGAAACGCTGTGAAAGTTCTGCCTTCGTCAAGTATTATGGACATTGATGGTACTTCCTTGTTTCGGATTATGGTTACGATTGCAACTTCAGCCTCTTTCAGCGTCACGTTTTGTATGTTGTCTGGTTTGGCTTCGCCTGGAAACATGAGCACTTTAACTGCGGCGTCTTGTCTGAAGGCGTCGTTTACTTTCTTCACGAAACTTGCGGTGGCGTTGTTGATTTCCACGGTTTTGGCTTTCCGGATTTCCTGTTTAAGCCCCTCTAAACCTATGTCGAATCTTTTTATCACAAATTTTTCTTTCATATCGTTCACCTCTTCTTTAAGCGTCGTCTGGACAGACTCCAGAAACTTTTCAAGGTCCCCCTTAACCTTCTCAAACACCGCCCGCGGCGCAACAGCTTTGAAAAGCAGCGGCACTCCAGAGTACACGCGAACCCAGCCCTTATGCTTCAACGTTTCCAGCACCGAGTAAATCTTGGTTCGGGGAACGCTAGAGTTCTCAGAAACCTTCGTGGCTGTGCTCAGATGCGTGTTCAACAGTGCCAAGTACGCTTTAGCTTCGTATTCGGTAAGCCCGACTTGCCGGAGTTTCTCGACGACGCTCTCCATAAAGCATCTACGCTCATACTATGGCGGAAAAAATAAATAGTTACTGTAACCCGACGCGGTTACTCTGCTTAGTTCTTAACCAGCCTGCCTTTAGTGTAGGGCACAAACTCCCTAACCAGTTCAATCGGCGCCTTCCCAACTTTTTCACGCTGCTCCTTCGGCAACTGTAACGTCAAAGCCTGCAGAATCTGCTTCAGGAACTCTTTGCCCTCCGCGTCCCCCGGCACCAAGGTAACGTAGTTTTTTGTTTGTGCTTTCACAGCGTCCACGGCGCCGCCAACGAACCGCGTTTTCTCTTCTTCAACCACGCCGATTGCCAGTTTGCGTGTTACGTTGCGCATCCAGTTTCGTTTTCCGTTAACCGCGAAAGCGCCGTGAGGCACGGACT